>JBDTNY010000001.1:0-15400 GCA_039933515.1 Actinomycetota bacterium
CAGGGGTCGGAAGGGTCTGGCGCGCGAGCACGGCGCCTTCCACGGTGACGCGGATCGCCGCGGTCTTGGTCCCGCCCACGTCGAGACCGATCGCCTGCGCCCCGGTGGCGGTCATCCCGTGGTGGTCGGCTCCTCGACCCTGGCGAAGAGGATCTCGAGGTGATCGCCGGCGAAGTTCGCTTCGTTCACGACCATCCGCTTCAGAGTCTGCGGCAGGATGAGGTTGCGCTTGTACGACCCGACGCGCACGAAGAGCTCGTCGCCCCGCCGATGGATGTCCATGTCGTCGTGGGAGACGAACGGCAAACGCATCGAGAGCACGTAGCCGGTGCCCCGCTTTCGGACGCGGATCGGGTCGTCGTGGAACAAGATCGCGGTGGCATCGAGCGGCCCGTACACCTCTTCGCCCATCTCGATCAGGAGAGGGATCCCCACCATCTCGCGCTCGAAGAGGCGAGCTTCGAGGATCGGCACCGGCTCGAACGACTCGCGCACGGTGGCCAGATGCTCGGCCTGGATGTCCTTCCATTTCCCGAAGTAGGGGTCTTCGACCTCCTGAGGGATGATCCGGTTCACGACCACCGCATCGACGCGGTACCCGAACAGCCCGAGGTAGGTGTAGGTGCGTCTCGCCTCCGCGATCACCATCTTCTCGGGGTTCACCACCAGGCGCACCGACGACACCGACTCGTCGGTCAGGATCGTCTTCACGTCGTCGAGGTTGCGGTGGAGCCGCTCCACCGCGGCGAAGACCTGGTCGCCCGCGATCGGCAGGGTGGTCATCTTCGACACGATCGGGCGGACGGCGCGCACGACTTTGCGCTCCACGGGGAAGATCCGCTCTATGTACCAGTTCATGACCTCGGGCAAGCTGAGGAGGCGGAGGGTCTCGGCGGTGGGGGCGCAATCGACGACGAGCATGTCGAACTCGCCGCTCTCCACGTGGGTCTTCACGTCGATCAGCGCGAAGATTTCGTCCAGCCCGGGGATCACCGTGAGCTCCTCGGCCTGGATCGTCTCGGTGCCGGCCCAGTTCATCAGCTGGATGAAGTAGTCCTGGATCTCACGCCAGTTGTCTTCGAGCCGCTCCTGCGCGTCGATCTGCTGCGCCCACAGGAGGTCGGCGATCGGTGTGGGCCGCGACCCGATCTCGACCTCGAAGGAATCACCCAGCGAGTGCGCGGGGTCGGTGGACATCACTAGCGTGCGTTTGCCCTCGCGGGCGGCGCGGACCGCCGTCGCCGCCGCCACGGTGGTCTTGCCCACCCCGCCCTTGCCCGTGAAGAGGATGACCCGCATGGCCCCAATCTACGGCACCTGCGCGCCAGGGTGAACGGCTGGCCGGTGATGAGGTCGTGACGAACCGGGAAGGAGCGGGCGCTCAGCCCATCTCGACGCGGCGCTTGAGCTTTTCGAGGGCGTTCTCGATCACGCGCTTGGCGCCCTCGGATCGCAGGAACCCCGGGACCAGCACACCCAGCTCGACGCCGAGCCGGTAGGTGACCCGGGTGCCGTCATCCAGCTCGTGGAACAGGTACTCGCCGCGGATGTCGCGGACCGCTCCGCGTGCCTCGGTCGTGACCCACGACATGCCCGTGTCCCCCGCGGCGTACTGATAGGCGAGCGTGTAGCCCGCCTTGCCGAGCACGGGCACGTCGACCTCGAACGCCACCCGGGTCGCGCGTCCACCCTCTCCGCGTTGCAGGACCTCGACGCTGCGCACATCGGCCCACTCGATGTACGCCTCGAAGTCCTCGAGGACTTCCACGATGTCCTCGAGCGGCGCCTCGATCTCGATCGAACCCTCCGCGTGCTCCATCCCGAGGCATCCTAGCGTCTGGAGGCGGTCACCACGGTCAGCGCGAGCACCGCCATCGAGAGCACGATCACGCCGACGGTGACCCACAGCAGAGTCCGCGCGGTGACGAGCGGCCGGCCGCCCTGCGCCATCTGGTATGCCTCGAAGGCCGAACCCAGGTAGGTCGCGAGGGCGAGCGCCATGAACGCCGCGAAGAGTGCGAAGACCATCCCCGATCGCACCCCGGACAGACCCGTCAACAACGCCATCGCGAACAGCATCGCGAACAGCACGCCGCGCGCAAGCCCGTCCATCCCGTGCCCGACCTTGCGATGGCCCAGACCCGGGAACACGAGCGACCAGGCCAGGGCGTCCTTCGGCTCGACGACGGGCAGCTGCTCGTCCTGACGCATCAACACTGCGAACGGCGTGCCGCAGATCGCGCACGCGTCGTGCTCGATCGCGTTGTCGTGGCCGCACGCCGGGCAGGGCCAGGTAGGAACCTTGCGCGCGCCGTCGGCGGCATCCCCGACGGACTCGGGGACAGGATCGGGGGTCGGCTCCGGCGCGGACTCGGTGAGCGGGGTGAAGCATTGCCCGCACCACTCGGCGTCCGCTGCGACCAGCGCCTCGCAGTGCGGGCAGCGGCGCTCTTCCTCGGTCGTGGGTGGGACGTCCATGGGCGCAGGGTACCGTCGTCCGTCGCCGGCGAACGATCTCAGCCGGCGGCCTCCTGGAGCCAGAGGACGAGCCGCTCGGCGATCGCGGGCCAGGCATGGGACCGTTCAACCCGGGCACGCCCCGCCTCGCCCATACGCCGAGCGCGCCGGGGGTCGGCGAGCAGGGCTCCGACGGCCTCCGCGACCGCCCCCACGGCCGCCCCGTCGACCAAGATCCCGGTCTCGCCGTCCACGAGCGCCTCCCGGGCCCCGCCCGAGTCGCCCACGACCACCGGACGGGCGCACGCCGCGGCCTCGATGAACACGTTCCCCCAGCCCTCAACCTCGAGCCCCCCGAGGCGGCTCCGGCACGGCATCGCGAAGACGTCGCCGACCGCGTAGTGCCGCGGCAGGTCATCCTCGGAGACCTGCCCGGCGAAGATCACGGATCCCTCCGGCGCCGCGGCGGCCAACGCCCGCAGGTCGTCTTCGTACGGGCCGCCGCCGACGATCAGCAGCGCCGCTCCGGGCGCCCGCTCGCGGACCGCGGCCATCCCCCGGATCAGCACGTCTTGGCCCTTGCGGGCCACGAGCCGGCTCACGCAGACCACGAGCGGGCGATCGCCTATCCCGTACCGCTCGCGGAGATCGTCGGTCTGAAGGTCCGGCCGGAACGCATCGATGTCGGCCCCGGGATAGAGCACCGACACCGGCACGCGATCGGGCACAGCGGTGCGGACCGTCCGAGCGATGAAGCGGCTGCACATCACGGGAACCCGCGAGGCTTTCGAGGTCGCGTAGCGCACCAGGCCGTGGGACCCCGGGATCACCGACAGCCAGTACTCGAATCCATGCGCGGCAGCCAGGTACGGGATCCCGCGCGAGGCGAGGCGCGGTCCCATCATCGCGAGGGGGTAGGTCGCGCCGAAGAGCACGACCTCGGCTCCTGTGTCGCGAACGGCGTCCTCCACACGGCGGGCGACCTCCGGGGTCGGCCACAGGAAGCGCTCGCGCTGCCGCAGCACGCGATAGGGCGCCACGGCGTCGAACGCATCGGCGTCGTCCCAGTCCGGGCAGAAGACCGACACACGGTCGGGCGGTAGCTGGGACACCAGGGCCTCGAGCGTTCGTTGGATCCCGCCGACGCGCGGCGGATAGTCGTTGGTGACGACGAGGGTATGTGGGACGTCCATCGCGGATAATCCTCCCAGAGGCATGGGACCCGTCGAGGCACCGCGTGACGAGCTCGCCGCGCTGGTCGACGAGCGTGGGTACCTCCGCCTGCCCGTTCGGGCGATCCGCGTCACGGGGGCCGATGCTGCGGAATGGCTCCACGACCTGGTCACCGCCGACATCTCGTCCCTCGAACCGGGCCGGTCACGGCGTTCCCTGCTGCTCACCCCCACCGGGAAGATCCGCGCCGACCTCACGGTGGTACGCGAGACGGACGGCTTCTGGCTGCTTCAGGAGACGTCGCAGCCCGATCGCATCGAGGCGATGCTCGTTCCCTACGTGCTGTCGTCCGACGTCGCGCTCCACGACGCCTCAGGTGAGGTGGCGGTGTTCTCTATCCCCGCTCGGGCACGCGCGAGCGGCGGCCGGCCGGTCTTCGCCCCCGCTGCGCTCGGTCCAGGAGTGGGCGTCCTGGTGGCCTCCGGCGACCCGGCCGAGGCGATGGCCAACGAGCTGCGGACCGCCGGGCTGGTCGAGGCGGGCCTCGACGCTCTCGAGAGCTGGCGGATCCTGATGGGAGTGCCCCGGATGGGCGCCGACTTCGACACCGGATCGCTGCCGGCCGAGGCGGGACTCGGATCGGCGATCGATCGCACGAAAGGGTGCTTCCTGGGGCAGGAGTCGGTCGCGCGGGTGGCCAACCTCGGCCACCCCCCGCGGATCCTGGTTCGCGTCGCCGCCGTGGGGGACGTCGGGCCGGGCGACCCAGTGTCGGCCGAGGGCGTCGAGGTCGGTGACGTCACCAGCGCCGCACGTGATCTGACCGGCCGCGTGCAGGCCTTCGCCCGGGTCAGATGGGAGGCGCGGGACGCGCGGATCGTGGCGAGCGGCGCCATCGAGTTGGAGACCCTACCGAGGTCTGACTAGCCCGAACGAGTCATTTCCGGTCCCGCTACCAGCCGATTCGGGATTGCCTGCCTTCGACCCCTTCCGCTGCCTGCGGGCCGTCTGTTATGAATCGGTTCCCACCGGCGCGACTCGCCGCCCGTGGGTGGTTCGAGGGGGAGGCAGGCAGTGAGGATCGACCGCTACCCGGACGTCGACATCGACCTGCTGCCCCCCAACCCGTCCCCTCCCGACTTCTGGCAGGACCGCGCGTCGTGCTTCGGCGTGGATCCCGACCTGTTCTTCCCGATCTCCGAGGAGGAGGCCGGACCCGCGTTGATGTTCTGCACCGCGTGCCCGATCAAGGAGGAGTGCCTGGCCTGGGCGCTGAAGAACGGCGAGCGCTACGGCGTGTGGGGCGGCCTTACGGAACAGCAGCGGCGAAGGCTCCAGCGTCAGGTCGCCTGAGCGCCTGACCGCGGCCCCGCTCCCCTAGACTTGGCGGCGTTCCCATGCCCGACCTCACGCCCATCCATGCCGTCGCTCCCTTGCGGATCAGCTTCGTCGGCGGCGGCACGGACTTCCCGCACTGGTATGCCGAACACGGCGGCGCGGTGCTCTCCACGACGATCGACCACTACGTGCGGGTCCGCGTCGCCCCCCGGGAGGACCGCGAGATCACGGTGCGCTCGCTCGACCTGGGACAACTCGTGCGCTACCGGCTCGACGAGAGCCCCGAATACGACGGCGTCATGGACCTGGCGAAGGCCGCGATCGACCGCATGGGCGTCCATACCGGCGTCGACGTCGACATCGAGTCCGAGGCGCCCCCGGGCAGCGGTTTGGGCGGGTCGTCCGCGCTCGTCACCGCGATGGTCGCTGGGCTCGCGATGCTCGGCGGGCGGACGTGCTCGGCCGAGGAAGTGGCCGCGCTCTCGTACACGATCGAGCGCGACGACCTCGGCATCAGCGGCGGCCGGCAGGACCAGTACGCGGCAGCGTACGGCGGCTTCAACCTGATCGAGTTCGGGGCCGGCGGCGCCCGGGTGACGCCGGTGAACGCAGACGCGGGCCGCCTCGAGGAGCTCCGGCGCCGGCTGCTCTTGTGCTACACGGGCGGCGTGCGGCGAAACGTCGGACTGATCGACACGCAGATCGAGCTCTTCCGCACCGGCCGCGAGGACACGCTCCTCGGCATGAAGCAGCTCCAGGAGATGGCCTACGCGATGCGCGAAACGATCGAGCTCGGCGACCTCGAACGGCTGGGGCCGATGCTCCGGGATGCGTTCGAATCCAAGAAGCGGATGAACCCGCACGTCACCGAAGGAACCCCGATCGAGGCGATGCTCGATGCCGCGCACGAGGCGGGAGCTTCAGGCGGGAAGATCTGCGGGGCCGGCGGCGGCGGCTACCTGCTGATCGCGAGCGAGCCGGGGGCGCGGCCCGACGTGCGCGCCGCGCTGAGGGAGTTGGGCGGTCAGTTCGCGGCGTTCGACTTCGACCGCCAGGGCGTGCGGGCTCGCCGCGGAGACGCGCTTTGGACACCGGACTCGGCGCCCGCCCGCCCATGACCGCGCGCCGGTTCGCGCTGGTCGACCGCGACGGCACGATCAACGAGGAGGTCGATCACCTCGGCGACCCCTCGGAGCTCGTCCTGATCCCAGGCTCGGCCGACGCGCTCGGGCGCCTACGCGAGCTGGGGCTCGGAATCGTCGTCGTCACGAACCAGGCGCAGATCGGGCGTGGGCTCCTCACTGAGGAACGGCTCGCCGAGATCCACGAGCGGCTCACGGAGCTGCTCGGAGCCCAGGGCGCCGAAGTCGACGCGATCTTGCACTGCCCGCACGTTCCCGAAGACGGCTGCGACTGCCGCAAACCCGGGGCCGGCATGGCTCGCGAGGCCTCGGCGCGTTTCGGGTTCGACCCCGCCGAGGCGTTCGTCGTGGGCGACCACGCGGGCGACGTCGCGATGGGCCGCGCGATCGGGGCGACCACCTTCCTGGTGTTGACCGGTCACGGCACCCATGAGCGGGCGAGCGCCGGTGACGACTCCGACCACGTCGTGGCGGACCTCGCGGCAGCGGTCGATATCATCGCGGCATCCATCGAACGGGAGGCCACCGCGTGACCCAGGACGAGCTCCGCGAGACCGCGCGGGACTACCTCGCCTCCACCGCCGACACGGTCCGGCGCGTCGAGGCCGAGTGTCTCGACGACATCACGGCCGCGGCCGAGGTCCTGATCTCCTCGCTTCGGGCCGGTGGCAAGCTTCTGATCTGTGGCAACGGCGGAAGCGCCGCCGACGCCCAGCACCTGGCCACCGAGTTCGTGAGCACGCTCACGATCGACAACCCGCGGCCCTCAATCCCCGCGATCGCGCTCACCACCGACTCCTCGCTGCTCACCGCGATCGCGAACGACTTCGGCATAGAAGGCGTGTTCTCCCGGCAGATAGAGGCGCTCGGCCGACCGGGCGACGTGCTGATCGCGATCTCGACCAGCGGCAACTCGGCGAACGTGGTCAAGGCGGCCGAGCGGGCACGGACGCAGGACGTGCGGGTGGTCGCGCTCACCGGTGAGACGGGCGGTGCGCTCTCGCCGCTCGCCGACGCCGCGATCCGCGTGCCATCCACGACGACCGCGCATATCCAGGAGTGCCACCTCGCGGTGGAGCAGCTCCTCGCGCTGATGGTCGAGCGCGCGATGTACCCCGGCAGCTGAGGCGTCCGTACGGAGATCGTCCGCGGAGCCGGGCCTCTACGCCTGAACCGGTACCGGATAGATCTCGTTCGCCGGATGGCCTGCCTTCTCATGCACGCGCCGCACGGCGTCGGCGTCGGGGGCTTCCGACAGGCACCACACCAGGCCACTTTCCGGGTCGGCCCACGCGTGCTTGAAGTTCACGCCGTCGGCGTCCTGGATGTCGAGATCGGCCTGATGCGCCTCCCGCAAGGCCTCGGGCGTGATCCCCTTCATCTCGCGGTGCACATCCATGAACTCAGCCATGGCCAACCTCCCTTTCGTCGCGCCTGCCCGGTACGGGCCAACGAAGTTTACTCCCCGGCCTCGTTCCGCGCGTGCGACATCGCGCGGTGGGAGGATGCACGGATGCCGGACGAGATCCGAGACATCCGTGAGGAGCGGCGCGTCGTCACCGCGCTCTTCGCCGACATCGTGGGCTCGACGCCGCTCGGCGAGCGCCTCGACCCAGAGGATCTGAAGCTGGTCGTGGGCGATGCCGTCGCCCGCATGATCGGGGCGGTCGAAGCCTTCGGCGGGATGGTCAAGGACCTGGCCGGCGACGGGGTGCTGGCGCTGTTCGGCGCCCCGGTCGCACACGAGGACGACGCCGAGCGGGCGATCCGCGCAGGGATGCGGATCGTCGAGGACATCGCCCAGTTCGCGGTCGAGGTCGAGCGAGGCTGGGGCGTCGGCGGGTTCGGCGTCCGGATCGGGGTGGACACCGGGTTGGTCGTCGTCGGGGCGATCGGGGCCGGGAGCCGCGTGGAGTACAGCGCGCTCGGAGACGCCGTGAACACAGCGGCGCGCCTGCAGTCGCACGCGGCGCCCGGCACCGTCCTGGTCGGCGAGGAGACCCATCGCCTGGCCGGGTCACTCTTCTCGTGGAGCGAGCCGATGGCGCTCAGTCTGAAGGGCAAGCAGGAGCCGGTCGTCGCCCACTCGGTGGCGTCGGCAGCCGACGGCGCGAAGAGACTGCGGGGGCTCGAAGGGGTGGCGACTCCGATGATCGGCCGCGGACGCGAGCTCGCGGCCGGTCGGGCCGCAGTGGACTCGGTGCTGCAGGGCGCGGGAAGCATCCTCCAGCTCGTCGGCGAGCCGGGCATCGGCAAGACCCGCTTCCTCGCCGAGCTCCACGACCTGGTGGAGGAGGCGCCCGTGCAGCATGCGGTTGCTACATGGATCGAGGGACGGTGCGTCTCATACGGCGAGTCGATGCCGTACTGGCCGTTCCGCGACCTGCTCCACTCGTGGCTCAGCACCTCTGCCGACGAGCCTGAGCTCCGGCTCCGAGTGACCTTGCGGCGCCAAGTGGCCCAGCTGTTCGGGGACCGCGCTGACCAGATCGAGCCGTACCTCGCGCCGCTGCTCGGCCTGGAGCCCGACCCGAGGGAGGCCGCGCACCTCGGCGAGCTCTCACCCGAGGCCCTCCAGTACCGCACCTTCGAGGTGGTCCGGACCCTCCTCTCGCGACTCGCCGACGACGGCCCCGTCGTGGTGGCCCTGGAGGACCTCCATTGGGCGGACGCCACCTCGCTGCAGTTGCTCGAGCGGCTCCTCGAGGACACCGAGCACGCCGCCCTCCTGCTCGTCCTCACGATGCGCCCGGAGCGCGACCACCCGGCCTGGCGGGTGAAGGAAGAGGCGGCGCGCGACCTCCCCCACCGGTTTCGCGAGATCGGGCTCGAGGCGCTGTCCGGCGACGCGGGTCGGGAGCTCCTCGACGCGCTGATCGGTCGCGACACGCTCCCGCCCGAGATGGCACGGCGGATCCTCGAGCCCGCCGAGGGCAACCCTTTCTTCCTCGAGGAGCTCGTCCGGTCCCTCGCCGACGCGGGGGCGCTCGTCCGCGACGGCGACGCCTGGCGCTTCGACCACGCCGTGCCGATCGAGATCCCGCCCACGGTCGAGAAGGTGATCCTGTCCAGGATCGACCGGCTCTCACCCGATGCCCACACCGCCCTGACCGCCGCCTCCGTCCTGGGCCGCCGGTTCGGGTTGCCGATGCTCGAGGCGCTCGTCGCGAAGGGGGGCGTGACGACGACCCTCACCGAGCTCCAACGGCTCGACCTGGTCCGGGAGGCGCGCCGATGGCCCGAGCCCGAATACCGCTTCAAACACGCACTGATCCAGGAGGCGGCGTACCGGACGCTCGTCCGACAGGACCGCGAGCGCCTCCACCGGACCGCGGCAACCTGGCTCGAAGACCGCGCCGGCGAGCGGCGGGACGAGGTCGCGGGCCTCCTCGCTCACCACTGGCTGGGCGCCGCGGACGAGGACAAGGCCGTCGCGTGCCTGACGCGGGCCGGCGACCTCGCGCGGCAGGAGTACGCGCTCGACGAAGCGGTCGGCCACTACCGTGAGCTGCTGCCACTGCTCGAGCGCCGGGGCGAACGCCAGGAGATCGCGCTCGTGTTGTTCAAGCTCGCCCTTGCGCTGCACATGTCCCTGCGGTTCGCGGAGGCGAACGAGGCATACCAACGGGCGTTCGCGTTCTGGACGCCGCCGGCGCCACCGCCCGAGGCGCCCGCCGAGGTTCTGCGCGTTTCGTCGAGCTTCCTCCCGAACGACCCGGATCCGCGCTCCGCGATCGCGTGGCCGAACATCCAGCTCTGCATGCAGCTGTTCGACCGGCTGGTGGAGCAATGGCCCGAACGCACGATCGTGCCGAACCTCGCCGAGTCGTGGGAGATCGCCGACGACGGAATGCGGTACGAGTTCCGGCTTCGCGAGGGGCTGACGTGGTCCGACGGCGTACCCCTTACCGCCCACGACGTCGAGTTCGGGATCAAGCGCGTGCTGAACCCCGACGCGCCGGGCTCCAGCGTGGCGATCTACTTCGCGCTGGAGGCCGGCGAGGACTACTACCTGGGGCGCCACGACGACCCCGACCGGATCGGCGTGCGCGCCCTCGACGAACGCACGATCGAGTTCCGACTGGCCGCCCCCGCCCCGTACTTCATGAGCGTGATGAACCGACCCGACGGCGGACCGCAGCCTCGGCACGCGATCGAGGCCGACGGCGACGCGTGGGGAGAGCCCGAACGCCAGGTGGTGAGCGGGCCGTTCCGGATCGTCGCCCGCGACGCCGACGCGCTCGTGCTCGAGCGGCGGCCGGACCACCGGGGCATGCGTGAGGGGAACGTCGCGCGCGTGGAGTACACCCGACTCGACATCACCCAGGCCACCCAGCGCTATGCCCGCGACGAGCTCGACCTCGTGACCGTCAGGTACACCCCGCGGATCGCCGACCTCGTGGAAGGGCGGCACCCCGACGCGATCGTCGGCCCGGCGGCGTGGTCGGGCTACCTCGCCTTCGATCATCGCGACCCGTTGATGGCGAACCTAGACCTCCGGCTCGCGCTCGCACGCGCGCTCGACCGCGACGCGCTCGGCGGTGCCCTGCCCGCGAACATGGTGCTCGCGACCGGCGGCGTGGTGCCGCCTGCGCTCCAGGGGCACACACCCGACATCGCGCTCCGGTTCGACCCAGATCTCGCCCGGGAGCACCTCGCGGCGAGCGGGGTCACTGGGCAGCTGGCCGTGGCCTCGCTCGACGACGACGCGTCGCTGCTCGAGCCCGTGGTCACAAGCTGGCGGGAGGTCCTCGGCCTCGAGCTCGAACAGCGCGCCTGGACGCGAGCGACGATGCCCACCCTGCGGGACCTCCGCGAGGTCGCGCCTATCGTGTTCACGGGCTGGCTCCCGGGCTACGCCGACCCCGAGTACATCCTGCGGCTGCTGTTCCAATCCACGAGTAAGACGAACGAGGGCGGCTTCTCGTGGCCGCCATTCGACGCGCTGATCGAGCGGGCGCGCCAGGAGCGCAGCGACCGCGGGCGCCTGGAGCTGTTCCACGAGGCCGACCGGATGGTGGTGACCGAGCGCGTCGCGTGCATCCCGCTCATGTACGGACGATCGATGGCGATCGTGAAGCCCGGGGTGACCGGCTGGCGCGAATTCGGGAAGACGTCGGCGAACTTCGGCGACCTCGTCGTTCGGCCTGGCGCTACGAGCTGAGCGCGAATCGCCTGCTGCACGAGCGCGTCCGGGGCTCGCGCTTCCCCCCGACCGGGCGTTGATGCGATATTGACTCGTCGACGAACACGGGAGGGGACGCATGTCGGAACGCGGCGAGGCGTTGGCGGAGCGACTGTTCGGCGCGCTGCTGGGTGCGATCGACATCCAGACCGTGTATCTGGGCGACCGGCTGGGGCTGTACACGGCCCTTGCAGAGGGCGGGCCAACGACCTCGACCGAGCTCGCGGCTCGGGCCGGGATCGCCGAGCGATACGCCCGCGAGTGGCTCGAGCAGCAAGCCGTCGGCTCGATCCTGGACTGCGACGACGCGTCCGCGGACGAGGACCAGCGCCGATACACCCTGCCCCCTGAGTACGCGGAGGTGCTCCTCGATCCCGACTCGCGGTCCTACCTGGCGCCGACCATCCGCATGATCGTTGCCGCGTCGCGGCAACTGCCAGCGCTGATGGAGGCGTACCGCACCGGTGGCGGCGTCGGGTGGTCTCGCTATGGCCCCGACATGAGCGAGGGCCAGGAGGGCGGCAACCGCCCATTCTACGTCCACGAGATGGGCGAATGGATCGCCTCGGGACTGCCCGAGGTCCACACGCGGCTCGGGGAAGCCGGCGCGAAGGTGGCCGACGTCGGGTGCGGCGGTGGCTGGTCTTCGATCTCCATCGCGCGGGCGTACCCGAACGCGGAGGTACACGGGTTCGACCTGGACGAGCCGGCCGTCGAGCGCGCACGGGAAAACGCTGAGGCGGCCGGCGTCGCCGACCGCGTCACGTTCCACTCGGTCGATCCACGAGAGGCAGGGCCCGTCCATCGCTACGACCTCGTCACGGCCTTCGAGTGCATCCACGACATGCCACACCCCGTGCCCGTGCTCGCGACGATGCGCGCGATCGTCGATGACGCCGGCGCCGTGATGGTGATGGACGAAGGCGTTGCGGAATCGTTCACGGCGCCGGGCGACGACCTGGAACGGCTGATGTACGGGTTCAGCACGCTCGTGTGTCTGCCCGACGGCATGGCGCATCCCAACTCCGCCGGTACCGGCACGGTGATGCGCCCGTCCACGATGGAGGCGTACGCGAGCGAGGCCGGGTTCACCAAAACCGAGATCCTTCCGATCGAAGCCGGGTTCTGGCGCTTCTACCGCCTGCACGCCTAGACACGCGCACTCCAGCCCGTCCCGTCGACGCCCGCCGAGGCGCTGCCGACGGCGCCTCTGTCAGACCCCGGCGTCACGATCGACCTCGTGACCTCCCCGCGTCCCGGCTTCCTTGACACTCGAACACCTGTTCGATACCGTCCGGGCTCTGGTTCGGTCCCCTCAACCGACGGAAGGCGGCAGGTGCTCGCGGAGCCGATCCAGACCACGCTCGACCAGGGCATCCCGCTCGACGAGGTCACGTTCTGCGTCGTGGACCTCGAGACCACGGGAGGGTCGCCGCGCGACTGCAAGATCACCGAAGTCGGCGCGGTGAAGTACCGAGGCGGCGAGCGGCTTGGGTCGTTCCAGGCGCTCGTGGACCCCGAGGTCCCGATCCCGCCGTTCATCGCCCACCTCACTGGCATCAGCGACCACCTCGTGGCCGGCCGCCCTCCGATCGAGGAGATCATGCCGGCGTTCCTCGAGTTCGCGCGCGGCGCGGTCTTCGTGGCCCACAACGCCGGATTCGACTTCTCGTTCGTGAACGTGAACCTCGACCGCCTCGACTACGCGCCGATCCCCGGGCCGCCGGTGTGTACCGCGAAGCTCGCGCGTCGCGTGGTCTGGCCCGACGTGCCCGATGTGAAGCTCCAGACACTCGCGAAGTACTTCCGCACGCGCGTCACGCCGATCCACCGCGCGCTCGACGACGCCGAGGCGTGCGCCGAGGTGCTGCACGGGCTGCTCGACCTGGGCGGCCGGCTCGGTATCCTCACGCTCGGCGACCTGCGCGAGGCCGTCACCGCCCGGGGCCGCCCTCACTACGGCAAGATCGCGCTCGCCGACGCGCTCCCCCATGCGCCCGGCGTCTACCTGTTCAAAGGCCGTGACGGGCGGATCCTCTATGTCGGCAAGTCGAACGACCTCCGCGCGCGCGTGAAGTCCTATTTCTATGGCGACACCCGCAAGAAGATCGCGGACATGCTCGGCGAAGTGGCCACGGTCGAAGGCCTCGCCTGCCAGGGCGAGCTCGAGGCCCTCGTGCTCGAGGCGCGCCTGATCGGGCGCCACGAGCCGCAGTACAACCGCCGGGGCAAGACCTGGCGACGCGGCGCGTACCTGAAGCTGGATCCGTCCGAGGCCTACCCCCGCCTGAAGCTCGTCCACGCGGCCAAGCCCGACGACGGCTGCGTCTACCTCGGTCCGTTCGGCAACAGCGCACAGGCGCGACTCGCGAAGGAGGCGCTCGAAGAGGTGGTGCCGATACGGCGGTGCACCACGGCGATGCGAGTCGGCACCCGATTCGCTGCGTGCGCACTCGCCGACATCGGGCGGTGCCCGGCGCCTTGCGACGGGCGTGTCGATCCCGAGGGCTACCACGAGCTGACGGAGCGGCTCATCGCCGGTCTCCATGCCCCCGCCGAGATGCTGGCGGCCCTCGGAACCCGGATGGACGACCTCGCCGCCCAAGAGCGCTACGAGGAGGCAGCGCTCGTCCGAGACCGGCTCCGCGCGCTCGCGGGCGCGCTCGAACGTGCCCGCCGAGACGAGTGGCTCGTCCGCGCCGGAGCGCTCGAGCTGGAGACGCACGACGGCGTCGGCCTGCGGTTCGACCGCGGTGCGCTGACGCGGGCAGGGGAAGGCTGCGAACGCCTGGAAGACCCCCTTTCGATCCCCTGCCCGCGTGAACGCGCCGACGAGCTTGCCGCGGTGCGCGGCTGGCTCGCGCGCAACCGGGTCCGCGTGATCGCCGTCGACGGGCGCGCTCCATCCGAGCCCGTCGACGGCGGCGCGGCCATCGCCCGTGTGCTCGCGCAGGCGCGGGCCGGCGAGCCCGCGCCTGGCGGCCGGCGAGATCGGCGCGACAGGGAGATCGAGCGCGGCAGCTAAACTGGCCCCCATGGACACCGCCGTCATCCTCGAGGGAGCCCGCACCCCGGTCGGGAAATTCCTCGGGTCGTTCTCGAACACCACCGCCGTCGAGCTGGGCACGCTGGCTGCCGTCGAGGCGCTGCGGCGCGCCGACGTCGACGCCACGGCCGTCGACCAGACGATCTTCGGCCACGCGCGCCAGGCGGGGAACGGCCCGAACACCGGGCGCCAGGTGAGCATGCATGCGGGCGTCCCGCAGGAGGTCAGCGCCTACAACGTCAACATCGCGTGCGGCTCGGGCATGAAGGCGACGCAGCTCGGCGCGCAGCAGATCATGCTCGGCCAGTCCGAGGTCGTGCTCGTCGGTGGCATGGAGAACATGACCCGGGTCCCCTACCTCTTGCCCGACATGCGCCTGGGCTCCCGGCTCGGCAACACCGAGGCCGTGGACGCGATGTACCGCGACGGTCTCCTCGACCCGCTCTGTGGTCTGATCATGGGCGAGACCGCCGAGAACCTCGTCGACATGTACGACATCTCCCGCGAGGAGCAGGACACGTTCGCGCTCGAGTCGCAGCAGAAGGCCGAGTCGGGCAGGGTCGAGCGCGCAGCCGAGATGTTCCCCGTGGCCGTGAAGGCCGGGAAGCAGACGGTCACGGTCGACGAGGACGAGCATGCGCGCCCGCAGACCACCATGGAGTCGCTCGCGAAGCTCGCGCCGGTCTTTCGCGAGGGTGGGACGGTCACCGCCGGCAACTCCAGCGGCCTCACCGACGGCGCGGCCTCGATGGTGCTGATGTCGGAGGCCCGGGCGAAGGCGGAGGGCCGCGAGCCACTCGTGAAGATCATCGGCATGGGCTGGGCGGGCGTGGACCCCAAGATCATGGGGATCGGACCCGTGCCGGCCACGAAGAACGTTCTCGAGTCGACCGGGCTGTCGCTCGCCGACGTCGACGTGATCGAGATCAACGAGGCCTTCGCCGCCCAGGTGATCGCGTGCGAGCGCGAGCTGAAGTTCGACCGCGACAAGCTGAACCTGCGGGGCGGCGGCATCTCGGTGGGCCACCCGATCGGCATGAGCGGGACCCGGATCCTCCT
>JBDTNY010000002.1:0-2780 GCA_039933515.1 Actinomycetota bacterium
TCGCCTCGGGCACGATCGATCCTCGGGCGGTGGTCGTGCCGCTGCGGCCCGTCCTCAAGCACGCGACGGTGGTGGTGGGCGAGGTCACGGGCGTCGATCTCGCACAGCGCCTCGCGCACGTCCGGATCCCCGACGGGCTCGACATCGAACTCGGGTACGACGTCTTGGTCGTGACGGCCGGCTCGTGGTCGCGCGTACTTCCGGTGCCCGGCCTGGCCGAGCGCGGGATCGGGTTCAAGACCGTGCAGGAGGCGATCTACCTGCGCAACCACGTGCTCTCGCGGCTCGACGTGGCGGCGGAGACGGCCGATCCCGACCGACGCCGGGCGGCGCTGACCTTCGTGTTCGTGGGCGCGGGCTACGCCGGGGTCGAGGCGCTCGCCGAGCTCGAGGATCTCGCGCGCGACGCGCTGCGCAACTACCCCGGGATCGAGCCCGAGGAGATGCGGTGGGTGCTCGTGGAAGCGGGACCGCAGATCCTCCCCGAGCTCCCGGTCGACCTCGCCGCCTACGCGCAGCGGCTCCTGGAGGCGCGCCGGATCGACGTCCGGTTGCGCACGCGGCTCGACTCGGCGGTGGGCGGCGTCATGGCGCTGTCCGGCGGCTCGATCTTCCCTGCGAGCACGCTCGTGTGGACGGCCGGCGTGAAGCCTGCTCCGCTCGCACGCATCAGCGGCCTGCCGCTCGACGCGAACGGCAGGATCCGGGTGGACCCGGCGCTCCGTGTCGAGGGCGTGCCCGACGTGTGGGCCGCGGGCGACATCGCGGCCGTGCCCGACCTGACCACCGGCGGGTTCTCGCCGCCCACCGCGCAGCATGCGATGCGGCAGGGCAAGCGCCTGGGCGACAACCTCACCGCCACGCTGACGGGGGCCACCGTTCGGCCTTTCGTGTGGAAGAACGTCGGCGGGGTGTGCTCGCTCGGCCGCTACAAGGGAGTCGCGGATGTCTTCGGCGTGAAGGTGAAGGGGTTCGCCGGGTGGGTGCTGCACCGCTCGTACCACCTGTTCGCGATGCCCACGATCGGGCGGCGCGTGCGCATCGCGCTGGACTGGACGATCGCCTTGTTGTTCCCCCGCGACATCACCCAGCTCGGCGGCTTCGAACACCCGCGCGAGCCGTTCCAGCGCGCCGCGGAAGGGGGATAGCGGTGCACGGAGCGATCGGTCTCGTGGAGCGTCACAGGATCCCAGCGCACGTCCCGCCCGACCGAATTCGAGGCTCTACCTGCTTCGGGTCGCCAGCACGCGCATCCGGTCCCAGCGTGCGAGGTCGAGCCCTGCCTGGATCGCGCCTGCAGCTACGCGATCGCCGCCGAGCAACGCGTCCAATACCGCACCCTCGACGAGGGTGACGCGGGATGCGCGTGTGGCGGTCACGGTGACCGGAGAGGCTTCATCGAGCGACCCGAACCACGTTCCCGGGCCGTACTCAGCGACGATCTGCTCGCCGTCGGGCACCCCGACCGTTGCCCAGAACTCGCCGGCATGCACCACGCAGAGGAGATCTGTGTCCGCACCCTCGTTGAGCACCGGCTCGAACGCGCGGACGGGCAGCTCCGTGCCGGTCCCTCGCAGCAGGCGTGTGATGGCGTAGTCCAGCGGTCTCATGGGCATGCGATGAGGAGGTCGCGAACCGATCGCGCATCGTGTCGGCGGCCGAAAGGGAGGTGGGAACCTCCGAGATCCCGGCCATCCCCCGCCCGTCGATGCGGGCTCCGCCACCCGAAGGTCTACCCCGGATAGCTCGGGATGAAACAGCGATTCGAGTTGAGGTAGCCGAGTAGCTACGCGCCCTTGCGGCGCTGCTTCTGGAGGTCGCTCGCGGCCTGCAGGGCCTTGTGGCTCGTCGAGATGTCGGGCAGCTCGTGGCCGCTCGCGAGCTCCTCGGCCGCCCACTTCGTGAGGTCGCGGATCGACACGATGCCCACCACGCGCCCGCGGTCCACGACCGGCAGGTGCCGGATGTTGCGGGAGACCATGTGCTCGGCCGCCTGCGCGATGTCGATCTTTGAGCTGATCGTCTCGAGGTCGCGGCGGGTCATGCCGTGCGCCACCTTCACGCTGTGGGGATCGCCGCCGGCCGCCACCAGGTTCACGATGTCGCGCTCGGTCAAGATCCCCGAAAGCTTCTTGCCCTCGAGCACGACGACCGAGGAGATCCCGTGCGTGCGCATCAGCTTGGCGACGTCGGCGAACGTGTCGCCGGCGTCGGCCGAGATCACGTCGGTGTGCATGATGTCCGCGACCTGCATGGAACGAGCCTCCTCGGTGGGCGTGTCGGTGGGGAGGGCTAGCCTACCGCAGCGGCCTTTCCCGCCCACCCCACCGACCGAGATCCGGGCGCGTTGTACAGATATGTACGTAGCGGTACGATACGGACATCATGACGACGATACCTGCCTCAGACGCCAGGGCCTCGCTCCCGTCCCTCCTCGATCGAGTCCAGGCGGGGGAGGAGGTCACGATCACCCGCCATGGAAAGGCGGTGGCGGTGCTCGTGCGCCCGGATTCGCTGAGGACCCGGCGGGCAGGCCCGGTCCTCGCGGGGGCCGCCACGCTCCACCGACAGCTCGCGGAGGCCCGACTGCGTCCGCTCTCCGAGGACGGGATCAGCGAGGCTCGCGCCGATGAGCTCATCGCGGACATCAGGGCCGGGCGGGAAGGGCGCTGATCCGTGGATGCGTTCGACGCCGATGTCCTGATCTACGCCGCGATCCCCGGTCACGCGCACGGTCGGCGCGTCAGGGCGCTCCTGCCGCGGGCGCCCGTCGACCCCGA
>JBDTNY010000003.1:0-12891 GCA_039933515.1 Actinomycetota bacterium
CGCGCACTACGCGAAGGCCGCCACCGACGTGGAGTACGAGTTCCCGTTCGGCTGGCAGGAGCTGGAGGGGATCGCGAACCGCACCGACTTCGATCTGAACGCACATCAGACGGCGAGCGGCGAGGACCTCACCTACTTCGACCAGGAGAAGGACGAGCGCTACCTTCCGTACGTGATCGAGCCCGCTGTAGGGGTCGACCGCGCGCTGCTCACGTTCCTACTCGACGCATATCGGGTAGAAGAGGTGCCGACCGCCAAGGGCGATACCGACAAGCGGACCGTGCTGGGGCTGCATCGCTCGCTCGCGCCGATCAAGGTCGCGGTGCTGCCGCTCTCCCGGAACGAGAAGCTCGTCCCCGAGGCCCGGCGCGTGCACGATCTCGTTAAGCCCGAGTGGATGACCCAGTACGACGACGCCGGCGCGATCGGCCGCCGCTATCGCCGCCAGGACGAGGTCGGAACGCCGTTCTGCGTGACGGTGGACTTTGACTCGCTCGACGACGGTCAGGTCACCGTGCGCGAGCGCGACACGATGGCCCAGGAACGCCTGCCGATCGACAACCTCGTGTCCTATCTGAAGGACCATCTGTGACGCAGGCGCCCCCGAAGCCGCCGCGGGGCTGGGTGACGTTGTACGCGGTCTCGTTCGTGCTGGTGCTCGTGGCGGGGCTCCTGATCGCGGTGGCTCTGCGTGGCTTCCTGGCATCCACGGTGCCCTTGGTGGCGTCGGCCGTCTGTTCCGGGGTTGCGATCGTGGTTGCGGTGCTGAGCGTGGTGCTCCCGAGGCGGACGTGAGACGAGGCCGCCGTCGGGTGGCGCTGGCCGCGGCAGCGCTCGTGCTCGCCGGCTGCACGTCGGAGAGCATGGCACCCCTGCCGACGGGGTCGCCGATCGTCCCTCCCGGTTCGTCGGCAACCGCGGTCCCCACCGGCGACGGATCGTCGACCCAGGCGATGGCGCGGCTCTGCGTGGCCCCGGAGCCGAGCGACGGCAAGCCGAAGCACGCCGGGGACACCCCCGCCGACATCGCCGAGATAGAGCACCAGGTGGAGGTCGTCCGTGAGCTCGATTTCACCCGCGAGGTCGCGGTGAACCCGATCGGCGACCCCACGATGGATCGCAAGCTCTCGAAGGCGTTCGACCAGACGTACCCCGTGAAATTCTATGCGCGGCGCACCGCGGCCTGGCGCACGATCGGCGTGATCCCGCCGGCCGTGGACATCCGCGAGTCACTGCTGGCCTTCCAGACGGGGCAGGTCGTCGGGTTCTACAACCCCGCCGACGGCGAGCTCGTGTACCTGAGCGGCGGCGACGTGCTGGGCAGCCTGACGGAGCGCGTGATCCTCGCCCACGAGCTCACGCACGCGATCGACGACCAGCACTTCGACCTCTCGCGGATCGACGAAATCCTTGCCACCTGCGACGACGAGACGTTCTTGGCCGCGCTCGGCGCGGTTGAGGGCAGCGCACAACACTTCGCGACCGCGGTGGCGACGGAGTTCCCCGGCGGCACGGTCGACCAGGGCATCGGGGGGCTGCCCGGCGGCGTGCCCCCGTTCATCATGCAGCTCCAGCTCTGGCCGTACACAGCGGGACAGCTGTTCATCGACGCGTTGGCCCAGCGCGGCGGCGTGAAGGCGGTGAACGGCGCGATCGACGCCTTCCCGCTCTCGACCGAGCAGGTGATGCACCCCGAGCGCTATCCCAATGACGTGCCGCAGCCAGTGGACGTCCCGGACCTCTCGGCGAAGCTCGGCGACCGCTGGCGCGACCTCGACGTGATGACGGTGGGGGAGGCCTGGCTGCAGACGATGCTGCGGCTCAGGCTGGACCGCGCGACGGCGGACGAGGCCGCGGCCGGCTGGGACGGCGGGACCTACCGCGCGTGGACGGACGGCGACGGGGTGGCGGTCGCGATGCGCACCGTGTGGGACCGAAGGCAGGACGCCCGCGCGTTCGCTGAGGCCGCCCAGACGTGGATCGACGGTGGCGACGTGCCCGGGTTCGTCATACAGGGCGCGAACGGGACCGTGATGCTGGGCTGGGCGACCGACGAGGCGACGCTCACGCGGCTCAGAGGGCCCTAAGGACCTGCATCGGAGTCGCAGCATCACCTACCCATGGGTTCGACCCGAAGGTTGGCGTTTGTCGGGCGTTCACGTCGAAGCCACGGTCGGCATGGAGCACCGAGGCGCCCTCGCGGATCGCCACAGCGGCGATCAGGCAATCGGTTGTGGACGCGCAACATCGGGAACGCGAGCAGCCGGGAATACAGCCGTGTACCCCCTCCGTTCCCTCGCGAGATAGAGCGGGGTGGTGGCGGATCAAGCGGGGTTCGTCGAGGCGTCGCGGGCTCGCCGTAGACTGGGGCCTCCGAAGCGATCGACTTTGCCGGAGGCATGCCGTGACCAAGTACGTCTACGACTTCTCTGAAGGCAACAAGGGCATGAAGGACCTCCTCGGCGGGAAGGGAGCCAACCTCGCCGAGATGACCAACATGGGGCTGCCGGTCCCACACGGGTTCACGATCTCGACCGAAGCGTGCCTGACCTACCTGGCGGAAGGCGGCTTCCCAGACGGGCTCGAGGACGCACTCGAGGCGCACCTGCGGACGCTCGAGGCCTCGATGGGCAAGAAGCTCGGCGACCCTTCGGACCCGCTGCTCGTCAGCGTACGGTCCGGCGCGAAGTTCTCGATGCCCGGCATGATGGACACCGTCCTGAACCTCGGTTTGAACGAGGAGTCGCTGAAGGGCCTGGCCGAGCAGTCGGGTGGCGACGTGCGGTTCGCGCAGGACGCCTACCGCCGCTTCATTCAGATGTTCGGCAAGATCGTCATGAACGTGCCGGGCGAAGCGTTCGAAGAGGCGCTCGACCGCGCGAAGGAGGCCAAGGGCGGGGACGCCTCCGATACCGATCTCGACGTGGACGACCTGCGCACGGTGACGGCCGAGTTCCTCGAGATCTACGAGCGGCACACGGGGTCGGCGTTCCCGACCGAGCCGCGCGACCAGATGACGCTCGCGATCGAGGCGGTCTTCAAGTCGTGGAACGGCAGGCGCGCGATCGACTACCGGCGCCAGAACAAGATCAGCGACGACCTCGGCACCGCCGTGAACGTCCAGTCGATGGTGTTCGGAAACCGAGGCGACGACTCGGGCACCGGCGTGGCGTTCACGCGGGACCCGAGCACCGGCGAGAAGGTGCCCTACGGCGACTACCTCGAGAACGCTCAGGGCGAGGACGTCGTCGCCGGGATCCGGAACACGCTCCAGCTCGCCGAGCTCCAGACGATCGATCCCGTGTCCTACGGCGAGCTGATCCAGGTGATGCACACGCTCGAGATGCACTATCGCGACATGTGCGACATCGAGTTCACGATCGAGAAGGGCCGGCTCTGGATCCTCCAGACCCGCATCGGCAAGCGCACCGCGTTCGGCGAGTGGGTGATGGCCTACGACATGCTGGAGGAGCATCTGATCGACGACGACACGGCGCTCCTGCGTGTCGATCCGAACCGCCTCGAGGAGCTCTTCAAGCGGCGGATCTCGGTCACGGCCGCCGAGACCACCGCGCCGATCGCGAAAGGCCTGAACGCGTCGCCCGGCGCGGCGATCGGCAAGGTCGTGTTCAGCGCCGACGAGGCCCAGGAATGGGGGAACCGCGGCGAGCAGGTGATCTTGGTCCGCCGCGAGACCACGCCCGACGACTACCACGGCATGATCGCGGCCCAGGGGATCCTGACGAGCGCCGGCGGCACCAACTCGCACGCGGCCGTGGTGGCCCGCGGCGAAGGCATCCCCGCCGTGTGCGGCGCCGACGCGATCAGGTTGAACCCCGCAGCGAAGACATTCTCCGCGAACGGCACGCTGGTATCCGAGGGCGACGTGATCACGATCGACGGCTTCACCGGGAACGTGTTCGTCGGCGAGCTTCCGCTGGAGGAATCGCTCCTGGAGAAGGCACGTGCGGGCGACGCCGAGGCGCGCGAGGCGCAGCTCTGGAAAGCGTTCGCGCGGCTGATGGATCATGCCGATGCCCGAAGGCGCCTGCGCGTGCGCGCGAACGCCGACACGCCCGACCAATCGGAGAACGCCCGCGACCGCGGCGCCGAGGGCATCGGCCTATGCCGAACCGAGCACATGTTCCTCGGGTCCGAGCGCGTCCACTCGGTGCAGCAGATGGTGTTCGCCGAGACGGCCGAGGAGGAGCAAGCCGCGTACGACGTGCTGCTCCCGCTTCAGAAGGACGACTTCGTCGGCATCTTCACCGCGATGAGCGGGCTGCCCGTGACCGTGCGCCTGCTGGACCCGCCGCTGCACGAGTTCCTGCCCGACCAGGTGGAGCTCGCGGTCGAGGTCGCGCTCGGCAAGGAGCGCGGCGAGGACGTGACCGAGCAGGAGCGCGTGCTCCAGAAGGTGAACGAGCTCCACGAGATGAACCCGATGCTCGGACTGCGCGGGGTGCGTCTGGGAATCGTCAAGACCGGCCTGTACGCGATGCAGGTCCGCGCGATCGTCGAGGCCGCCGTCGAGGTGAAGAAGTCCGGCCTCGATCCTCAAGTCGAGATCATGATCCCGCTGGTGGCAACCGCGCCCGAGCTGCAGCAGATGCGCGCCGAGCTCGAGCCGGTCGCGACCGAGATCCTCGAGCGCGAAGGCGTGACCCTCGACCACCTCGAGTGGGGCACGATGATCGAGCTGCCGCGTGCGGCGGTCACCGCCGCCGAGATCGCTGAGTGCGCCGAGTTCTTCTCGTTCGGCACGAACGACCTCACGCAGACGGCCTTCGGCTTCAGCCGCGACGATATCGGCAAGTTCGTGGGGATGTACGAGGAGCGCAAGCTCGTCCCCGCGAACCCGTTCGTCACGGTGGATCGACCGGGCGTCGGCCGCCTGATGCGCATCGCGGTCGAAGAGGGCAAGGCGGCCAACCCCGCGCTCCACCTGGGTATCTGCGGCGAGCACGGAGGCGACCCCGCGAGCGTCGTCTTCTGCCACGAGCTGGGCTTGGACTACGTCAGCTGCTCGCCCTTCCGGGTGGAGACCGCGCGGCTCGCCGCCGGACAGGCGGCGGTCGGCATGGCGGAGGTCGCCAGCAAGTGATGGCCAGGCCCCTCGCGTGACGGCCGTCACGGACACCGCCGCGTTCTCCGCGTAGCCTCGGCACTCCTCCCACCTCCCCCGAGAGTCGAGGAGGTCGATAGATGGGCGAACGCGAACGACGCGTGCCGCGACGGCTCGTAGCGGCCGGGATCGCCGCGGGGGTGGTCCTGGGCGCTGCGGCCGGTGCGGCGATGCTGACGGGTGCCGCGCCCCCGGCCGCCGAGGGTCCCCGCCCTGCGGTGCTCCATATCGCGCCGGCCCTGGTCGATGCGGGCGCCGATCTGGAGCTAAGCGCGGCCACCATGTGCCGGACTCCGGGACGCGCGAGCTGCACGATCGACGCGGCACGCGCATGGGTCCGGCCCCAGGGCGCGGCCGGCTGGACACGGGTGGCCGGCAAGCCGGACAGGGGTGCGTATCGATTCGAGGTCGCGGGGGCGCTGATCCCCGAGGGTGGGTTCGACTATTGGCTCGAGTTCCGCACGCAGGCGGGAACGGCCGAGGCCTATCCGCCGGGGGGCGCTCGCGCGGCGATCCACGTGCTCACGGTCACGGGCCTGCCCGAGCGGGACTTCCCGGCGATCGATTGGAACTCGGTAGCGCAGCCCGGTGCCGTCGCGGTCTCGATGCCGTACGGCAACGGAGACGGTCAGGTCGGGATCGAACTGCCCCAGGGCGATGGCGAGATCACGGGTTTCGGCAGCTTCGATGTGGGGCTCGACGGCTCGATCTTCGTCGACGACTGGGTGAACGGCCGGATCCAGGTGTTCTCCCGAAAGGGCGTGCTCGCGAGGGCCTTCCGCTCCCCGGTCGACCAGCCTGCCGACCTGGCGGTCGGGCCCGACGGCGGGGTCGTGCTCGGCACCCTGGGGGAAGACGGCGAGGCGTACGAGCTGAGCCCCCAGGGAGCCGTGATCGGACGGTACCCCGTCGGGTACGGCATCCTCAGCCGTGTGGCCGTGGGGCCCGACGGTCCCAAGGCGATGGTGGGGCCGGCCCAATGGGCGGCGATGCGCACGGCGCCCGGCACACCGCTGGCCCCTGAGCTCCAGGCGCGCATGCAGAGCGCGGTCGCGCCACAGGCCGACGGGTCGGTGGGCCTGTCGCAGTCCCTTCCCGGGGGCCGGATCGCCTTCGCATGGGTGCGGGACGACGGCTCGCGGGCCGGTGCGATCCTGCGGCTCCCGCGCGGGGTGCAGCCGGGCTCCGACTTCTTCGTCCATCCGCTCGATGACGGCGGCGCGATCGCCGCGCGGGGCGTCTGGGACGCCACCCACTTCGGGGTGGTCGCGATCCGGTTCGACGCGCTGGGGCGAGTCGCGGCCTCCGCGCTGTTGCCCGAGCCCTCGCATCACCAGGTCGCGCGGTTCTCCACGGTCCGGTTCGCGAGGCCCGGATCCGTGCTCGTAGCCGTCGACGGCATCCACGGCGTCAAGATCCTTCGGTTCGAGGTGAAGTGACGAGATGACACGCACACGAACGACCACCGGCACGATCCTGGCGACCGCTGCGTTGACCCTGGTCGGCTGGATCGTGATGACCGCAGGGCTCACGGCGGGGGCCACCTGGGTGACCGACAACTGCAACGGTTCGAGCAGCGACCGCTCGGTCTGGAAGCGGGCCGACGCCTACGACTACGCACAGCCCGCACGCGCCGAAGGCTACGAATGGAACGGGGGCTGCTACAAGCTGAACAACCGAGACGACACGGCCGGGTGGCCGGTCGACTCGGGCGGCGAGGGTGCCGACTGCTCGGGGTTCGTGTTCAAGGTGTGGGCGCTGAAGAAGGACGGCACCGCCGGGTTCCGGTTCTGGGATCACGAGATCGACGCGCACGGTCCCTACTCCACCTGGCAGTACGTCGGCCCGCAGCCGAGCGATCAGTTCCACGCGATCGCGAAGACGTACGCGAGCACCGAATACATGGATGCGTTCGTGTACCGCCGGACCGACGAGGGCCATATCGCGCTGATCCAGAGCGAAGGAACCGATGGATTCGACTACGTGATCCATGCCCGCAACAACACGGTGGGCACGTTGGTGAACTACATCGACTATCGCTCGACCAGTGACACGATCGGGCTCACGCGCGAAGGCTGGACACCTCCGTGCTACCCCCGGTGCACCGGACGCTCCCGCTGAGCGCGCCGGTGGTGTTGCTAGGCTGGGAAGGTGAGCCGGATCGGTCGGCACCCCTTCCTCAGCGCGATCGCGCTCGTCCTCCTCGCCTCGCTGATCGTCGTAGGCGGGTCCGGGCTCGTCGTCTGGCGGGCCGCCCATCACGACGACGCGAGCGACGTCGAGACCGTTGACGCGATCGCGGTGCTCGGGGCCGCCCAGTACGACGGCGTTCCCTCGCCGGTCTTCCGAGGGCGACTCGATCACGCCGCGCTGTTGTTCCAGCAGGGTCGCGCGGGCAGGGTGTACGTGCTGGGCGCGAATCAACCGGGCGATCGCTCGACCGAGGCCGATTCCGGCCGGGGCTATCTGATCCGTCAGGGAGTCCCGGCCGCGTCGGTCGTCGCGATCCCCTTGGGTCACACGACGTACGAGAGCCTCCAAGCGCTCGCCCGCGCGCTTCGCGCCGACGGCCTGGACTCCGTGTTCTTGGTGTCCGACCCCTGGCACAACGCCCGTATCAAGCGGATGGCGGGCGACCTGGGTCTGGACGCCCACGCCTCGGCGACGTGGACCTCGGCGGCGACGAGCCAGGAGACGCGCGTCCCCGGCTACCTCCGCGAGACGTTTGCCTACCTGTACTACCGCGTCGTCGGCAGGTGACGCCCCGGACTCAGGGTCGACACCAGATATGCCGAAACCTGCGTCACGATGCTCGAAGAGTTCATGACCCACTTCGACTACCAGCTTCAGCTCGGCCTGATGCTCCTGATCGCGATCATGGCGGCGCTGACCTGGCGCGCCCACCGGCAGATCTCGAAGCTCTCCGGTATGTCGACGGCGATGCGCGAGTCCCTCCAAAAGCTCGAGGACACGACCGAGGTGGTCTCGAAGATCGCCTTGACCTCGAACGCGATGCAGGGCTCGCTGGAGCGTCTCGAGGACTCGCGGGCCGACTTCGACCGGCTCGCATCCACGTCAACCGCCATGGCCGACACGCTGACGCGGCTCGAGGCGGCGACCGACGAGATCACCCGCAGGACCTCGGAGACCGAGGAGACCCTGCGCTCCTCGCTCGATGAGTACCGGATGGCGCAGGGCAGCACGAACGCCTACCGGGAGTACCTGCAGAACATGGGCCTCGCCCCGGCGTCCGATGTCGAGCCGATCCTGGAGGCGATCCCCGATGGCGCCGAGGCCGTGAGCATCGACGGGAAGGTCCTGTACGCCAACAAGGCCTTCGCCGAGCTCACGTCGATCCGGCCGGGCGCGACGTTGGAGGAGATCGCCTTCCGGTGCCGCGTGCGCGACTTCAGCGGCGTCCAGCTGACGCCTGCGGAGCTCCCCGAATCCCGTGTCCTGGCTGGCGAGGTCGTTTCGGGCGTGCTGATCAGGATGCGCCCCCCGGGCCGTGACCTCGACGTGGTCCTGTCGGTGAACGGTCAGCCGGCACGCGACGCGAACGGGAAGGTCGTGGCCGCCGTACTGCTCAGCCGGGCGATCAGCGAAGAGGTCGCGATGGCGATCCAGGTCCGCAAGATGTCCGAGGATCGCTCCTCGCCCGGCATCTTCTGAGCCCGTCCCGGATCAGTCGACGATCAGCGTGCCCTTCATGCCGAGCCCGGAATGGAACCGGCACAAGAACGGGTAGGTCCCGGGCGGAAGATCGATCGTCACCTTCACGGTGGTCTGGGGGTCGAGCGCCTGATCGAGCCCGTGCCCCGGCACGGTGAACGTGTGTGGGGTCTGCGGCGTCGAGTTCTGGATCGTGATCGAAGCGCCGCGCTTCACGTGGATGTTGGATGGGGTGAAACGGTAGTCGGCCACCACGACGCTGCCCGCGAGCGGGCCGCCTCCGCCGCCCGAGGCCGAGCCACCCGTTCCGTAGCCCGAACGCCCGCCGCCGCTCTGCGTGGAGGAAGCGGCGGGCGTCACCGAGTCCCCGGGGGTCGAAGCGCCGTTCCCGCCGTACCCGCCCGACCCCGGCGAGGGGTCCGCGCTCGCGCACCCGGCCGTCACGAGGCCGAGGATCATCGCCGTCACGATCATGCTCTTGCCCATCGCTGCCTCCCGAGCTGCTCGAGGGTAGTACGCGCGGTGGAGCAGGCGGGACTGTCGGGTCGCGCGGCTACGATGGGCGCGTGAGAATCCCCCGCGAACGCACCGAGGAGATCGAGGCACAGGTCTTGTCGCCCCGCGCGATCCTCGCATCGGCATCCAAGGGACGCGAGCGAGCCGAGCCCGAGGACGACCTGCGCACCGTCTTCCAGCGCGACCGTGATCGGATCGTGCATTCGAAGGCGTTCCGCCGGCTGAAAGACAAGACCCAGGTGTTCTTGGCCCCCGAGGGCGACCACTACCGCGTGCGCCTGACCCACACCCTGGACGTCTCGCAGATCGCGCGCACCGTCGCCCGGGCGCTGAGACTGAACGAGGACCTCACCGAGGCGATCGCGCTGGGCCACGACCTGGGGCACACGCCGTTCGGACATCTCGGGGAGCAGGCGCTCACGCCGTTCCTGGGCCGGCCGTTCCGGCACAACGAGCAGAGCCTGCGGGTGGTAGAGCTCCTCGAGCACGATGGGGATGGGCTCAACCTCACCTGGGAGGTGCGCGACGGCATCGTCCATCACCCATGGTCGATGCCGGCGCCCGCAACCCTCGAGGCGCAGGTGGTGCGGTTCGCCGACCGGATCGCCTATCTGAACCACGACGTCGACGACGCGATCCGCGCGGGGGTGCTCGAGCCCGAGGAGCTGCCCGCCGGTGCGGTCGAGATCTTGGGCCCGACGCACTCCGATCGCATCGACCGGCTCGTGACCGACCTCGTCGCCCAGAGCCGGGAGGCCGAGACGATCCGGCTTTCGCCCGAGGTGTTCGCCGCCCTCGACGCCCTGCGGGACTTCATGTTCGCCGAGGTCTACCTGCGTGAGGGCGCCAGGGGTGATCACGAGAAGGCCGTCAAGCTGATCCGTGACCTGTTCGCCTATTTCCTGGAGCATCCGGACCAGATGCCCGACGAGTACCATCACTCCCCAGGAGACCTGCCGACCCGCGTGGCCGACTACATCTCGGGCATGACCGACCGGTACGCGCTCCGCACGTACGAGCGGCTCTTCCTTCCCCGGGGCTGGCTCCTCGAGAGGGATCTGTAGCCGGTGGCCGGACGCATCCGACAAGACGACATCGACGCCGTCAAGGAGCGCACGGACCTCGCCAAGCTCATCGGCCAGTACCTCACCCTGAAGAAGTCCGGCCACGACTCGCTCACGGGCCTGTGCCCCTTCCACCAGGAGAAGTCGCCCTCGTTCAGCGTGAGCCCCGCCAAGCAGGTCTTCTACTGCTTCGGCTGCGGAAAGGGTGGTGACGCCATAACGTTCTTGCGCGAGCTCGAGCACCTCACGTACGTCGAGGCGGTGGAGCGCCTCGGTCAGCAGGCAGGCGTGACCCTACGCTACGAGGGTGACTCGCCGACCGAGCGTCGCGCGGCGCAGCGACGCGTTGCCCTCATCCAGGCGAACGAAGATGCGTCCGCGGTCTTCGAGGAACTGCTGCGGACCTCGCCCGAGGCAGCCGAGGCCCGCGCCTACATGGAGGGCCGCGGCATCACGCCCCAGACCGCCGCGACCTTCGGCATCGGCTACGCGCCCCGCGGACGCGATCATCTCCTGCAGGCGCTCACGAAGTCCCGGACGCTCAGCCCGGAGATCCTGCTCGAAGCCGGGCTCGCGAGCCGCGGCGACGACGGCACCGTCCGGGACCGCTTCCGCGGACGCATCACGTTCCCGATCCACGACCTGCAGGGAAGGGGCATCGGGTTCGGCGCGCGGATCCTGCCGAACGACCCGCGGGCGGGAGAGTCGGCGAAGTACCTGAACACCGCCGAGACGCCGATCTACCGCAAGCACGAGGTGCTCTACAACCTGCACCGGGCGCGCAAGGCGGTGTCGTCCTCGGGCGAGGTCTACGTGGTCGAGGGCTACACCGATGTGATCGGCATGGCCCAGGCCGGGTTGGAGCAGACGGTCGCCACGTGCGGCACGGCGTTGGGGGAGGGGCACTTCCGCCAGCTGTCGCGGTTCGCCCAGCGTGCCGTGCTGGCGTTCGACTCCGACGAGGCGGGCGCGCGCGCAGCCGAGCGGGCGTTCGCGTTCCAGGAGCAGTTCCCCTCGGTGCAGGCCGTGGTGATGATCATGCCCCAGGGTCTTGACCCCGCCGACTTCGTGGCTCAGCACGGCGCCGACGCCGTGAAGGAAGCATCTCGCACGGCTCGCCCGCTCGTCGAGTACATGCTGCGTCGCATGATCGGGCGTCACGACCTGTCGACGGTCGAGGGCCAGTCGATCGCGGTCGCCGAAGCGATGCCGATCCTCGAGAAACTCACCGACCCGGTGCGCCGCAGCGAGTACGCCCACATGGTGGCCGACCTGGCGGGGGTCACCGAATCGTCGGTGGTCCAGACGATGGACGCCCACGCGAAGGGGCGTCCCGCGCAGGTGGTGGTTGCCTCACCCAAGCGGATGTCGGCCCGCGACAAGGTGGAGCGCGAGATGCTCAAGCTGATCGCGCGGGACCCTGCGGCGCTCAACGAGTACGGCGACAAGCTCACCGACGAGCACATCCATTCGGTCCGGAGCCGGGCGGCCCTGGCCGCGCTGCGCGCGGCAGGTGGCGACGTGGCCTCGATCGCGGGCGGCGACGACCAGGAGCTCGGCTCGTTCGTGTCGGCGTTGGCCGTCGAGCCCCTCGATGGCGACGGCAGCAAGGAGTACGCCGAGTCGGTCTGGGCCCGTCTGCAGGAGTTCGTACTGAAGGTCAAGAGCGACGCGCTCAGGATGGAGTTGCAGAAGCTGAACCCGACCACCGACCCGGGCTACGACGCGAAGTTCAACGAGCTGGTCCAGGTCGACGGGGAGCTGCGCCGGCTGCGGATGCGCACCCGGAGCTCGGTCTGAGCCACCCGGCCCACATGGGTCGGTCGGGCGAACCGTTCCGTACACTGTTCCCCATCGTGCCGACCACCCCCGAGGAGATCCATTGACCGTCCCCGCTCGCGAGATGGTGAGCCTGGATGAGGTCAAAGAGACCATCACCGCCCGCGGACGCGAGCGAGGGTTCGTGACCTCCGAGGACCTCCTGGAAGCGGTCCCGGTTGACGATTTCACCCCCGAGCAGGTCGAGGAATTCCTCACCCAGATCCAGGACCATCTGACCGCCGAGGGGATCGAGGTCATCGAGGTCCCGGGCGAGGAGACCGACGCGGCCACCCAGGTGCGCATCGAGGTCGATCTGCTGAAGGCCCCAACGAACGACCCGGTCCGCATGTACCTCAAAGAGATCGGCAAGGTCCCCTTGCTGAACGCCGCGCAGGAGGTCGACCTCGCCCGCCGGATCCAGGCCGGGGAGCTCTCGACCGCGCTCCAGCGCACGATCGCGGACGAGGAGAAGCCCGACCCCAAGGACCTGAAGTTCTGCGTGCAGAAGGTCTGGGAGATCCGCGACCACCAGCTCAACGCCTTCGGCAAGGTCGAGGGCATCGGCCGCGAGAAGATCGCGAAGAGCTACAAGCCCAAGACCGAGGACGAGCTCGGGACCTGGCTGCACCGGGTCGAGCGCGACGGCCAGCTCGCCAAGCGCAAGCTGATCGAGGCGAACCTGCGCCTGGTGGT
>JBDTNY010000004.1:0-6422 GCA_039933515.1 Actinomycetota bacterium
CAGGCGTACTTCCGCATCAACGCCGAGAACATGGGGCAGTTCGAGCGCACGCTGATCATCGCCGACGAGGGCTCGTACGTGCACTACGTCGAAGGATGCTCGGCCCCGATCTACTCCAGCGACTCGCTGCACTCCGCAGTCGTCGAGATCAAGGCGATGAAGGGCGCGCGGGTCCGGTACACCACGATCCAGAACTGGTCGACGAACGTGTACAACCTGGTGACCAAGCGCGCGGTCGCCCACGAGGACGCCGTGATGGAGTGGGTCGACGGCAACATCGGCTCCAAGGTCACGATGAAGTACCCCTCGATCTACCTGATGGGCAAGGGCGCCCGGGGCGAGATCCTCTCGGTGGCCTTCGCCGGCAAGGGGATGCATACCGATGCCGGAGGCAAGGCGATCCACGCCGCGCCGCATACGACTTCGGTGATCACCTCCAAGTCGGTCTCCAAGGACGGGGGGCGCACCGGCTATCGAGGCCTCGTGCGGGTCGAGCCCGACGCACACCACGCGAAGTCGACGGTCCGCTGCGATGCGCTGATCCTCGACGACGACAGCCGCTCCGACACCTACCCCTACATCGAGGTCGAAGACGAGACGGCCGCCCTCGGCCACGAGGCCACGGTCTCGAAGGTCGGTGACGACCAGCTCTTCTACCTCATGAGCCGGGGCCTGTCCGAGATCGAGGCCACCGCGATGATCGTGAACGGGTTCATCGAGCCGATCACGCGCGAGCTGCCCATGGAGTACGCGGTCGAGCTGAACCGTCTGATCGAGCTCCAGATGGAGGGCTCGGTCGGCTAGCGACCGGCCGATATCGAGATCCGGGAGGGGGCCGTCGGGCTCCGTGCTCGCGCAGGAGACGAACGAACAGATGAGCGACGTCGCGACCACCACCACCACCACCTTCGACGAGCGGGCGCTCGCCGCCCTGCCGGAGGTTGCCGGATTCACCGGCCAGCTCCGTAAGGAGGCCTTCGAGGCGTTCTCCACGCTCCCGATGCCGTCGCAATCCACCGAGGAATGGCGCTACACCGACCTCGCGAAGTTCGCGCTCGATCAGGCTCCGTATACCGGCGGGGCGGGACCTGAGGACTTGAACCGCCACGGGGTGCTCGCGGCCGCGGGTGGCGGGGAGCGCGCCGGCCTGCAGATCCAGCTGAACTCGAGCGTCATCTCCACGAAGCGGGCCGCCGGGCTCACGGACAAGGGCGTGTGGTTCGGCGATCTGGACGAGGCCGCCGTTGAGCGGCCCGACCTGGTCGAGCGCTACCTGCATGATCTCGTGCCGGCCGACCGGACCCGTTTCACCGCCCTGCATGCAGCCTTCCGCACCGGCGGGACGTTCCTCTACGTGCCGCGCGACACCAAGGTCGATCTCCCGTTGCAGACGCTCACGTACGTCGACGCGGACGGCGCAGCCGTCTTCCCGCACACGCTGATCGTCGTGGAGCCGGGCGCCGAGGTGACCTTCATCGAGCGGTACGCCTCGCCCGACCTGACCCGGGTTCTCAGCGATGCCATCACCGAGATCTACCTCGGCGCCGGCGCGCACGTGCGCTACGCCGCGATCCAGGACTGGGGCGCCGGCGTCACGCACCTGGGGATCCAGCGGGTGCACGTGGGGCGCGACGCGGAGTTCCGGACGCTGTCGGTAGGGTTCGGCGCCGACCTCGCGCGGACCGAGACCGAGGTGCTCCTGGCAGAGCCGGGCGGGTTCAGCGAACAGCTCGGCGTGTTCTTCGCCGACGGCACGCAGCACTTCGACCATCGATCGATCCAGGACCACGCGGCACCGAACTGCACGAGCGACCTGCTCTACAAGGGCGCGCTCCGCGACGAGAGCCGTGCCGTCTACAGCGGATGGGTCTACGTGCGTCCCGGCGCGCAGAAGACCGACGCGATGCAGACGAGCCGGAACATCGTCCTCAGCGAGCACGCGAAGGCCGACGCGATCCCGAACCTGGAGATCCAGGCGAACGACGTGAAATGCGGACACGCCGCGAGCGTCGGGCCGGTCGATGACGAAACGATCTTCTACCTGCAGTCGCGAGGGATCCCGCACGACGAGGCGGAACGGCTGATCGTGAGCGGGTTCTTCCAGGAGGTGCTCGACCGCGTCCAGATCCAGGAGGTGCGCGAGGGTGCCGAGGCCGCGATCGACGCCGAGCTCGACCGGGGCGTGCGCTGATGGCCGCGGTCCGGGTGTGTGCGACCGCCGACGTGCCCGCCGGCGAGGCCCGGCGGTTCGACGCCGGGGGCACCGAGGTGTGCGTGGTGAACCTGGGCGACGATGGGTTCCGCGCGGTGGCTGCGGAGTGCTCCCACGCGCATGCCTACCTGGACGAGGGCGAGGTCGACCTGGACCTCGCCACGATCGAATGCCCGCTGCATGGGTCGACCTTCGACCTGCAGACGGGCGCACCCAAGACCCTGCCGGCGATCCAGCCGGTGGCGACCTTTCCCGTGACCGTCGCCGGTGGCGACGTCCTGATCGAGGTGTGACAGCGATGAGTGAGAACGGCAACGCGCCCGCGACGCTTGAGATCCGCGACCTTCACGCGACCGTGGAGGGCAAGGAGATCCTCCGCGGCATCGACCTGGTCGTGCGCCAGGGCGAGACCCACGCCCTGATGGGGCCGAATGGCTCGGGCAAGTCGACCCTCAGCAATGTCATCATGGGCCGGCCCGGCTATGTCTTGACGAGTGGCCAGGTGATCTTCAAAGGCGAGGACATCTCAGCCCTCACGGTCGACGAGCGCGCGAAGCGCGGGCTCTTCCTCGCGATGCAGTACCCGACCGAGGTGCCCGGGGTCTCCGTCGTGAACTTCCTTCGCACGGCTTACCAGGCGGTGAAGGGCGAGCAGGTGAGCGCGCTGGCCTTCCGCAAGCACATGAAGGCGCAGATGGACCGCCTCTCGATCGACGACGCGATGGTGAACCGATACGTGAACCAGGGGTTCTCGGGCGGGGAGAAGAAGCGGAACGAGGTCCTGCAGCTCGCTGTGCTGGAGCCCGAGATCGCGATCCTCGACGAGACCGACTCGGGGCTCGACATCGACTCGCTCAAGCTCGTGGCCGAGGGCGTGAACGAGCTGGTCGGCCCCGACCTGGGCGTCCTGGTCATCACCCACTACCAGCGGATGTTGAACTACATCACGCCGGATCGCGTCCACGTGATGATGGCCGGGCGGCTCGTGAAGTCCGGCGGTCCCGAGCTGGCGCAAGAGCTCGAGGACAAGGGCTACGAGGGGATCCGTCTGGAGCTGGGGCTCGAGGAGAACGCCGCCGCCGAGGTGGTGTGACGATGACCGACCACGTGGGCGGACTCGACGTCGCGAAGATCCGCGACGACTTCCCGATCCTGTCGCGGACGATCGGGGATCGGCCACTCGTCTACCTCGACAGCGCCGCGACCTCGCAGAAGCCGCAGGCCGTGATCGATGCGGTCTCGCACTTCTACGCGAATCACAACGCGAACGCGCATCGCGGGATCTACCAGCTGGGGGAGGAGGCGACCGAGCGCTTCGAGGGCGCCCGCGCCACCCTGGCCCGGTTCTTCGGGGCGCCGGGACCCGAGTCGATCGTGTTCACGCGTGGGACCACCGAGTCGATCAACCTCATCGCGCAGGGGTGGGGCCGCACGTTCCTGCGCCCGGGAGACGAGGTGCTCATCACCGAGATGGAGCACCACTCCAATATCGTTCCCTGGCAGATGGTGACGGCGGCCACCGGAGCGGCGCTCCGATACCTCCCGCTGACGGATGACGGGCGACTCGATCTCAGCGATCTCGGTTCGCTCCTTACCGAGCGGACGAAGATCCTGTCAGTCACCGGCATGTCGAACGCGCTCGGGACGATCACCCCTCTGTCCGACCTGGTCGCCGCGGCGCACGCGGTGGGGGCGCTGATCGCGGTGGATGCGGCACAGCTCGCGCCGCACCACGCGATCGACGTGCAGGAGCTCGATGTCGACTTCCTCGCGTTCAGCGGTCACAAGATGCTCGGTCCAACCGCCTCCGGCGGCCTCTACGGCAGGCCGGCGGTGCTCGAGACGATGGCCCCGATGCTCGGCGGCGGCGAGATGATCCACGAGGTCTTCCACGACCACTCGACGTACAAGCCGGTGCCGTACCGATTCGAGGCCGGGACGATGCAGATCGCCCAGCAGGTCGGACTCGGCGCGGCTGTCGACTACCTGGAGGGGCTCGGGATGGATGCCGTGCGGAGTCACGAGCGCGAGATCACGGCGTACGCCCTGGAGCGTCTGCTCGACGCCGGCGCCACCGTGTTCGGCCCGCACGACGCGGATGCGCGCGGCGGCGCGGTGAGCTTCTGGTTCAAGGAGGTCCACCCGCACGACCTCGCGACGATCCTGAATGAGGACGGCATCGCGATCCGAGCCGGTCATCATTGCGCGCAGCTCGTGATGCGGCGCTACGGCGTACCGGCCACCGCGCGAGCCTCGTTCTACGTCTACAACACGAAGGAAGAGGTCGACCTCCTCGTCGAGTCACTCGACAAGGCGAACGCGATCTTCATCTAAGCTCACGCCGTCACACAGGCACACACGTATCGGGAGGACCACGTGGCGCTCGACGACATCTACAAGGAAGTCATCCTCGACCACTACAAGAGCCCGAGGAACAAGCGTGAGCTGCCGGGCGCCGAGCTGCAGTGCCACGCGAACAACCCGCTGTGCGGCGACGAGATCACGGTGTTCGCGCACCTCGAGGGCGAAACCGTGCAGGCGGTCACCTTCCAGGGCGCCGGCTGTTCCATCAGCCAATCGAGCGCATCGATGATGACCGAGGCCGTGACGGGTGGCACGATCGCGGACGCGATGGCGCTGACCGCCGGCTTCCGCGGGATGATGGCCGGCGAGGTCGATCCAGATGAAGAGCGGTTCGGCGACCTGGTCGCGCTCAAGGGCGTGGTGAAGTACCCGATCCGGATCAAGTGCGCACTCCTGGCCTGGGACGTGCTGCAGGAGGCGCTCGAAGGTGCCGGCAGCGCATCGGGGGCCCAGCCACACGGCGTCGGCTGATCCCGGCCGCTCCTCCATTTCGACCCCGCGACCCTCTAGGCTTCTGCAATGGTTCGCTCCCTGAGACCCTCGCTCGACTGGCTGCTGATCCTCGTGCCGGTCTCCATCGGTCTCGAGCTCGCCGGCGTCACCGGGCTGCCGGTGTTCGCCGCGGCCGCGCTTGCGATCTTGCCGCTGGCGGGGCTGATCGGGCGATCCACCGAGCAGCTTGCGCTGCACACGGGCCCTCGTACCGGTGGCCTCATCAACGCGACGTTCGGCAACGTCACGGAGCTGATCATCGCGGTGTTCCTGTTGTTCGACGGGAAGGCCGAGATCGTGAAGGCGTCGCTGACCGGCTCGATCCTGGGGAACCTCTTGTTGGTGCTCGGACTCTCGTTCTTCGTGGGCGGCCTCAAGCACGAGGAGCAGGAGTACAGCGCCCGGGCCGCGTCGGTGCACGCGACATCGCTCGTGCTCGCGGTGACGGGGCTGTTGATGCCCGCGCTGTTCGCGCTCGGGGGTCGGGAGTCGTTCATCGAACGAGAGATCGTGAGCGGCACCGTTGCCGTGGTGCTGATCGCGCTCTACGTCGCGGCGCTCGTCTTCACCATGGTGACCCACGAGCACCTGTTCCGCACCCCGTCCGAGGACGAAGACGCGGCGTGGTCAAAGGGCAGGGCGATCGCGCTACTCCTGGTCGCCACCGCGTTCGTCGCCATGGAATCGGAGTTCCTCGTGGCGTCGCTCGAGCCCGCACTCGCGACCCTCGGGCTCTCCGAGCTCTTCGTGGGCCTGATCGTGATCCCGATCATCGGCAACGCGGCCGAGCACTCGTCGGCCGTGATGTTCGCGCTACGCAACAAGGTCGACATCACCCTCGAGATCGCGATCGGGTCGTCGACCCAGATCGCGCTGTTCGTGGCGCCCGCGCTCGTGTTCATCTCCCTCGCGGTCGGTCATCCGATGAGCTTCGTGTTCAGCACCTTCGAGGTTGCGGCCGTGGGCCTGTCAACGTTCCTGGTGTTCATGATCTCGAGCGACGGCCGCTCGAACTGGCTGGAGGGAGCGCAGCTGATGGGCGCCTACCTGATCATGGCCATCTCGTTCTTCTACGTCGGGGACCTCCCGTGAAGCGCGCGGCCACGAGGTGCGCATCGACCCTCGTCCTGGCGATGTTCGCGCTCCTCGCGCCAGGCCCGGCCGCGCGCGCCCAGGCGTTCGAGCGGATCGTCCGTTACGACGTCGAGATCGTGATCGAGGATGACGGCGCGCTCACGATCACCGAAAAGATCGACTACGACTTCGCGTCGGCCACCGATCGGCACGGCATCATCCGCGCGATCCCGACGACGCTTCGCTACGACGACACGTACGACCGGGTGTATCCCCTCAC
>JBDTNY010000005.1:0-27222 GCA_039933515.1 Actinomycetota bacterium
CCTGTGGAAGCTCGTTCCCATCCGGTCACTCGGTCGCGGGCGCCGCCTTCGGCATCTCCCTCGTGATCGCCTTCCTGCCGGCCGGGCACCGGCGGCGGGTGTGGGAGTGGGCCGCCGCCGGCTTCGCGTTCCTGATGGGGCTCTCGCGCGTCTACCTGAACGCCCACTGGCTCTCGGATGCGGTCGCCGGGGTGTGCCTGGGCGCCGGCGTGGCGCTCACGGTTGCGGCCGTCCTGGCGCTGATGGATCGAAGCATCGAAGGCGTTCCGCCGCCCGATGAGATCGACCCCGAGGACCCGGAGGCGATCGCGCGGGCCGGCGTCCCCGCGGGCTCGGCCTAGGCTCCGTCCGCGCTCGCGGCCTCGTCCTCCATCCGCATCGGCCTCGTGCGCCGCCGCCTCCCGATCCGACCCCAACGATGCCTCCCGCCGGACGGTCGGCCGGGCTAGAAGCGGTCCCTCATTAGCGGTCGAGCAGGGGCAGCACGACCTGCGGACGACCCATGGGGCCTACGTCCTCCCACACGCCGATCAGGAACCCATCGGGTCCGAACACCCCGTAGGGACCGGCGACCCCCGCCGGCCCCAGGACCCGGCCGTGCCCTGCCGCGATCGCCTCCTCGGGCTCAAGGTCGATGCGCGGCAGGTGGTCCACCGCCCGCTCGATCGGGAGCGGCACCGCGGCCGAGTGGGGAGCGATGGCCTCCGACACGTCGAACGGCCCGATCGCGGTGCGCCGGAGCGCCGTGAGGTGCGCGCCGCACCCGAGCGCGGTGCCGACGTCGGCCGCCAGCACCCGCACGTACGTTCCGCCGCCGCAGACGACCCGGAACCCGGCGTCGCGTCCGTCGTAATCCAGCAGATCGAACGTCGCCACGTGGATCGGACGCGGGGCGGCCTCGAGCGTCTGGCCCCTGCGGGCCGCCTCGTACAGCTTCGTGCCACCGACCTTGACCGCTGAGTACGCCGGAGGGGTCTGCATCGAGTCGCCCACGAAGGCCGCCATCGCGGCCCGCAGCCGCGGTTCGGTGACCTCGACCTCGCGTTCACGCGTCACATCGCCGTCGGCGTCGAGCGTGGCAGTCTCGATCCCCAAGCGCATCGTGCCCTCGTACACCTTGGGCAGGTCACCGAGGAACCGCAGGAGCCGGGTGGCCCGCCCGATCCCCATCACGAGCAAGCCCGTCGCCATGGGGTCGAGCGTGCCGGCGTGGCCGACCTTCTTCGTCGCCTGGGCGCGACGCACGATCGCGACGGCGTCGTGCGAGGTGATGCCCGCCGGCTTGTCCACCAGGAGCAAGCCGTCGGGCTGGCTCACGGCTCGACCGGCTCGCCCTTCAACGCATCGATCAGGCGGGACACCGTTTCGGCGGGCCCGTGCGACGAGGTGTAGCCGGCCGCGAGTCGGTGGCCTCCCCCGCCGAACGAGGCCGCGATCGCGGCGAGGTCGTGGCCTCCGCGCGACCGGACGCTCACCTTGAATCTGCCGTCCTTCTGCTGCTTGACGATCGCGGCCACGTCGACGTCGCGCGCCGTGCGGATCACATCGATCAGATCGTCGGTGTCGGAAGGATGGACACCCGCCTCGCGCAGGTCGGCCTGCGTGAGGTAGGTCCAGACGAGGTCGGCCTCGGACACGTAGGCCAGCCGCCCGAGCGCCGTGCCCACCAGGCGCAGGTACTCGGGCGGGTGATCTTCGTAGAGCGCCTGGACGAGCCCCGCGTGGTCGAACTCGTGCTCGCGGAGCGCGGCGGCGACCCGGAGCGTCGCCGACGTTGTGGCCTCGTACTGGAACCGGCCAGTGTCGGTGACGAGGCCGGCGTACAGACAGATCGCAGTGTCGGCGCCCATCCCGCCCCCCATCGCCTCGATCAGCCGGAACACGATCTCGCAGGTCGATGAGGCGGCGGGGTCGATCAGCGCAACGGTCCCGAGCCCGTCGTTCGAGCGATGGTGGTCGATCCAGATCACCTCGCCCGCGTTCGTCGCCGCGTGGCCGAGCGATACGAGCCGGTCGAACGACGCGCAGTCGCAGGTCACCATCACGGCCGGCGCCTTCGGGAACGACTTGGGGGCGACCAGCCGATCGGCACCCGGGAGCCACGATGCCCACCGCGGAGCGACGAGCGGCTCGTTCGGGAACGACGCGATCGTGCGGGTGCCGCGCGCCTCCAGGAAGTTTGCCAAGCCCAACATCGAACCAAGGGCGTCGGCATCGGGGTTCACGTGACAGGCCAGCGCGACTTCGTCGGCCGCACCCAAGATCTCGGCGGCTCGGACGAGCTCGGCCGTGCTCATCGATCCTCCCGCGGGTGCAGCTCGGCGATCAGCCGCTCGATCCGCTCGCTCTGCTCGTAGGTGGTGTCCTCCTCGAACTCGAGCTCGGGAAGGTACTTCATGCGCACCTGGCGCCCGAGCGCGGCACGGAGGTGCGGCCGCGCGGAACGGAGCGCCGCCCGCGTGGCGGCTCGCTCCTTGTCCGAGCCCAAGCAGGTGTAGGCGATCCAGGCGTGATGCAGGTCGGGCGAGACCTTCACCCCAGTCACGGTGACGAATCCCACGCGGGGGTCCTTCAGCTTGGGGATCTCCTCCGCGAGGATCTCGCGGAACTCCTCGCCGACGCGGTCGGTGCGTGCTCCCTGAGTCATCGGACCAGCCTATCCGCCGCTGCGCGACGAGCCTCAGATCGTGCGGGCGATCTCCTCGACCTCGTAGGTCTCGATGACGTCGCCTTCCTTGATGTCTTGGAAGTTCTCGATCCCGATCCCGCATTCGTAGCCTTCGCGGACATCGGAGGCGTCGTCCTTGAAGCGTCGGAGCGACCCCAGCTTGCCGTGGTAGATCACGACGCCGTCGCGCACGAGCCGGGCCTTTGCGTTCCGCTTGATCGTGCCGGTGCGGACGTAGCAGCCGGCGATCACACCGAGCTTGGGGACCCGGAAGGTCTGTCGGACCTCGGCCTCGCCGCCCAGCTTCTCGCGCTCCTCGGGCTTGAGCATGCCCGAGAGGGCGGCCTTGATGTCGTCGATCGCGTCGTAGATCACCTGGTACAGGCGGATGTCGACCTTCTCTTGCTCCGCGAGCTCTCGCGCGACCTTGTCGGGGCGAACGTTGAAGCCGATCACGACCGCGCTCGAAGCCATCGCGAGCGAGATGTCGTCTCGCGTGATCGCGCCCGCGGCGGCACGCACGATGTTGACGCGCACCTCCTCCTGGGGGAGCTTCAGGAGCGCGTCGGACAACGCCCCGAGCGAACCCTGGACGTCGGCCTTCACGATCAGGTTCAGCTCCGGGATCTCGGCGCGCTCGGCTTGGCGGAGCAGGTCGGTGAGCGTCGGCGGCCGGCTGATCACGAGCTCGGCCGCGCGGGACTTCGCCTCTCGTTCCGACGCCACGTGCCGGGCCTCGCGCTCGTCGTCAACCTCGCGGAACTCGTCGCCCGAGGACGGGACCGAGCTCCAGCCCAGGATCACGACGGGCTTGGAGGGCCCCGCCTCCTTCACGGCGGCTCCGTACTCGTCCTGCATCGCCCGGATCTTCGCGTAGCTCGTGCCACAGACGAGCGCGTCGCCCACGGTGAGCGTGCCCCGCTGCACGAGCACCGTCGCGACCGGGCCGCGGCCCTTGTCCAGGTGCGCCTCGATCACGGTTCCGCGCGCCCGCCCCGTCGGTAGACCCTTGAGCTCCTCGAGGTCGGCGACCAGCAGCAGCGTCTCCAGGAGCGTGTCGAGGTTCAGCTTGGCCTTGGCGGACACGTCGACGAACTCCACCGTGCCACCCCATTCCGAGGGAACGACCCCGTGCTCCACCATCTGCGTGCGCACGCGGTTGGGGTCGGACTCTTCCTTGTCCACCTTGTTGACCGCCACGACGATCGGTACCTCCGCTGCCTTGGCATGGTCGAGTGCCTCGAGCGTCTGCGGCATCACGCCGTCGTCGGCCGCGATCACGAGCACGGCGATATCGGTGACCTTCGCGCCGCGCGCGCGCATCGCGGTGAACGCCTCGTGGCCCGGCGTGTCGATGAACGTGATGTCACGGTCGCCGACGTGCGCCTGATAGGCGCCGATGTGCTGGGTGATGCCGCCGAATTCGCCGGCCACGACGTCGGTCTCGCGGATCGCGTCGAGGAGCTTGGTCTTGCCGTGGTCGACGTGGCCCATGACGGTCACGACCGGAGGGCGAGGGGTCAACAGCGACTCGTCGATCTCCTCTTCGATCAGGTCCTCGGCGGCCAGCTCATCCTCGATGCCCACGATCTGAGTCTCGAGATCGAGTTCAGCGGCCACCAGACCGATCGCCTCGTCGGACAGGGACGATGTCGCCGTGGCCATCTCGCCGGCCAGGAACAGGATCTTCACGATATCTGCGGGCGAGGCGCCGACCTTCTCGGCGATCGTCTGCGGGGTGGCGCCCCTGACGACCTGGAGCGTGGGCACGGCGGGGCTCGCCGGTCCGGGCTTGGGCTGGCGGCGGCGCGGCGTCGGGGTGGTGGCAGCCGCGAATCCCGAAGGCTTCGCCGACGCGGCGGGCGTCGGTGTGGCCGCGGGCGCGGTCGATGTGGGTGTGGCTGCCGGGGCTGCGTCGGGCTGCGCGGTGGGCGCGGGGACCGCGGTCACGGCGGCCACCTTGGGCGTCGCGGCCACCTTGGGCTTGGGCTTGCGGGGTGCGGGCGGCGGCTCGAGCACCTCGCGGCGCTTCGGCGCCTCGGTCGGCTTGCCGCCGGAGGCGCGCAGACGGGGGACGAGGTCCTCGGGCACGCTGGACGATGCGGACTTTCCCGCCACGCCCATCTGTTCCAGCGTCCCCAGCAGGACCTTGCTGGTGACCCCGAGCTCCTTCGCCAGTTCGTGAACCCTCACGCCGCTCCCGTCTCGATGTCGTCCCTTAGCCTACCCAGTTCGCCAGCGCCCAGGCCGGTCCGGAGCGCCCTCGCGAGCCCGCCCCTGCCCAGCGACGCGTCGATGCACTCCGCATTGCGGTGGACCCACGCGCCCCTGCCGGGCGCCGATCCGGCGGCGTCGACGGCCACCCGCTCGGCGCCTCGCACGATCCGCAGCATCGCGGACCGGGGGGCCCGCGTACGGCACCCCACGCACGTGCGCTCGGGCACGTGCGGCACGCCCGCTACGCCTCCGTCGTCGTGACTTCGACCGCGTCCGGCTCCGCGACGGGGACCTCGACGGGTACCTCGGGCTCGGCTTCGGCGGGCGTCTCAGCGGCCTCGACAGGCACCTCGGCCTCGACCGCAGCCTCCGCGGGCGCCTCGGCGGGCGCGGGCGCGGGTGCCCGCGCTTCCTCGCTCGCCTGCGTCTCGGACTTGATGTCGATGCGCCAACCGGTCAGTCGGGCCGCGAGCCGGGCGTTCTGGCCCTCTTTCCCGATCGCCAGCGAGAGCTGGTAGTCGGGGACGATGACCTGGGCCGTGCCGGTCGTCTCGTCGGTGCGGACCTCTTTGACCTTGGCGGGCTGCAGGGCGTGGGCGACGAGCTCGCCGGGATTGTCCGACCACGGCACCACGTCGATCTTCTCTCCGCGCAGCTCGTTCACGACCATCCGTACACGGGAACCCTTGGGTCCGACGCAGGCGCCCACGGGGTCGACGCCAGGCTCGTTCGAGCTCACCGCGATCTTCGAGCGGTGGCCGGGTTCGCGTGCGACCGCGCGGATCTCCACGATGCCTTCCTCGATCTCGGGTACCTCCAAGGCGAACAGCGACTTGAGCAGACCCGGGTGCGAACGCGACACCACGATCTGGGGGCCCTTGGTCCCCCGGCGTACCTCCGTGATGTAGGCCTTCATGCGCTCGCCGGCACGGTACGGCTCGCTGGGTACCTGCTCTCCCTGGGGAAGCAGTGCCTCGACCTTGCCGAGGTCGAGCAGCGTGTACCGGCGCTCAGACTGCTGCACGATGCCCGTGACGACGTCGCCCTCTCGGCCGGCGAACTCCTCGTAGGTCATCTCGCGTTCCGCGTCGCGGAGCTTCTGGAAGATCACCTGCTTCGCGGTCTGTGCCCCGATCCTTCCCTTGAAGTCGTCGGTGACCTCGACCTCGGCTTCCCCGAGCACCTTCATCTCGAGCGTCGGCTCGGACTCCTCGTCGACCGCCGGGACGTCGATCTCTTCCAGATCCTGCTTCCACATGCGGAGGTCGCCCGTCTCCGGGTCGATCTCGGCGCGGAAGCTCACGAAGTCGTCGTCGGCTTCGGGATTCTCCTGCTTCCACCACGTCTTGTAGGCGGACGACATGGCCTCCTCGAGGCCCCTGAGGATCGTCTCGAAGGCGATGCCCTTTTCCCGTTCCAGCTCCCGAAGAGCCGCGATCATCTCGGCGTTCATGCGTTGCTCCTCTTCAATTCGGCGGCCCAATCGACGACCGTGCGCGCCGACGCGACGTCGGCGTAGGGGACGCGCAGCTCCGTGCCGCCGACGTCGAGCACGATGCCCTCGTCGTCGGCGCGCAGCAACGGGCCTACGTGCGTCTTCGGTCCGGACGCGGCCGTCGAGGTCTTGACCTTCACCCGCTCTCCCACCGCCCGCCGGAACTGCGTCGGGCCGGCGAGCGAGCGTTCGATCCCGGGCGACGACACCTCGAGCCGATAGGGCCCGGGGTCGTAGCCACCCGCGTCGAGCCCCCGGGAAACCTCGTCAGACAGTGACCCCAGGTCGTCCAGGCCGATGCCCGCTTCGCGATCCACCGTTACGCGGAGGATCCGGGTGCCACCCTCGCGACCGGTCGCCACGTCGACGAGCTCGTAGCCGGCGGCCTCCACCACGGGTCTGACCAGCGCTTCCGCGTCCACGGCTCCGACCCTCCTCTACGCACGAGAAGGTGGGCGCGAGCCCACCTCCGGACACACCTTTCGGTTCGCTGTACGCGGGTCAGTATAGCCGAGGCGCCGGGAACCGGTCCGCGAGGCCCGCTCGGCGCACCTACGGAGCGGCGTCGAGCAGCGTCGCGACCGCGTCCACGGCCTCGGCCAGCGGCGCCGTCGTGCGCTCCCCGGTCGCGCGCACCTTCAGGTCCACGGTCCCCGCCGCGAGCCCCCGTTTGCCCACGGTGACCTGCACGGGGTAACCGATCAGGTCGGCGTCGGCGAACTTCACCCCGGCGCGCTCGCCCCGGTCGTCGAGCAGCACGTCGATGCCGCGCGCGACGAGTTCCGTGTAGATCCGCTCAGCCTCGGCGACGGTGGCCTCGTCGTCGGCGGTCGCGAGCACCACGACCACCTCGAACGGCGCGAGGACCTTGGGCCACACGATGCCGTCGTCGTCGTGTCGTTGCTCCACGACGGCGGCCGCGATCCGCGAGATCCCGATGCCGTAGCAGCCCATCTCGTAGGGGTGCGACGCACCGTCTTCGTCCTGGAACCCGGTGCCCAGCGGGGCGGAGTACTTCGTACCGAGCTGGTAGATGTGACCGACGACGATCGACCGGCCCACCTGGAGCTCGCCGCCGTCGACCGGACAGCGGTCGCCCTCGCGGATCACGACGAGGTCGTCCCACCCGTCCACGCGGAAGTCGCGACCCACGTTCGCTCCAGTGACGTGGTGCTCGTGGACGTTCGCCCCCGTCACCCAGTCGATCCCGCCGCGCACCGAGTGATCGGCCAGCACCGTCACGTCGCCGCCGAACCCCTGCGGGCCGACGTAGCCCTTCGCGTACCCGTGCGTCGCGAAGTCGCCTTCGGCGAACGGCCTGACCACCGCGGGGAAGTACCGCTTCGCGAGCTTCTTCTCGCTGACCTCGCGGTCGCCGGGAACGAGGACGGCGACGACGTCCCCGCCGATGTCGAACATGATGCATTTCAGGGTGCGCTCGGCGTCGACCCCGAGCTGCGCGGCGACCTTCTCGATCGTCTCGGCATCGGGGGTGTGGACGTCGGTCAGCGACGCCAGCGCGTCGGTCGAGACGGGCTCTGGAGCGCGCGGCGTCGCGGCCTCGGTGTCGGCGAGATAGTCGCCGTTCGCGCACCGCACGAAGAGGTCCTCCCCCACCTCGGCGAGCGCCATGAACTCGTCGTTCACACCGCCGCCGATCGTCCCTGGGTCGGCCGCGACGATCACGTAGTCGAGCCCGCAGCGGTCGAACATCCGCTCGTACGCCTCGTACATCACGCGGTAGGACTCGCGCATCCCGTCCTCGTCCCGGTCGAACGAGTAGGCGTCCTTCATGAGGAACTCGCGCCCGCGGAGCAGCCCCGACCGGGGGCGGCGCTCGTCCCGGTACTTCCACTCGACCTGATACAGGTTCACCGGCAGGTCCTTGTACGAGGGCAGCTCTCCCGCCACGAGCGGCGCGACGACCTCCTCCTGCGTGGGCCCCAGCAGGAACTCACGCTCGTGACGGTCCTGCAAGCGGAAGATCTCGTTCCCGTACGCCTCCCAGCGGCCGGTCTGCTTCCAGGGCTCGGCGGGCAGCACGATCGGCATCCGGATCTCCTGGGCGCCGGTGGCGTCCATCTCCTCGCGGATGATCGCCTCGATCTTGCGCATCATCCGAAGGCCGAGCGGCAGCGTCGTGTAGATGCCGGCCGCGAGCTTGCGGATGAACCCGCCTCGCAGGAGCAGGCGATGGCTCGCGATCTCGGCCTCGGCCGGGTCCTCGCGCAGCGTAGGGGCGAACAGCTTGGTCGCACGCATAGGTGTCAGAGGCTACACGCCGAGCGTGCGCGCTCGCCGAGACGCGCGACCGCCCGGGGGATGCTCCCGGGGCGGCGGTCGTGACGCCCGGATCAAGCCGGCCTCAGCAGCTCGGGATCGTGAACCGCAGGACCTGCGTAGCCCACTTGTACTGGCTCGTCTTCTTGTAGTACTGGGTCGTGTAATAGAACGTGCAGCCGTCCTCGGCCACGGTCATGGCCGAGTAGTCGCCCCATCGGCCGTAGGAGCCGCGCTCAGAGCCCGTGCCCGAGAGGACCTTGCGCTCGCCGAGATCCAGCGTGTCCGCCACGGCGGTCGCGTTGCGGCCCACCACCCCGATCGACGGGAAGATGCCAGCGCTCGAGATCGAGTAGCCGATCGCGATGTTGCCCGCGGAGTCCATCGCCGCGCTCCCCATCCAGCGGCTCTTCCTGGTGCCGGGCGCGTACGTGCCCTGGTTCTGGATGCCCCAGCCGCCGCCGGAGTCCCTGAGCTCGTACCATCGCAGTCCCGCCTGCCCCTTCGAGCCGCGCACCGACTGCGTGACGACCATGCGTTCGTCGCCGGGACCCATGTTCCGGTACTGCAGGCGGAACATCATGGCGGTGTTCACCGTGTCGAGCTTCGTGTTCGAGTTCTTCTGGGGCACGCAGTAGCTCCGTCCGGTCCCACAGATCCACGGGTTGAAGTTCGCCGTGGTCAGCGAGGTGTTCTGGGCGGTGAACGTTGAGACGCCGCTCCAGTTCACGTCGAACTCCCAGACCTCGAGGGCATCGTCGGGGTAGCCGTATTCGTCGGCGTCCGCCTGCACGAAGTAGTTCGGCGTGTTGGCGGCCGGCGGCGTCGGGCCGTCGGCATCGGAGGGGAGCAGCCCCCCCAGGTTCTGGTCAACGCCGTAGAGGTCGACGTAGACCTGGTCGGCCGTCGTGCCCGCGATCATCGCGGCTCGGTCATAGGCGACCGCGCCCGCCCCGCGCCACGAGAAGTCGCAGATGCTGGTCGAGCACCGGAACTGGTTGAACGAGGCCACGTAGGCGTCGTTGTTGGCCGCCGGCCACACCCCGAACTTCGGGTAGTCGTTCAGCACGTTCGCCTTCGGATACGCGAACTGGTACGCGTTCCACGAACCGGTGGGATCGCTCGTCGCCGAGACCGCCACGCACTCCGCGAACTTCGCCGAGTTGAAGTTCAGTCCGAACTGGCTGATCACGAACCGGTCGGCGTACTCGTCGTAGACGACCACCGGGTCGCCGTCGTCATGGGTCGCGCAGAGCTTCTGCGTCCCGACGTCGAACAGGGAGGACATGAACAGCGGTCCCTCGACCTTGGTTCCGGTGGTCGCGTCGTAGATCGCGAACACCGTGTTGACCATCTGGAGGTAGTAGCCGCCACCGACGTCGCCGTTCGTGTCCGGCGGCACCAGCAGGTAGGGGTTCGCGCTCGCCCCGAGCCCCTTGAAGCTCAGGCTCGGCGCCGGGAACCTCGTGGCCCCGCGGTCGGCCTGGAGCGCACCGTCGGCCTGCCCGAGGTCCACGGTCCCTTCGAGCGCCGGCTTCGTGCGTTCCACCTCGACGCCGGCCGCCTGCTCGGCCTCCGCGTCGAGCTCACGCTTGACCCACGGCACCACCGTCGGACGTCGGTTCGTGAGCTGCGCCAACGGCTTCGTCAGATGCGGCACCGCGGCGGGCCCTGCCACGGGGACCGCGGGCGCGCCGCCCGATCCCGTCGCCCGTTCGGCCTCGGTGCTCCCGCCCGGACCGAGGGCGCGAACCGGCCGCTCGATCGCCCGCCGCGGTCCGCCGGATGTGGCGTAGACCGCCGCCGACAGCGAAGCCGCGGCCACGACGACCGCGACGATGACCTTCCTACGTCTCACGATGTGGCGTCTCCCTCTCTCGCACCCGGGTTCGGGCATCCCCGAATCGAGCGGTCCGGTGGGCAGCCTACCGGTGGGTGGCGTTAAGGGTCGGGAGCTCCGGGACGAAAGTTCCGGGCACCCTCTCGTGGCGCAGCCTGCGTGGGCGTTCGATATCGCGCTAGGTGATCAGGACGACGCTGTACCCGCGTCCCCCGGCGGACTCGAGGGCCCCGTTCACGCCGGTGGCGCGGACCGGCCGATTGCGATTCGCCAGGGTCCCGTCGCCCAACTGACCCGTGTCGTTCTGGCCGAAGGTCCAGACGGAACCGTCGTCGAGGACCGCGAGCGAATGCTGGCGTCCCGCGCCGATCTCGGCCACCCCCGACAGGCTCGTGACGCGCACCGGGCTCGTGCGACCCGTGTTCGTCCCGTCCCCGAGCTGACCGTAGTTGTTCTTGCCCCAGGCCCAGAGCGTGCCGTCGCCGCGGATCGCGAGGCTGTGGTTCGCGCCCGCTACGACGTCGACGACATCGGCGAGGTTGTTGGTCTGCACGGGCTGGGTGCGATTCACCTTGGTGCCGTCGCCCAGCTCTCCCCCTTGGTTGAACCCCCACGCCCAGACGGAGCCGTCCTGGCGGATCGCCAGGCTGTGATCGCGTCCGCCGGCGATATGGACGACGTTCGTGAGCAGATCGACCTTCACCGGGGACGTGTGTTGGGTGAGCGTGCCGTCGCCCAGGTTGCCGTAGGCGTTATACCCCCACGCCCACACGGTACCGTCGGCCTTGAGCGCGAGGCTGTGGTCCCGGGCAGCCGCAATCTCGATGACGTCGGTGAGTCCCTGGACCGTGACGGGCGAGGTGCGTTTCGTGAGCGTGCCGTCGCCGATCGTGCCGTACTTGTTCCAGCCCCACGCCTTGACGGTGCCGTTGCCGAGCAGCGCGAACGACGTGTAGTGCCCGGTCGTGACCTGGATCGCGTCGGTGATCCCGGGCACCTGCACCGGTTGGTTGCGGGTGGTCGTATTCCCGATGCCGAGCTGGCCATAGATGTTGCGGCCCCACGTCCAGACCGTGCCGTCGGCCTTGAGCGCCGCGACATGCTCGCGGCCGCCGTGGAGCTGGACCACGCCCGACAGCCCGTTCACGTCGACCGCCGTCAGGCGCCGGGTGAACGTGCCGTCGCCGAGCTGGCCGTACGCGTTGTCGCCCCAGGTCTGGACGGTGCCCGCGAGCACGACCGACGGCGCCGCCACGACCAGCACTGCGGCCACGATGAACGCTCCGATGGAGCGGGAACGGAGTGATGTCATGGAGCGAGGCCCTCCCGATCTGTCCGGCGTCGTCGCGACGAAGCCTAGCATCGGGCTCGCGTAGCGCGAAGCCGGCGATCCGCGCCGGAGGGTGCTCGTTGACGCTCGTCGGTGGAACCGCGACCATACGCCGCATGCGGCACTTCGAACCCCGGGCCCAAGGTCCGGGGTTCGTCCGTTCGATGGGAGCACGAGGGTGACGTCACGGCTGCGGATCGAGCCCGATCGGGACGCGTTCGGGGCGCTCGCCGCCCAGTGGCCCCTCGTGCCGGTCTGGGCCGAGTTGCTCGCCGACGTGTCGACCCCGGTGGGCCTGTTCCCCACGCTCGCGGGAAACGGTCCCGGGCTGCTGTTCGAGTCGGTGGAACGCAGCGAACGCTGGGGCCGCTATTCGTTCGTGGCGGGTGACCCCGCGGCCGTCGTCATCGCCGACGCCGACGGGGTGCGCGTCACCGACGTCGCGCGCCCGGGCCTCCCGCTCGAGATCCCTGACGCGCCGCCGCGGGAGGCGCTCATCGACCTCGCGCGCGCGTTGCGGGCGCCGCGCATCCCCGAGCTCCCCCGCCTGACCGGCGGCCTGATGGGGTACATGGCGTTCGAGGCGGCGTCGCTGCTTGACGGGCATCCGGTGCCCGACCCGTCGTCGGCGCCGTGCCCGCCGATCGGGCTGCTGGTCATCGACCGAGCGGTGGTCTTCGACCATTGGACCCAGCGCCTGATCCTGGTCGCGCACGTGCCGGCCGGCGCGTACGACGAGGGCGTGGCCGCGCTCGAGGAGCTCGCCGCGAAGGTGGCGGGCGCGACCCCGCCCGACCTCGCGCCGGTCTCGAGCGGCGCGGCGACCGACGTCCCGGGCGAGCCCAACATGACCGACGATCGCTACCTCGAGATCGTCGCGTCGTTCAAGGAGCACATCCTGGCCGGCGACATCTTCCAGGGGGTGCCGTCGCGCCGGGTGACGTTCCCGGCAGCCGATGGCGGCTTCCCGATCTACCGGCGGCTGCGCGTGGCGAACCCCGCTCCCTACATGTTCTTCGTGCGGATGCTCGGCATCGAGCTCACCGGCTCCTCCCCCGAGCCGCTCGTACGAGTGCAGGGGCGACGCGTGATGACCCGGCCGCTCGCGGGCACCCGCCCACGTGGCGAGACCGAGGCGCGCGACCGGTTGCTCGAACACGAGCTGCTCGCCGACCCGAAGGAACGCGCCGAACACGCGATGCTCGTAGACCTTGCCCGCAACGACCTCGGCCGCGTGTGCGTGCCGGGCACGGTCGAGCCGACCCAGCTGATGGGGGTCGAACGCTTCACGAAGGTCATGCACATCGTGTCGACCGTGGAGGGCGACCTGCGCGAGGACCTGCATCCGCTCGACGCGCTCGCGGTGACGTTCCCGGCGGGAACGCTCAGCGGAGCCCCGAAACGCCGCGCGATGGAGCTGATCGCCGAGCACGAGCCCGACGCGCGCGGTCCCTACGGCGGCGCGGTCGGCTACCTCACGTTCGAGGGCGACCTGGACTTCTGCATCACGATCCGGACCGCGGTGGTCAAGGAGGGCCAGGCGCACGTCCAGAGCGGCGCGGGCGTCGTGGCCGACTCCGATCCCCAGACCGAGCTCGAGGAGACGAAGGCGAAGGCCTCGGCGCTGCTGCCCGCAGTGGCGCCCGCAAATCTCGACGGTACGCTCGGCGGCGGAAGGGAACTCCGATGATCCTCGTCGTCGACCACTACGACTCATTCACCTACAACCTGGTGCAGCTGATCGAGAAGCTCGGCTACCCCACAGAGGTCATCAAGAGCGACGCGGAGCCCGCCGAGGCGCTCGTCGCGCGCGCGCCCGAAGCCGTGCTTCTCTCCCCCGGTCCCGGCCGGCCCGAGGACGCTGGGTGCTTCACCGAGCTGTTGCGGATTTTGCCCGACGAGACCCCCCTGCTCGGCGTGTGTCTCGGTCACCAGGCCATCGGGGTCGCGTGCGGCGGCACGGTCGACCGCACCGGTCCGGTGCACGGGAAGGCCTCACGCGTGTTCCATGAGGGCCGGGGGATCCTCGAGGGGGTCTCCAACCCGTTCGACGCCGGTCGGTACCACTCGCTGGTGGTGCTGCGCGACGACCTGCCGGCCGAACTGGAGCTCACCGCGTGGACCGAGGACGGGCTCGTGATGGCAGCCCAGCACCGGGAGCTTCCGCGGTTCGGGGTGCAGTTCCACCCGGAGAGCATCCTCACGCCCGAAGGGCCGACGATCGTCGCCAACTTCCTGAAGCTGACCGAGCGTCAGGGCGCGGGGCAATCCGAGCCGTAGGCGAACGCCGCGCTGTCCATCGCTACTTTGCAACCCGAGATGTCGACCGCAACGAATGCCCCGGCCGAGATCGATTTGAGCTGGTCGAGCAGCCCGTTCGTCCAGCCGGGATCAACCGTGCCCTGCAAGTACCAGTCGCTGCCGTTGTCCGCGAGAACCAGGCCGTAACGCTTCATCCCGCGGAGGATCGTCTTCGCGTCGTCGCTGAACCCCGCGAGGGAGAACCCGCGCTTGAGCCGGAACCGCGCGCCCATCGGCGGGCACCGGTCGTCCGATGAGCCCGCCTGATGCCGCGCCGGCCACAAGAACGATCGAGAGCTGCAGTCGACCGTGAACCGGATCGCGTGATCCACGACGCCTGCCTGCACCTCGTCCCGGCGCAGCAGCCCCGCTAAGATCGGCAGGCCGGCTGCGTCTGCGCTGGTCCAGCCGCGCGGCCGCAGATCATTCGAGCCGAGGTCGAAGATCGCGCCGCTCCCGGCCGTCGGGTTTCCGCCGTTCCACCGGGCCGAGTAGAGCTCGTTGAGCGTGCAGTCGCTCTGGTCGACCATCAGCGCGTGCCGGTCCGAGCCGCCCTCGATCGTGATGTCGGGCCCGAACGGGTAGGGACCAGGGTCGCTCTCGTCGGCGTAGGTGAAGTCGATCGAAACCTTCGCGTGACCGCCACCGACGACGTCGTACGGGATCCCGTAGCTCGGCGGCCCGAAGTCGGGGTGCAGGTTCGTGGTGACCGCGTGCATCGCCCTCTTCCAGACGTCGTTGCGCCGGTGGACGGGCATCCGCGAAACGTTCAGGTGCCACGCGTTGTCAGCCGGGAAGACGACGCACGGGGTGCCGGGGACGGGCGTCGACTGGGCCGCGGGGTTCGCGTCGGCCGGGCCGATCGCCGCGGCCAACACGAGCGCGAGCGCGACGACCACGCGGTTACCCCTCATGGGCCGGGTATCGGCAGCCGGCCGGGTCGAAGTTGAACGGCGGGAGCCCCTAGCAGCCGACGCGATCGGACTTCGTGCTGAACAACCGTCGCCACCAGGGACGCCGTCCCGCCTCCTTCAGGCGCTCGGACACAGTCGCCTCGGGACGCATCCGTTCTTGGCGGTCCGCCTGCGACCGCTGCTGCGCTGGATCGGCGATCCGGCCACCGCTGCGACTGAACTCCTTCACGCGCGCAGCCTACGCGTCCTCGGCCTCGCCCGCGGCGACCTTATCCGCGGCGACCTTTCGGGCCTCGGCGATCAGCGCGGCGACGAGCTCATCCTCGGGCACCTTCGCGACGACCTCGCCCTGGCGAAGGATGAAGCCGAGGCCCATGCCGCTCGCGATGCCCACGTCGGCTTCGCGCGCCTCGCCGGGTCCGTTCACGACGCAGCCCATGACGGCGACGCGCATCGGCACGGTGAACTTCTCCTTCTCGATCGCGGCGTTCACCTTCTTCGTGAGCTCGAGAACGTTCACCTCGGCGCGGCCGCACGAGGGGCACGCCACCAGGTCGAGCCCGCGTTTGCGCAGGCCGAGCGACTGGAGGATCGTCGTGCCCGCCTTGACCTCCTCGACGGGGTCGTCGGTGAGCGAGACGCGGATCGTGTCGCCGATCCCCTCGGCGAGCAGCGCGCCGATCCCCACCGCGCTCTTCAACCCCCCGTTCGGCATCGGGCCGGCCTCGGTTACGCCCAGGTGCAAGGGGTAGTCGCACGCCTCGGCGAGCATCCGGTAGCTCTCGATCATCACGAGCGGGTTCGAGTGCTTCACCGAGATCTTGATGTCGAAGAAGTCCTCGTCCTCGAGGATCCGCGCCTCGTTCAGCGCGCTCTCGACGAGCCCCTCGGGCGTGGGTTTGCCGTATTTCGCCAGGAGCGCGGGCTCGAGCGAGCCTGCGTTCACCCCGATGCGGATCGGCACGCCGCGGTCCTTCGCCTCTCGGGCGATCAGGCGCACCTTGTCCTGGTACTTGATGTTGCCGGGGTTGATGCGCAGACCCTGGATGCCCGCCTCGAGCGCGGCTATCGCGTACTTCCACTGGAAGTGGATGTCGGCCACGACCGGAACGGTGGACTTCGCGGCGATCGCGACGAGCGCCTCGGCGTCCTCCCAGTGCGGCACGGCCACGCGCACGATGTCGACGCCGGCCGCCACGAGCGACGCGATCTGCTGCAGGGTCGCGTCGATGTCGGCGGTCTTCGTCGTGGTCATCGACTGGATCGAGACCGGCGCGTCGCCCCCGATCAGGACGTCGCCGATCGCGATCTGCCGCGACTTCCTGCGCTCGATGGCCATAGCAGTCAGTCTCCCAGCTACCCGCCGAACACGTGGAACGCGATCGTACGGTCCTTCGGCTCGTCCATCTCGAAGAAGATGAGGCGCTGCCAGGTGCCGAACCCGGGCTCGCCGGCCACGACTGGGATCGCGTGTGAGGTGGCCGAGAGCAGCATCGCCTTGACGTGGGCGTGGCCGTTCGCGCGCTCGTCCTCGTGCATGTTCTGCGTGCGGATCTCGAAGTCGTCGTGCTGGTAGTAGACGCCGTCGTGCGGCACCAGGTCGGTCATGTGCCGGCGGAAGTCGGCCATCGCGCCGTCCTCCCATTCGTTGATCAGGAGCGCGCAGGTGGTGTGCGCGCAGAACGCGATCGCCGCGCCGTCGGTGACCCCGGAGTCCTTGATCGCCCGGCGCAGGTCATCGGTGAGGTCGAGGTAGTCGTACCGCTCTTGGGCGATCACCGTGATCGTCGTGGTGGCGGACTTCAAGAGGCTCCCTCCTGGCTCGCGCTCGTGGCGACTGGCAGATCGAACGTGAAGATGCTCCCCTTGCCCTGCGCGCTCTCGGCCTTGATGTGCCCGCCGTGCGCCTCGACGACCGAGCGCGCGATCGCGAGGCCGATACCGGTGCCTCCGTCCTCGCGAGCCCGCGCCGAGTCGATCCGGTAGAAGCGCTCGAAGAGCCGGGGCAGGTGCTCGGCGGAGATGCCCACGCCCGTGTCCGTGACCGTGATCTGGACCGAGCCGTTGTGGCGGTGGGCCCCGATCGCGACCTCGCCGCCCTCGGGCGTGAACCGCACGGCGTTGTCCACCAGGTTGAAGAGCACCTGGTGCACCCGCTCTCGGTCGGCGTCGATCGGCGGCAGGTCGTCGGGCACGCGGCTGTGCACCGCCACGCCCCGGTCGGACCGCGCGACGTCGATCTCGGACACGACCTGCGCCACCAGCGACGACAGGGCCACGTCCTCCCGGTGGAGGGGGACTTCCCCCGACTCAAGCTTGGACAGATCGAGAAGTTGCTCGACCAGACGCCCCAGCCGCTCGGACTGGGTGAGCATGACCTGGAGCGTCTCGGGGTTCGGCTGCTCGACGCCGTCAAGCAGGTTCTCCAGGTGCGCGCGGATCGCCGTGATCGGGGTCTTCAGCTCGTGCGAGACGTTCGCGACGAGATCACGGCGCGAGCGCTCGAGTTGCTCGAGCTCGCCGCTCATCCGATTGAAGGCGGCCGCGAGCTGGCCGACCTCGTCTCGGCTCCTCGCGTGCACCCGGACGGAGTAGTCGCCGAGCTCCAACAGCCGGGCAGCCTTGGCCATGTCACGCAGGGGCTGGGTCAGGCCACGTGCGAGCCAGCGGGCCATCAGCAGGGCGATCGCGGCCGCCATCGCGCCCGCCACCAGGAACTGCCACCAGAAGTAGGCGAGGAACGCGAAGGTCTCTCCGACCCGGGCGAAGACCCCCCGCCCAGGCGCCGGCTGCACCGCGTACACCAATTCGGTCACCTGGCCGCCGACCACCACCGGCACCGTCGCGTATTCGAGCTCCTGCGTCGTGCCGACGTGCACCATCCCGTCGACGAACACCGGAAGCGGCGCCGGCGGGGCCCCCTCGAGGATCGTGCCGGCGATCGTGGTGCGCACGATCGCGACGCCGGGCGGGACCGCCTCGAGCGCCCCGACCGCCTCGCGCCGTGCGACCCGGACCAGGGTCAGCCGGTCGGTGTCCTGCGATGTCCCCCGAAGGCCGTAGCCCAGCATCAGGAAGATCAGCACGACGGTGACCCCCACGGAGACCACGATAACCGAGCCGAGCTTGCCCTTGATCGTGGGCAGCTTCTCCAGGGGCATCGAGCTCATCGGCGTTCCTGGAAGGCGTACCCCACCCCGTGCACGGTCCGGATGAAGCGCGGCTCGTTCCCGTCTTCGCCGAGCTTGCGGCGGATCCGTGCCACGTGGGAATCCACGACCCGACCGCCCGCGTAGTCGCGGTAGCCCCACACCTTGTCCATCAGTTGGTCGCGGGAGAGCACAACCCCGGGATCACGCGCCAACGAGAGCAGGATCTCGAATTCGAGGGGGGTGAGCCCGATCTCTTCTCCGTCGACGCTCACGCGGCGGCGGTTCGGGTCGATCGAGAGACCGTGCAGCTCGAGCGGGCCGGTATCGCGCTCGGCGCGCATCCGCTCAAGTCGACGCAGGATCGCCTTCACCCGGGCGGCGAGCTCCCGCAGGGAGAACGGCTTCGTGAGGTAGTCGTCAGCCCCCACCGCGAAGCCCGCCACCTTGTCGGCTTCCTCGGTGCGGGCGGTGAGCATCAGCACCGGGGTCCAGGCGGTGCGCTGGATCGCCTGGCAGACCTCGAGGCCGTCCATCCCCGGGAGCATCAGGTCGAGCACGACGAGATCGGGACGGTGCTCTGCGTGCAGCGCGATCGCCTGGGGACCGTCGGAGGCCACCACGACCTGGTAGCCCTCGCTCTCGAGCCGCGCGCGCACCGCCTCGGCGATGGCCTCCTCGTCGTCCACCACCAGGATCGTCTGTCCGCTCATGGCCCGAATCGTAGCCCGCGCATGTGTCGCGCAGCCCCAGGCGATGTTGAGAAGTCGTGGCGACGACGCCCGTGACCTGCGAGAACTAAGGCTATGGGGTCGGGATCGGCTTGGCGAAGTCCAAGAACACGGTCGCGCTGACGAAGATCACGAAAAAGGTGATCACCGCGGCTGAAACCGGGATCAGCTTACGCATGTCGACGACCTTGCCCGCCAGCTTCTCGTACCCGACCACCGCGAGGTGACCCCCGTCGAAGGGCGGCAGCGGCACCAGGTTGATGAGCCCGATGAAGACCGTCACGAACCCGAAGAAATAGAGCACCGTGGCCCAGTCGCCGGTCGACGACGTGGCGCCGACCTGTTGACTGATCCCCACGACGCTCGTGGCGTCGTTGGGTGCGCGCTGCTCGTCGCTCGTCAGGAGCGTGAAGATGCGGCCGATCCCCTGTGGGCCGAACACGCGGCCGACCTGCGACCCCGACTCCCAGACCGCGAAACCGACCTCCTTCACGCCGGCGACGACCGAGGGCACGAGCCCGATCCGCTCGCTGCCCAGAACGACGCCGACCCGTCCGATCTCCTGGCCATCGACGGTGTCGAACTCGGGGGTCATCGTGAGCTGGATCGGCCGCCCGTCTCGCTCGACCGTGATCAGGAGCGGGGCGGTCGGATGCGCCCTGGCCGCCGCGGTCACCAGATCTCGCATCTGCGCCTGGGTCGGATCCGCGACTTCACCGATGCGCACGACCACGTCGCCCGGCTGCATCCCCGCGTCGGCCGCAGGCGACGAGGAGCCGTTCAGCGTGGTCTCGACGGAGCCGATCACGGGCACCGTGCTGCGGAAGTCCCCGAAGAAGAGGAACGAGGCCGAGAACAGGATCGCGGCCACGACGAAATGTGAGCCGGGGCCCGCGAAGATCGTGAGCGCGCGCTGGTACGCGGGCTTCGCTCCGTAGGTTCGGGACAGGTCCTCGGGCGCCACGACCTCATAGGGATTCATCCCCGCGATCTTCACGTACCCACCCAGCGGCAACCCCTTGATGCCCCACTCGAGCTCTCCCGCGCGCCGCGACCAGATCCGCGGTCCGAACCCGATGAAGTACTCGGTGACCTTCATCCCGAAACGACGCGCGACGGCGAAATGCGCGAGCTCGTGGATCGAGATGATCGCCGTCAGGAACGGCAGGAAGATCAACAGGCCGAGAGCGATGTTCATCGGGGGGCTAGCGCTCCTCGATGATCTCGGCCGTGCGCGAACGGGCCCACGTGTCGGCCCGCCCGATGTTGACCACCGAGACCAGCGAGGCAGGTTCGTGCTCGTCCACGACGGACTGCACGATCTCGACGATCCGAGTAAGGGGTATCTTGCCCTCGAGGAACGCCATGACGGCGACCTCGTTGGCCGCGTTCATGACGGCCGGGAAGGTGAGGCCCAGTCCGCCCACCCGGTACGCGAGATCGACGGCGGGGAAGACCTCGCGGTCGACGGGCTCGAAGGTGAGCGGGCGGTCCGTCAGCGGCACGGGCTCGACGCCGGTGGGAAGCCGCTCCGGCCATCCCAGGGCGAGCTGGATCGGCAGACGCATGTCGGCCTTCGCCATCTCGGCGCGCAGGCTCCCGTCGCGGAACTCCGCCATCGCGTGCACGAGGCCCTCAGGATGGATCAGGACGTGGATCTTCGAGTAGTCGAGATCGAAGAGATAGTGGGCCTCGATCACCTCGAGCCCTTTGTTCATCAGCGTGGCCGAGTCGATCGTGATCTTCGGGCCCATCGCCCAGACGGGGTGCTGCAGCGCCTCTTTCACGGACGCCTTCGCGAGCTCACTGCGCGTCCAACCGCGGAACGGCCCGCCGGAGCCGGTCAGCACCACCCGCTTGAGGTCGTCGCGGCGTTCGCCCCGCAGCGCCATCGCGAGCGCGGCGTGTTCGGAGTCGACCGGCAGCAACCGCTCGGGCTCGCCCTTGATGAGGTCGGTGACGAGCTCCCCGCCCACGACGAGGCTTTCCTTGTTGGCGAGCGCAAGCGTCTTGCCGCTCTGCAGTGTGGCGAGCGTGGGCCCCAGCCCCGCCGATCCCACGAGCGCGTTCACGACGACATCGGCCTCGACGTCGCGGGCGAGGTCTTCCGCGGCCTCGGGGCCCGAGACGACCTCAACCCCTTTGATCGCCCCGAGCTTGCGGATCACGTCGGCCGCGGCGTCCTCGTCGGCGATCGCCACGACGGGCGGAAGGAACTCGCGGATCTGACCCGCGAGCAGCTCGCGGTTGCGCCCGGCCGCCGAGAGCCCGGAGACCCTGAAACGATCCGGGTTGTGCCGGATCACGTCGAGGGCTTGCGTGCCGATCGACCCGGTGGACCCGAGGATGGTGACCGACTTCATGCCGTCAAGGGTACCCCCGCCGGCCCGGTACGCGGGGAGGAGCCGCCGCCAGTGCTCAGGCGAAGATCACGCGAAGCAGCAGGAACGCCGCGGGCGCCACGTAGAGCAGCGAGTCGATGCGGTCCAGCACTCCCCCGTGGCCCGGCAGCACGGTCCCCATATCCTTGATCAGCAGATCGCGCTTGACGAGCGATTCAGCCAGGTCTCCCAGCGTGGCTGCGGCCGCGACCACGAGCGCCAGCAGCAGCGATTCGATCTTCATATTCTCGAACGGCTGCACGAACGAGGTCACGAGCGCCACGGACACGACCATCGTGGCCAGGGTTGCGATCACGAGCCCCTCGATCGACTTCTTCGGGCTCACGCTTGGGGCGAGCGGGCGCTGGAAGAACTGCCCGCCCATGATCGAGCCCCCCAAGAAAGCCGCGGTGTCGAAGACGAAGGTCAGACCGATCACCGCGATCACGAGCTGCGTGCCGTGCTCGAGATCGAGCATGATCAGCAGGTAGCTGGCAAGCAACGGGATCCAGGCCAGGTTCAGGATCGTCAGGCCGATACCCACGAGCGTGTCCTTGCGGTGTGCGGCCGGTCCGGCCATGAACCACAGGAACGTGGCCATCACGCCCAGCGCGAACATCGCGAGCACCGCGGATTCACCGTCGAAATAAGCTCCGGCCATCATGAGCAGGCCGGCCAGAAGCCCGATCGCGGTCGCCGGTTGGCGGTGATGCGACACCATCACGCCGAAGAGCTCGCCCTGTGCCATCAGCACGACCGCGGTGGCGATCACCGCGAACACAGCCTCGTCGATCAGGAGCGCTCCCAGGGCCACCCCCGCGAGAACCACGCCCGTCAGGAATGCCGCCGGCACGTCGCGCTCGCCCGGATCGGGGCCGCGGCGATCGATGTCGGCGCCGACCTCGATCGAGCCCGGATCCTGCCAGCTGGGACCGCCGAGGCCCTCGGACACCATCACCGTGCGCGGCTCGGACGAGCCCAGGTCGGACAGGATGTCGTGCTCGACGTCATCGGCGCCCAGGTCGGAAAGCAGATCGGCACTCGGCGTCGCCGCGTCCGGCTCCTCGAACCCGGCGTCGGAGCGCACCGAGCCGGCGAAGTGCGCGGCCGCGGCCTCGAGATCTGCTTCGGAGGGTGCCTCGGCGGCGTCCGAGACCTCGTCGAGGAATGAAGGAAGCGGCGACGACGGCACGGCTGCGACCGGCTCGTCGTCTTGGTCCAATGACCACTCGGCCGTCACGGTGTCGAGGTTCGCGTCGTCGTCGGTGGACCCGGCCTCGTCGGCGAGGAGCTCATCGATCGTCGGACCTTCGTCGGGGGCGTCGCCATCGGATGGGTACAGATCCGCTTGGACCGAGCCGTCATCCGTGACCTCGGCCGAGCCCGGCTCCGGATCGTCGGCCACCGCGTCAGCCAGGTCGTCGTCGCCCTCGTCGGCGAACAGACCCTCGCCCAAGCCCTGGATGGGGTCGATCACGGTCGTGTCGTACCAGTCATCGTCCTCGTCGGCCGGACCGGCGGGCTGGCTCGTCTCGCCCGTCTCGGGCGCGCCTTGGGACGCGGCGGGCTCCGCGGCGGCTGCCGGCTCGCGCTCGGCACCGTGGACCGCGACGTGCTCCTCGCTGGGCGTCTCACGAGCTCCGGCCGAGGCGGGCTCGTCCCAGTCGACGTCCTTGATCGGTGCGAAGAACTTGTCGAGGTCCTCGAACAGGTCGTCGCCGCCGTCGCGCTTGTCGTCCGCCACTAGACCTCCATCAGCTCCTGCTCCTTGTGGCGTTGGATCTCATCGATCTCGCCCACGAAGCGGTCGGTCACTTTCTGGAGTTCCTTCTCACCGCGCACCAGGTCATCTTGGGAGATGCCGCCCTCGCGCTCAAGCTTCTCCATCTCTTCCTTGAAGTGTCGCCGCACGTTGCGCACGGCCACCCTGCCCTCTTCCGCGCGGTGGTGCACCTGTTTCACGAGCTCCTTGCGGCGCTCCTCGGTCAGTGGCGGGAACGAGAGGCGGATCACCTGGCCATCGTTCGACGGGGTGATGCCGAGATCGCTTGACTGGATGCCTTTCTCGATCGCGCCGATCGCGCCCTTGTCGAACGGCGTGACGGCAAGGAGCCGGGGTTCGGGCACCGTGATGCTGGCCAGCTGGTTGAGGGGCACGGGGGTACCGTAGTACTCCACGGTCACGCGGTTCAGCACCGAGGCCGACGCCCGGCCGGTGCGGATCCCCGACAGGTCTTCCTTCAGGTGGCTCACGGCGGCCTCCATCTTGTGGCCGGCGTCCTTCAGGCTCGACTCGATCGTCATCGCGCCCCTCCATGGACGAGCGTCCCGATCGGGTCGCCACTGACCACCCGACGGATGTTGCCTTCCTCGCGGAGATCGAACACGATGATGGGCAGCCCGTTCTCCATGCAGAGCGAGATCGCGGTCGCGTCCATGACCTGGTAGCCCTCTTTGAGGACGTCGACGTACCTGATCGTCTCGAAGCGCGTCGCCGATGGATCCAGATGGGGATCCGAGGTGTAGACCCCGTCGACCTTCGTTCCCTTCAAGAGCGCCTCCGCCCCGATCTCGAGCGCGCGTTGCGCGGCGCACGTGTCGGTGGAGAAGAACGGCACGCCGAGCCCGGCGGCGAAGATGACCACGCGCCCTTTCTCGAGGTGACGCCGGGCGCGAAGCGGCATGAACGGTTCCGCCAGCTGCGTCATCGCGATCGAGGTCTGCACCCGCGTCGTCACGTGGATCTTCTCGAGGGCGTCCTGCAGCGCGAGCGCGTTCATCACGGTCGCGAGCATCCCCATGTAGTCGGCGCGGTTGCGGTCGATGTCGGGTGCCTGGCGGCCCCGCCAGATGTTGCCACCGCCCACGACGACAGCGGTCTCTACCCCCAGGTCGATGATCTCGGCCAGCTGCCGAGCCACCAGCCCGGTGGCCTCGCTGTTGATGCCGGACTGAGAATCGCCGGGAGCGAACGCCTCGCCGGAGAGCTTCAACAGGACCCGCTTGTACGAGGGCCGCGCTGCTCCCCCTTCGATCATCGCCTGCGAACTCCCCTCGGCGTCACGATCCGGCATCCTCGCCCAGCTTGTATCGCGCGAAGCGCTTGACGGCAACCTTCTCGCCGACCTTGGCCGATACCTCGTCGAGCAACTGCTGCACCGTCTTGCTGTCATCCTTCACGAACGGCTGGTCGAGCAGGACGATGTCTTTGAGGAACGAGGCGAGCTTGCCCTCGACGATCTTGTCGACCACGTTCTCGGGCTTGCCGGACTCCTTGGCCTGCACCTCGAAGATCCGCCGCTCGGCATCGAGCTCGGCCTGCGGCACCTGATCCCGGTCGACGAAGCGGGGGGCCGCAGGGCTCGCGATGTGGAGGGCGAGGTCACGCGCGAGGGCCTTGAACTCGTCGGTGTTGGCGACGAAGTCGGTCTCGCAGTTCACTTCGATCAGCACGCCCACCGTCTTGTTGAAGTGGATGTAACTCTCGACCACGCCCTGGTTCGCGGAGCGCCCCGCGCGCTTGGCGGCCGAGGCCAGCCCCTTCTCGCGAAGGAACGCCACGGCCTTGTCGTAGTCGCCCCCGGTCTCGACCAGGGCCTTCTTGCAGTCCATCATCCCGGCGCCCGTCGCCTCCCGGAGCTGCTTGACCTGGCCGGCTGAGATCTCGCTCATGCCGTGGCCTCGGGCGCGGTCTCGGCAACGGCCAACGCGGGCGTCTCGACCACCTCAGGTGCGGCCTCGGCGGCGGGCGCCGGGTCGGGCGCCACGGGAGAGGGCTCGTCGGGCTCGAAAACGGTCGAGGCGGCGATCGCGGCAGCGTCCTCAGCCGAGGGCGTGTCGTCGACCGCGGCCGGCGCGGGTGTTGACTTGGCGCCCAAGGGCGCCGGCAGCTCCTGGCCGGTGGCCTTCTGGACGATCTCGTCCTTGGCCATGCCGTACCCCTCGGCCAGCGCGTCGGCGATCACGCGGGTCACCAGGTTCACGGCACGGATCGCGTCGTCGTTGCCCGGGATCACGAAGTCGACCTCGTCGGGATCGCAGTTGGTGTCCACGATCGCGATCACAGGGATCCCCAGCTTGCGGGCCTCGTTGACCGCGATGTGCTCCTTCTTGGTGTCCACGACGAAGATCGCGTCGGGAAGGCGCTCGAGATCTTGGATCCCGCCCAGGTTCCGCTCGAGCTTCTCGCGCTCACGGCGCAGGCGGATGCCCTCCTTCTTCGGGAGGAAGTCGATCGTGCCCGAACGCTCCATCTCGCGTAGCTCGCGGAGGCGGAGCAGGCGCTTAGAGATCGTGGCGAAGTTCGTGAGCATCCCACCCAGCCAGCGGTGATTCACGAAGGGCATGCCGACGCGGTTCGCGTGCTCCTGCACGACCTCCTGCGCCTGCTTCTTCGTCCCGATGAACAGGACGATCCCGCGGCGACGGCCGAGGCCGAGGACGAACTCGTGGGTCTCCTCGATGCCCGAAAGGGACTTCTCGAGGTCGATGATGTAGATGCCGGAACGCTCCCCGTACAGGTAGCGATGCATCTTCGGGTTCCACCGTCTGGTCTGGTGGCCGAAGTGCACGCCCGCCTCGAGGAGCTCCCGTCGGGTCACGACAGGCATACCGCTGCTCCTTGTGCTCGGTTGTCATCCTCCGCCCGGATCTTCCCGTCACCGGCCCGCCCGAACGGGCGCGGGACCTCCGGCGATGCGGTCCTCGGACGTGTGTGCTCGGCACCTGGGCACCGGCGGAGGGATTCTAACAGCGGGTCTGTCCGGCCGCCCGTCAGCGAGCGCGGGCCGGGCGAGCGCTGCCTCGGGCCGGGCGTGGGGCGGACTCGGACACCTCGTCGGCCACCGAGAGGTAGCGGAACGAGAACGCCGCGAGCATCGAGATCTGGAGCAGGTTGATCGCCAGCACGAAGACCCACGCGCCCACGGTCGGATTCACGCCGATGTCGGACCCCGGCTTTCCGGGCGCCACCAGAAGCGCGATCGTCGGGATCACGTACAGCACGGCGAACCCGAGGTTCCCCGAGCCCGGGAGGCGACCCGCGCGCATCGACCGCGACATCGATTCGGGCATACCCCGGCCCTCGGCGATCGCGATCGTGGGTGCGAACACGAACAGGTAGATCCCCGCGACGAGCGCGGCGACCTGGAGCAACGCCCCCAGCCCCAGACCGAACAGCGGGCCGATGAAGATCGCGAGCGTGACCAGGCCCATCGAGGCAACGCTGGTCGCGATCGCGGTGGGGATCCCGCGCATCCCTCGCACGAACGACCACCGCGAGGCCCTGCCGGTCTGCACGACGTCGACGATCGCGCCCGTGAAGAACGCCACGATGATGCCGCGGAGGGCCACGAAGCCCAGGACCGCGAACAGGCCGCCCTGGACGCCGAACATCCCCTGGGAGAGCTGGAAGTCGAAGCTGGTGCCGACGGGAGGGATCGCGAGCGCGTTCACGAAGACGGCGAACGGCCCCTGGAACCCGAAGGCCACGGCGGCCAGCCACTCCACCAGGACGAGAGCGGCGATCGCCACGACGATGCCTGGGGTGCCGGCGGCCGTGATCACACCGCGGCCGATCGAGGTGCGGATCTTCGGCATGTCGGTGTCGGCCGCGGCACGCGGGGAGAAGAGCGACCCCAGGACGCCCTGGCGCTGCGGCGCCGCCGAAGCCCGGGCCGGCGCGGCGGGTCGAGGCGCCCGGTAGCCGCTGGGCGGCTGTCGCTTCTTGTTCCGGTTCGTCATCCGTCGTCATCCCGATCGTCGAGTGGATCGGCGACCTCGCCCGCCGTGGTGTCCTCGCTCGCCAGCGCGGGGCCGGCGCGACGAAGGAGCCAGCCCCCGCCGAGGATCGCCACCGCGCCGAAGACGAGGGCTCCGAGCGCGAAGGCTCCGAGCAGCGCGCCCGCGTCGAAGACC
>JBDTNY010000006.1:0-5118 GCA_039933515.1 Actinomycetota bacterium
AGAACGCGGTCTCGAAGTTCGCGAGGGTGTGGGCCGTGCCCAGGAAGTGCTGGCCCGGCCCGTTCTCGATGATGGCATCGACCGCCTGACCGTTCGGGGTGAGGTCAACTCCCTTGGCGAACTCAGCCATCATCCCGCACTGGTCCAGGTCCATGACGAACTTCTCGTAACCCATGGTCAGCCCGCCCTCGAGCCAGCCCGCCGAGTGCAGCACGAAGTTCACGCCGGCCAGGATCGTCGGCTGAAGCGTGTTCGCCGACTCATAGGCCGCCTGCGCGTCGGGGATCTTCGAGGCTGTGAGCGACCCGCCGCTGCGGAAGGGCACGCCCAGCCGTCGCGCGCACGCGGCCAGCGAATACAGCACCAACGCGGGCTCGGGCGTCCCGAACGTCGGCGCGCCCGACTGCATCGACATCGACGAGGCGAACGACCCGAACACGACCGGGGCGCCGGGGCGCACGAGCTGCACGTACGCCATGCCGACCAGGGCCTCGGCGAGGGTCTGCGCGGCCGCGCCGGCGACCGTGGCCGGCGACATCGCCCCGGCCAGGATGAACGGCGTCATGATGACGGCCTGGTTCGCCTCGGCGTACGCGCGGGCCGACCCGAGCATGATGTGGTCCCACACGAGCGGCGAGTTCGCGTTGATCAGGCTCAGGACGTACGCGCCCGTCTCGAGCGCGTCCGCCCCGAACAAGATCCTCGCCATATCGACGGTGTCCTGCGCGCGCTGCGGGTGCGTGACCGAGCCCATGAAGGCTTTGTCCGAGTAGCGCATGTGCGCGTAGACCATGTCGTAATGGCGCTTGTTCACGGGCAGGTCCACCGGCTCGCAGACCGTGCCGCCCGAGTGGTGCAGGAACGGCGTCGAGTACGCGAGCTTCACGAAGTTGCGGAAATCTTCGATCGTGCCGTAACGGCGTCCTCCGTCGAGGTCGCGCACGAACGGCGAGCCGTACGCGGGCGCGAGCACGGTCGCGTTCCCTCCGATCAGCACGTCGTTGGCCGGGTTCCGCGCATGCTGGACGAACTCGCGCGGCGCGGTGGCCTGCACCAAGCTGCGCGCCAGCCCGCGCGGGAACCGCACGCGCTCGCCGTCGACGTCGGCGCCCGCACCCTTGAACAGCTCGAGCGCATCGGGCGCCTCACGGATGTCGACGCCGACCTGTTCCAAGATCGTGTCGGCGTTGTGCTCGATCAGCTCCAACCCCTCGGCGCTGAGCACCTCGACCGGGGTCAGCTCGCGCGTGATGAACGGCACCTTCTCGGCGACGGCGGCCAGCCGGGCGGCGGCGCGACCGGCGCGACCTCCGGTGCGGCGACCCTTGGGGACGTCCTCGGTCATGTGCGTGCTCCTCTCGATCGTCGGGATCGCGCCGACCGCTCGGGTCGCGCGGCGGCGCTGGGCGCCGGCAGGTCGATCGCGGCCGCGAGCCGCGGGAAGGGGTCGGTGGCGTGCGGGATCCCCATCGCGCCCACGAAGTGCTCCTGGAACCGCGGCTCGACGGCGGTCTCGATCTTCTCGACTCGGCGGACCACCGCCTCGATCTCGTCGCGGGCGGCGCGGTTCAGCAGCGCGATCCGCGCTCCGGTGCCCGCCGCGTTCCCCGCGCTCGTCACGGCGGCGGGATCGCAGTCGGGCACGAGGCCGAGCACCATCGCGTGGACCGGGTCGATATGGGCGCCGAACGCGCCCGCCAGCCGGATCCGGTCGACGGTCTCGATCCCGAGGTGATCCATCAGCAGCCGGCAGCCGGCGTAGAGCGCGCCCTTCGCGAGCTGGATCGCGCGGACGTCCATCTGGGTGATCACGACGCGGGGCGTGCCCTCGCGCAGAAGGTAGCCGAAGGTCCGTCCCTGCTCGACGATCCGCGCTGAGTGTGCCGCGAGCGATCCGTCGATCACGCCGTCGGAGGTCAAGATCCCCGCCAGGAACATCTCGGCGACGACCTCGATGATCCCTGAGCCGCAGATTCCCGTGATCGCGGCATCGTCGAAGCCCGGCTCGTCGCTCCACGCCTGGGTCCCGATCACGCTGAAGCGCGGCTCCAGCGTCTCGCGGTCGATCCGCACGCGCTCGATCGCGCCGGGCGCCGCCCGCTGCCCCGCCGAGATCTGCGCGCCCTCGAACGCGGGACCGGTCGGCGAGGAGGCCGCCAGCAGCCGGTCGCGGTTGCCGAGGACGATCTCGGCGTTCGTGCCGACGTCGACGATCAGGTTCACGACATCTTGTTGGTGCGGCGCCTCGGACAAGATCACGCCCGCGGTGTCGGCGCCGACGTGCCCGGCGATGCACGGCAGCAGGTACACCCGCGCGCCCGCGTTCGGCGCCTCCAGGTCGAGCTCCTGCGCGCGCCGGTGCACGGCCTCGTCGGTCGCGAGCGCGAACGGCGCCCCGCCGAGCTCGGTGGGATCTAGCCCCAGGAACAGATGGTGCATGATCGGGTTCCCCACGATGGTGAGCGCGAGCACGTCGGCCGGATCCTCGGCGGCCGTCTCACACAGCTCACGGATCAGCCCGTCGACGCATGCGCGGATCACGCTCGTGAGTTCAGTCTCGGCGCCGGGGTTCATCATCACGTAGCTGACCCTGCTCATCAGGTCCTCGCCGAACCGGATCTGCGGGTTCATCGTCCCGGCGCTTGCGAGCACCTCCCCGGTCTCCAGGTCGCACAGGTGGCCGGCCACCGTCGTCGACCCGACGTCGAACGCCACGCCGAGCACGCGGTCATGGAACCCGGGGTGCACCGCCACGATGGTGGCGCCGTCGTGCACAGCGACGGTCGCGGCCCACGCACCGGCGCGCAGCGTTCGCTGGAGGTCCCCCAGCACCTGCGTGTCGCAGGCGAGGCCCGTCAGCCCCCACTCACGCTCGAGCGCCTCGCCGAGCCGTTGCAGGTCGCCGCTCGGGTCGGCCAGGTCCGGCTCGCGGACCTCGACGTAGTGGAGCCGGACGACCGGGTCGATCTCGATCGGATGCGCGTCGGCCTCCTTTCGCACCACCTGGCGATGCACCTGGCTCTCGGGCGGCACGTCGACGACGAGGTCGCCGCAGACCTCCGCGTGACAGCCCAGCCGGCGGTCGGCCGCCAGACCCCGCAGATCGCGATATCGCGTCTCCGGCTCGCTGAACGCCGTCAGGTGGTCTCCACGCGACACGATCCCGTGCTTGGCGAACTCCCCTTCGCTGACGACGATCTGACAGCGCCCGCAGATCCCGCGACCACCACAGACCGAATCGAGGTCAACAGCAAGCGCGCGGGCGGCAGCCAGCAGGTTCGTGCCTTCGGCGAACCGTCCTCGCTTGCCCGAGGGCGTGAAGACGACGAGCGGCCCCTCGTCCGTCACGGCGAAGGGGGCGCCTCGATCGCGAGGTCCCCATCCCCGGCCGCGGCATCGGGCTCAGCCACTGGCTCGGCCTCGGGCGCGGCCGTTCCCGCACCGCGACGACGGCCCTCGCGGCCGCCCCGGCGCCCCGACGTCGGTCCGCCGGTCGGGTCCTCGCGATATCGGCCGATCCACGCCCCACAGTGCTCGTCGGCGCCCATCAAGACGTCGGCGGCCATCACGGCCTGGCGCACCTCCTCGTGGAGCGGGCTGGTGATCGCGCTCGTCATCCCGTTCGCGATGGCCATCGCCAGGAACGCGCCGTTGATGCCGTTGCGGTTCGGCAGGCCGAACGAGATGTTCGACGCGCCGCACGTGGTGTTGACGCCGAGCTCGTCGTGCAGGCGGCGCACGAGCGCGAACACCTGGCGGCCCGCGGAGCCCATCGCGCCGATCGGCATCACGAGCGGGTCCACCACGATGTCGTGGGCCGGGATGCCGTGGTCAGCGGCAGCGCGCACGATCTTCTCGGCCACAGCGAACCGGACGTCCGGATCCTCGCTGATCCCGGTCTCGTCGTTCGTGATCGCGACGACCGCCGCGCCATGCTTCGCTACGAGCGGCAGCACCTGCTCGATCCGCTCGTCCTCGCCCGTCACCGAGTTCACGAGCGGCTTGCCCTGGTACACGGAGAGCCCCGCCTCCAGCGCCGCCACTATCGACGAGTCGATCGAGAGCGGCAGATCGGTGAGCGATTGCACGAGCCGGATCGTCTCGGCGAGGATCGCGGGCTCGTCGGCGAGCGGGATCCCCGCGTTCACGTCGAGCATGTGGGCGCCCGCGGCCACCTGAGCGTGGGTGTCGGCGATCACCGTCGAGAAATCGCCGGACTTCATCTCGGCGGCGAGCTTCTTGCGGCCAGTCGGGTTGATGCGCTCGCCGATGATGACGAACGGTCGACCGCTGCCGATCACCACCTCGCGCGACCCGCTCGAGACGACGGTGTCGACCATCAGGCGTCCTCGGCGGAGGGTCGGACGGCCTCGGCCTCGGCGGCCACGTCCGGGCCACCCTTGACGCCGCCGGACCGGATCGAGCCGCGCAGCACCTCGTCGGTCCATTCCGCCTCGAGGCGCGCCTGCTCGGCGGCCACCTCGCTCTCGAGGTCGTCGCCGCAGGGCCTCCGCTCCATCCGCATCTGCTCGGTGTAGTCGTCGGAGCCGATCAACCCGGCCACCATCGCGGCGGCATCCACCGCCTCCTGGAACTTCTCGGGCAGCAGAGCGCGTGCGGCAGCGCCTCCCTCACCCCGGGCGACCAGCTGCATCGGGATATCGCGCCAGCGGATCACGGTCAGCTCGGCCATACCGTTCGCTCCTTCGTGGGTCGGTCGCTAGGACGCCATCGCGCGTTTGGCCAGCACGAGGGCCTGGGCAGTCTCGGCGGCGACCGCGGCGTCGCGGCAGTAGGCGTCGGCACCCACGGCCTTGCCGAATTCCTCGTTCAGCGGCGCGCCGCCCACGAGCACGATGTACTTGTCGCGCAGGCCCTTAGCCTCGAGCTCGTCGATCACGACCTTCATGTACGGCATCGTGGTCGTCAGCAAGGCCGACATCCCGAGGATCTCGGGCTGGTGCTCCTCGAGCGCCGCGAGGTAGTTCTCGACCGGGTTGTTGATCCCCAGGTCGATCACGTCGAACCCCGCGCCCTCGAGCATCATCGCCACCAGGTTCTTACCGATGTCGTGGATGTCGCCTTTCACGGTGCCGATCACGACCTTGCCCATGCGCT
>JBDTNY010000007.1:0-11857 GCA_039933515.1 Actinomycetota bacterium
GTGGGCGCCGTTTTCCGCGAGGCACCACGATTCTGGGGGTTCCTGGTCGCCCTCGTCCTGGTCTGGACGGGGTTCAATGCGGCATGGAACTTCATCTCGCTGAAGATCGCGAGCGAGGGTGGTGGCCCGCTGCTCGTCGGGATCGGCACCGCCGTTGGCGGCCTGGTCGAGGTCCCGATGATGCGGTCGTCGTCGCGACTGCAGTCGCGGTTCGGCCTGCGGAAGATCTACGCCTTGGGGTGCGCGATCTACGCCGTCGGGTTCCTGTTGTGGGGATCGATCTCGAACCCGACGATCGTGTCGCTCCTCACGTTTCTGGAGGGGATGGCGTTCAGCCTGCTGTTCACGACCGGCGTGGTCGTGGTCGGGCGGCTCCTGCCTTCGTCGCTCTACTCCACCGGGAACTCGGTCGCGCAGATGGTGGGCTTCGGGCTCGGCCCGATCTTCGGTGCGGGGATCGGCGGCTACGTCTACCAGCACCTTGGACCTGGGGTGCTGTACGCGGGCGCGTCGGCGCTTGCGCTGTCGGGGGCCGCGGTCGCCTGGTTCGCGCTGAAGATCCCCGAGCTCGACATGCCGCTGCAGCCGGGCGAGGATCCGCCTGCCGACGTCGCGACCGCGCCGGTGGAGCCCCTAGGCTGAGCCGGTGACGGCGAACGACCCAGCCCGGCTCGAGCTCGACCGCGAGCTCGTCGCGCACGCGTTCCCGCGGCTCGCGCTCGAGACCTTCGAGCCGGTGGGCGGCGGCTGGACGTCGGCCACCTACCTCGTCGACGACGAGTGGATCGTGCAGGTCCCGGTCAGCGACCGCGCCGAGGAGCGTCTCCTTCGTCAGATCGAGATCCTGCCCGAGCTTGCGCACGACGTCTCGGGGGCGGTGCCGGTTCCCGAGCTCGCATCCACCGACCCGGTGGCGATGGGGTACCGCAAGATCGACGGCGCGCCGTTCACCGAGGTGAGCGAGGAGGGCGTGTGGCCCGAGCGTCTCGGGCGGTTCCTGTACGACCTCCACATGGTGCCGCCGGAGTTCGTGGGGATGCGCGCGGTCACGCCCGAGCACGTGCGCGAGGAGCAGCGCGCCGAGATCGCGCGGCTGCGCTCAAAGGTCGACCCCTTGCTCGGGGCCGGCGAGCGCGCGCACCTCGCGGGGCGGTTAGACGGCTACCTCGAGGACGACGAGAACTGGCGGTTCTCGCCCTGCGTCACACACGGTGATCTCGGTCCCGCGCACATCCTCGTGACGCCCACCGGGAACCTCGCCGGCGTGATCGACTGGGAGGAGGTCGGGATCGGCGACCCGGTCGCCGACTTCGCGTGGATGTTGCACGCCGCGCCGGCGCCGGGGGAGCGCGCGCTCGCCGCCTACGGCGGTGCGCCCGACCCGCGGTTCCGCGACCGCTCTCGCGTGCGGTTCCTGCTGATGCCGTGGCACGAGGTCGAATACGGCCTCGACACCGGGAAAGACGAGTTCGTCGCGTCGGGGCTCGCGGGCATTCGGGAGCGCGCGGACGCATGACGCTCGAGGTCCGGCCCATCGCGGCCCACGAGCTCGACGCGGTGAGCGCCGGGCTCGTGTCACGGCCACGGGCCACGCACGAGCGCCGGATCGAGCTCCAGACGCAAGGCGGTTTCGTCTACCTGATCGCGTGGCTCGAGGGTGCGGCGGTGGGCCACGGGGGGCTCGGCTTCGTCGACGGACGGCGGGTCGAGGACCTTTGCGAGTTCCGCGGCTATCCGCTGGTGAGCGATCTGTTGGTCGAAGCCGAGCACCGAGGGAAAGGGATCGGGCGCGCGTTGATGGAGGCGCTCGAGGATGTGGCGCGCGAGGCGGGGGAGCGTGGCGTGGCGCTCGACACCGGGACGGACGAGACGTTCGCGGCGTCGCGCGCGCTCTACCGCTCGATGGGCTACCGCGACCAGGGCGGCGTGTTCCTCGGGGGTTGGAGCGATCCCGAGCAGCCCGGGGTCCACTTCTGCGACCCGCTCACGATCTGGCTGAAAGAGCTCTGACGTCAGGCGGCCGACGGCGAGGCACTGGGGGTCGGCCCGCCATCCACCGGCGTCAAGGACTCCGCCGCCGCCACAATCTCGTCGAGCGGAATCTTACCGTTGCCCTGCAACTTGAACTTGATGTCACCTTGCGAGGTTGTCTCTACCCACTCAACGCCGCCGACGAGATCGAGTGGTCCTCCCAGACCCGCAAGCAAGGCCACGTTGCCTCGGATCGTTCCGAGCGAGTAGCCAGCATCAGGACTTCCGTCGACGATGTCCTTCCAAGCAGCCGGGGGGTCCGCGAGATCGTTAACGGATTGGCGGATTATCAGTCCGCTCGCATACTTGACGACAAGACCTCCGCCATCCGCCGCACAGACATCGACGACGTCCGCTGCGATAGTCGTCGTCGGCAGTTGGACATCGAACTTCTGAGCCGCGATCCCCTCCTCCAATGACACGTGTTCAGCCCCGATGCAGAGCTGATTGCTCGACACATCCCGCTGCGCTGGAGCGCCGGCCGACCTCTCCCGAACATTGAGGCGCAGCGCGACGATGCCCATCACCAATGCGATCCCGAAGCCAAGGGCGATCAATCGAGTCGGTCTCATTGCTTCGCTCCTAGCAGTTCACGGTGGCGCACTTCCGGATGAAATGCTCGTCGTCCGAGGTGTGGTCGTAGTAGTACCAAGGGTCGTTGTTCCTGGGGCCTGCCACGTCCGACAGCCAGGAAGTGAAGTCGGCGTTCCCCGTCAGCCACCGCTTCTCGTTCCACATATGCGACCAGGCCGCGTCACATACCCCCGGGCCTGAAGGATCGCACGAGGTGTGCCGTTCGGAGTTCGTGAGGATCACGCCCGTGGAGAAGTCAACATCGAGAACGAATCCCTCCTGGTCGGCTCCATTCACACCTGTCCACGAACTCCACGTACCGTTGCCGTCGCCATCCTTGAGGGTGAGGGTGATCTGTGTCTGGCCGGTGATTGGCCTGATGTTGTGTTCGCTCTCGCTCCCAGCAAAGACAGGTCGCCAGTGCTGGAAGAGTTCGGCCACAGCGTAGTAACTGCAACACGTCCCATTGTCGCGAAGTGCGTAGCCGAGACTCCAGCCGTACTCGACGTTCGCGAGTGGATCCATGGTGGATTGAGCCGCAACGCTGACCACGCGTTCGCAGTCACCCGTCCATGTCTCCACCACAGTTGTTGCCCTGATGCCTTTGGGGGGGCCCGCCGGTGGTGGCCTGCTCGTTCTTCCGATTCCCTAAGCAGGATTGATCGGGCTGCACGAATGACTCCGCCCGAGGAGCGCTGCCTAGGAGCCAGAGTGCAAGGCCGGCGCCAACAAGCAGCCACATCGCCGCTGAGCCACGCTGTGCCTCCACCTCACCCCGCCTGTCCTCGCTAGATCGCGTCGCGCCGTCAGCATGACGACTGTAGCCCAACGGCGCAACCAGCCTCACCGACAGGACGGCCCCGGGGGAGCGTGCGCTCGCGGCGTACGGCGGCTCGTCCGACACGCGGGTCCGCGAGCGAGCGGCGTCCGGTTCCCCCTGCCTGATGCCCTGGCACGAGGTCGAGTACGGCCTCGATATGAAGGGCCTCGAGGGAGTGCGGGGGGGCGCGGAGGCATGACCTCGAGATCCGTCCGCCCGCCAACGATGAGCTCGACGCCGTCAGCGAGTGGCTGGGCGCGCGTCCGCGGGCTGCGCACGCACGTCGCCTGACGTATCAGATGGGCAAGCACGGCATCCTGAGACTCCGGTAGAGCTGTCCCATCCGCCGCAGTACACGCCTATGTCGGCCAACGCGGGTATGGCGAGGAACGTGATCAACGCCGCCACCGCCAGAACGCATGTCAGCAAGCCCTTCCTCACGGTGCGCCCCTCCTCGCTGTCCGACGAAAGCCCTAGGCTTTTCGGCCTACACCATGAGGGCGTCTCACAACGAGGTCAAAGTCGCAGGGCAGTCGCTGGCCTAACGTCATGAATCACCGCTAACCCTGCCGGATCCCCTCGGGGATCAGGTAGCCGTGCGCCTCGATCAGGTCGTCGCACATCGAGACGATCTGCTCGGTGGTGAGGGTCGCGGCCGTGTGCGGGTCCATCAAGGCGGCCTGGTAGACGCGCTCGCGCGACTGCTCCAGTGCCGCGTGCACGGTCAGCTCCACGACGTTCACGAAGGTGCGGTTCAGCGCGAGCGTCTGCGGCGGAAGCTCGCCGACCCGCGTCGGCAGCACGCCGTTCTTGCCGGCCACGCACGGGACCTCGACGCAGGCGTCTTCGGGCAGGCCGTCGATCAGGCCGTCGTTCCGAACGTTCCCATACACCTCGCGGTCGACGCCGGTCTCGACCGCGCGCACGATCTCGGAGGCGAGCTCGCTGTTCAGCTCGATCTCCAAGTCCTCGCCGGCGTCGAGCTTGCGCTGCAGCTCGGCGAACTCCACGAGGTTGTCGTCGCTCCGGCGGATGTACTCGTCGATCTCGCTACGGAACTTCTCGACCTGGTCGTCGTGGTGCAGGAACCAGGGCACGTACTCGGCCGAGTGCTCTGAGCTCTCGGTGGGGAAGTAGCCGAACCGCTTGAAGATCTCGACGCGCACGCGCCGCCCGAGTCCCTCGGGGTCTGCGTCGACGATCGCGCGGAGCCGCGGGTAAAGGTCCTCGCCGGTGTGCCGCTCCTCGAACCGATAGACGAAGCACTGGTGGTTGAAGCCCGCGGTGATGAACGAGATGTCTTCCTCGGCCACGCCCACGGTCTCGGCGAGGAAGTGATGCGTGTCGCGCACGCTGTGGCAGACGCCGATCGTGCGGGACGCGGGGAACGCCGATCCGGCCCAGATCCCCCACGGCACCATCGCCATCGGGTTCGTGTAGTTCAGGAGCAGCGCGTGCGGGCACAGCTCGGCCGCGTCGTTCCCCATCGCGACCATCACGGGGATCGTGCGGAGCCCGCGGAAGATCCCGCCGATCCCGATCGTGTCGGCGATCGTCTGGCGCAGGCCGTACTTCTTCGGCACCTCGAAGTCCGTAAGCGTTGCCTGGTAGCCGCCGACCTGGATCTCATTGATCAGGTAGTCGGCGCCGTCGAAGGCGGCGCGTCGGTCGGGGAAGGCGGCCACCACATACCCCGCGCCGGTCTGCTCGACGAGCCGCGCCGCCGCGCCCGCCGAGGTCGCGAGTCGCTCGGCGTCGATGTCGTGGAGCGCGATCTCGAGGGTCCCGTGGAGCTCCTCGTAGCTGCACAGGTCGGCCAGGATGTTCCGCGTGAACTCGACGCTGCCCGCCCCGATGATCGTGACCCTTGCCATGCGCGGGAGTGTCGCAGACGGTCCGAGAGGGGACAACGACGGACCGTCCTCCTGGAGCCCGCGTCTCGAGCGGCGCCAGACGCGCACACGCGATGCGCCTGACCTGCGGGTTTGCGTAGGATGGCCGGGATGGAACGATCGGTATCCACATCGATGGGAGGCACCACGTGACCGGCACCGATGATGCGAAGGGCGCGGCGGGCGACGCCGCCGACAAGGCCGCTGAGATGGCGGGCAAGGCGGCCGACGAGGCCGCGGAACTGACCGACAAGGCCGCGTCCGCGAGCGGCGATCTGATCGACAAGGCCAAGGGCACCATGGGAGACCTCGTCGAGAAGGCAGCTCCGATGGTCGACAAGGCCAAGGTGACGATGGGCGACCTCGCCGAGAAGGCGGGTCCCGTCGCCGAGAAGGCCGTGGGCGCGGCCGGCGACATCGCGGGCAAGGCGATCGACACCGCGGGCGACCTCGCGGGGAAAGCCAAGGAAGCTGCCGGCCCCGTCGTCGGCAAGACGAAGGACACGGCGGGTGGATTGTTCGACAAGGTGAAGGGGCTGTTCGGCGGCAACAAGAGCTGAGGAGGCGAACCCGAGATGGTGCACGCGTACATCCTGATCCAGACCGAAGTCGGCAAGGCCGCGCAGGTGACCGAGCAGGTGCGGGGCATCGAGGGCGTCACGGTCGTCGACCCGGTGACCGGTCCGTACGACGTGGTGGCGCGCGCCGAGGCGATCGACCTCGACGTGCTCGCCAAGGGCACCGTGATGCCGATGCAAGAGCTCGAGGGCATCACGCGCACGCTGACGTGCCCGGTCCTGCAGCTCTGATCGGCATGGGCCGGGCCACCCGCCCGGCTGCGCGGCGATGACGATCGAGATCCGAACCGACGACCAGATCAGCGACGTCGACGGCGGGTGGTTCCGCGCGCGCTGGCACTACTCGTTCGACTCGTACCGCGACCCCGAATACGTGAGCTTCGGCACGCTCCGCGTCTTCAACGACGACCGGCTCGTGCCCGGCGCGATCTGGCCGATGCACCCGCACCGCGATATCGAGGGCCTGACCTACGTGGTCGAGGGGCTGTTCCGACACCAGGACGACGCGGGTGGCGCGCCCGGCCCGCTCCCCGCGGGCTCGGTCCAGCGGATGACGCTCGGCACCGGCGCCTGGCACAGCGAGCAGAACGCCAGCGAGACCGAGCCCCTGCGGTTCATCCAGATGTGGATCGTCCCGAGCCAGCGGGGTCTCACGCCCGGCGTCGAGCAGAAGGTGTTCACGACCGAGGACCGCGCCGATTGCCTGTTGAAGGTGATCAGCGGCGACGGCGGCGACGCCGTGCTCGTGCACGAGGACGCGCACGTGTTCGTCTCCCGGCTCACGGCGGGTCGGTCGGTGACGCACCCGCTGCCGGCCGGCCGCGGCGTCTATCTGTACGTGATCGACGGCGACGTCACGGCCAACGGCGCGCGCATGGAGACCGGTTCGGCCGCGCAAGTCACCGGCGAGCCCGGGGTCGAGATCGCGGCCGCGGCCGACAGCGAGCTGATCCTCGTCGACGTGGCGGTGTAGATCCCGCGACTTGAGAAGGCTCCCGGGGTCGACGAATGGGAAGAAATCTCAAGAGTCTCGGGCGGGTCCTCGAGTTGACTCGGAACAACTCAAGGATTAGCCTTAGAGCAACAGGAGGTGGCTGGTGAGCGCTAAGCGCCTGTCTCTCGTTGGAGTTGCGGTGGCCTTTGCGGTCGCTTCGGTTATGGGTTTCGCCACGACGGCCCTATCCGGAGGCGGGGGTGGAGATGAAGTCATGGGTCCGCCTGCGAAAGCCGGAGAGCCCACATACCGCTTGACTGATTTCGAAGCCCACTACCCATATCTGGACATCACTCCCAATGAGGACAGCGAGCCGGTCGAGGACCCCTCACGCGTCGGCATCCGATACACGACGTCATGGGCCGACGGCATCTACCCGGGTGTGGCGATCTGTCGTTTCGACGTCTTCGATTCGGAGGGAAACGTCATGGGTTCCCTCGTGGGTGATGTGGAATCGCTCGTCCCTGTGGCAGAGGGCCGAGGATGGACGCCGATCGAAGCGTATGAAGCACCGTCGAAAGTCGAGGGCGTGTGCACAGCCGGACATCGTGCGACTGACTCGGCCGGCTACGATTTCGCGAATGTCGAGATCGTCGACGGGGCGCCCGCGAACGACACTCTCATCGTTGCGGATGTCGGATGGAAGACTGATGAACGGCCAGGAACGCAGACATGCGCGGCGAGGCTAGTGGATGCCACTGGCGATGCCACGGTGACGAGTTTCACCATCGATGCGCTTGAGGAGCATGTGCCTATCGCTCTGATCCCGAACCGGTTCAAGGGTGGCCACGTGGTGGGTCTGAGCTGCGAGCCCTTTAGTTAGCGGAGGCGACGTTGATCATTGGGGGAACGTCGAAGACCCAATCTGGCGGATTCATGGCTGTTGTGGCACTCGGATGGTTCCTCGGTGCCGTCGCAGGCATCACCGTCTCAGCTGGCGCCGGAACCTGCGACGTGGAGCCAGCATGGACCGGCAACGGTTCAGGTGTGGTCAAGTACGACCATACCGATGGCGAGGATGAGGTGAATCAGTGGTATGCCGCCGCAGGCCAGGACTACCTCCGCTCGGAAGCCTGCGCCGACATCGACGTCCACGGCGAGGATCAGAATGACGATGTCGGCGGCGGCTCAGCCGACGATAACGTCTGGGGCGAGGCCGGAAGGGATGCAATCTACGGCGGGGCCGGCGACGATCACCTCTACGGCGGCAGCGGAGATGACGACTTCTTCGACGCTGAGACCAGTGACTACGATCGTGGCCAAGGTAGTACAGATGATGACGTTATCGATTTCCTGGATGGCGATGGCCTGGACTACCTTGACGGCGGCGGCGGCACAGACAACTGCAAGGGGAATACTGGCGACGTCGAAAGCCTCGATTGCGAGATGTAGGCCACGCTTTGTTTACGTCCGCGATCAGACCAGCCGCCTCCTGAAGTGGATGTCGGCGTGGCCGGTGGGGCTGTCCTCGGTGCGCGCGTACTCGACATAGCTGTGCCGTCGGTAGAAGTCGGGCGCCTGGAACGTGTGCGACGACACGAGCACGTGCGTGCAACCGCGCGCGCGAGCCTCGTCCTCCGCCGCCACGAGCATGCGGCTCCCGAGGCCCGCCCGCCTATGGTGGGGCGCGATCCACAGGAGGTCGATCACCGCGCAGCCGCCCCACGTCCAACCGGTGAGGCCGCCGCGGAGCGACCCGTCGTCGGCGCGGTCCGCGATCCGCAGGAGCCGGCCGTCGTCGTAGCCGGTCGCCTCGGTGTTGAACGCGTAGATGCGGTCCTCGAGCTCCTCGTGGAGCCCGTCGTCGGCGTCGCCCACGACGATCGCCTCGTCCGTCACGGCGCGAGCCTACCCCGCGAGGCGCGGGCTACTCCTCCACGAGGATCGGGAAGGGCAGCGCGACCGGGTCGACGAACGGCGAGATGCCGTGTTCGTCGAACCGGTCCATCCGGAAGTCGTCGGGGCGCTCGACCACGTCGGTCTCGCCGGTGAGCGCGAGGTCGGTCGCGATCCGAGCGACGGCAGGGCCCCACATCATCCCGTGGCCGCACGCGCTCGCGATCGTCGCGCCGCGGATCTCCGTGCCGTCCTCGGTCACTAACGGTCCGAGCAGCGGTTGGTGGTCGGGCGTGTACTCGATCGTGGCGGCCCACACCTTCTTCATGCCGAGGTCCTTCGTGATCGGCACGAGCGTGTTGAGTCGCTTCTCCATCTTGCGGAGGTACGGCCAGTCGAGGGAGCGCGCGGCGCCGGGCGCCTCGTGCGGGTTCGACATCCCCCACAGGATCCCGCCTTCCTCGGGGCGCCAGTAGATCCCGGCCCGGATGTCGAAGGCCATCGCGCCGAACGGCTCGATCGCTAGGGATGGGTGTGGCTCCGTGACCACCACCTGGTGCCGGGCGTACCCGACCCACGCGCGGCCGCCCGCGAGCTTCGCGACGGCCTGCATCCCCGGTCCGGCGGCGAGGATCACCCGGCCGGTCGACATCGTGCCCGCGCTCGTCTCGACGCCGGTCACGACGCGGCTGCCGCCGCGGCCGGCCTTCGTGCGCAGACCGAGGAACTCGGTGCCCTCGCGCAGCTCGACGCCGCCCGCCTGCATCGCGTGGAGGTACGCGCGCACGTTCGAGGGTGGGTCGAGCCAGCCGTCGCCGGCGACGTACGAGCCGCCGCGGTACCCGCTCTCGCCGAGCGTGGGGCTCAACCGCCGGGCTTCGTCCGCGTCGACCCAGCGCACGTCGAGGCCTTGCTCCTGCTGCATCGCGATCCGCGCGGCGGCGCCCTTCTGGTCGGCGCGGGTGGCCGCGAGGATCACGTAGCCCTGGCCCTGGAACCCCGAGTCGAACCCGAACAGCTCGCGCTGCCGGCCGTAGAAGTCGATGCTCCAGGTCCCGAGCCGGACCGTGTCGGGCGAACCGCCCTGGGACCGGACCATCCCCGCCGCGCGGCTCGACGCGCCCTTGCCCGCCACGTCGCGGTCGAGCACGAGCACGCTCCCGGCGCCCGCTTCCTTCGCGAACACCGACGCCCACCCGCCGATCGCGCCGCCGCCGACCACCACCAGATCGGCCGTCTCCCGTTTCGCCACCGCTCGAACTCCTCGTCCCGCAGGGGCGAAGTCTAGAGGACCGCCCATGCGTACAGTGACCGCGATGGACCCCGCCCTGCTCCCGCCCACCCCGGCCGCGCCCGCCGATCAGCGCACCCTGTGGGAGGAGATCGGCGTCGTGCTGATGCTTTCGCTCCTGGCGAGCGCGGTCTACGCCGTGATCGATCTGGCGTCGGCGCCGGTCAAGGGTGTGTACGTCGCCGCCGGGAACCAGAGCAGTGAGTTCGCCAAGCAGGTCGCCGGGTTCGTGCTCGGGCTGGCGCCCGTCTACCTCGTGTGCCACCTGGTGCGCCGCGACGGCGAGGGTCTCTCCGGGATCGGGATGGCCTGGGACCGCCCGCGGTTCGACCTGACGCGCGGGCTCGGTCTGTTCGTCGTGGTCGGCGTGGCGGGGATCGGTGTCTACCTCGGCGCCGTCGCGCTCGGGGTGAACCGCTTCGTGGTGCCGGTACCGCCGATGGGTCACTGGTGGACGGTCCCCGCGTTGCTGCTGAACTCGGCGGAAGCGGCGCTCCTCGAGGAGGTGATCGTCGTCGGGTTCCTGATCACGCGGCTGCGTCAGCTCGACTGGACCCCGATCGCCGTGATCGCCGCGAGCGCTCTGCTCCGCGCCTCGTACCACCTGTATCAGGGATGGGGCGGGTTCCTCGGGAACCTCGCGATGGGCGCGCTGTTCGCGACCTTGTTCCTGAAGTGGCGCAGGACCTGGCCGTTCGTGATCGCGCACTTCCTGCTGGACGTGGGCGCGGGGATCGGGTTCCTGTTGTTCCGCGATCGTTTACCGGGATTTTGAACACCGGGACTTGCCGGAAGCGCCCCTGCGGCGTACTCTCTATCTTAGCGATATCGCACAAAGACCGATGCCCGGGCAGACGCCCGGGTTTCGTGTTTCCGGGGGCGGATCGCCTGCAGCGCAGCCTTACACGTAGCGCCGGATCAGGTCCTCGATGAACGGGTTCAGCGCCTCGTGCGTGTGGCCGTAGACCGAGCCGTGGCCCATCCCTTCGAACAGGTGGTATTCGGCGTTGGGGGCGAGATCGGCCACCTCCCTGCCATCCTGCGGGGGCGCCTGGACGTCCTCGGTGAACGCGAGCACGTGGATCGGCACCTCGCACGTGGGGAGCGTCTCTCGCTGGTCGACCCGCAGCGACGCATCCCACTGCGGGATCAACGACTTCTCGTTGTCCTCGGTCGAGAGCCACGCCAGGAGCTGCTCGCGAATCCGCGGCCAGAGCTCCGGGTCGCCGAGCACGCGCGCGGGGTAGTACATGGGCGCGTAATGCGCGACGGCCATCATCCCGTCGAGCCGGCCCCCGGCCTTGCGGAACTCGATCTCGGCTTCCTGGTAGTCCCAGGTCCAGCCGGGGCTCCGCGCGCCGGTGCCCATCACGATCGCGCACCTCACCAGGTCGGGCCGGCGGATCGCCACCTCCTGCGCGATCGACGAGCCGAGGGAGAGTCCGACGAGCGCGACGGGCGCGGTGCACGTGGCCTCGATCAGCTCCTCGACGTCGAGGGCGAACGACGAGACCGGCCAGGGTTCCGGCGCGTCGCTCTCGGTGCGCCCCACCCCGCGGCAGTCGAAGGTCGTGTTGCGGAACGACCGCTCGAAGTGAGGGATCTGATATCGGTGCCAGTCGCTCCCGGGTGATCCGCCGCCCGAGACCCACACGATGTCGGGACCCTCGCCAAACGTCTCGTAGAAGATGCGCGCCTCGGTCCCCTCGACGAACGGCATCCTCGTCGGCCTCCTACTGGTGGTCCCGTGGGATCTCGCGGTCCCATCGCCGGACCCACCGCACCTCGTCGTCCTCGGACACCGTGAGCTCGATCGCGAGGCGATATTTCTCCTTGTCGCTG
>JBDTNY010000008.1:0-13347 GCA_039933515.1 Actinomycetota bacterium
CGCTCGGCTCGCTCGGGTGCATGGACGTAGGGCTGATGCAGCGCCTGATCGACGCGCTCGGCACGACCGGGCACCGCACGATCGTCTCGATGGGGCCACTCAAGGATCAGATGACGCTCGGCCCGAACATGTATGGCGACCAGTTCTTGCCTCAGCCGTCGATCCTGCCGCAGTGCGACCTGTTGCTCACCCACGGCGGCAACAACACCCTGTGCGAGGGCTTCCACTTCGGGTTGCCGATGATCGGACTGCCGCTGTTCTGGGATCAGTACGACAACGCGCAGCGGCTCCAGGAGACCGGCTTCGGCCGGCGGCTGCCCACGTACGACTGGACCGACGACGAGCTCGTGAGCGCGGTGAACGAGCTGCTCGCCGACGACGACCTCGCGGCGCGCATGAAGTCGATCTCGGCCCAGGTGCAAGGGGAGCCGGGACGCGTGAAGGGCGCGGACCTGATCGAGCGGGTGGCGGTGACGGGCGAGCCCGCGACGGGTAGCGGAGGGCGGGCCTAGGAGATCGTGCCGAGCACGTCCTCGGCGGCTCAGGGTCCGGGTACGCTCCGCCCCGTGACGGTCGATCGCGAGGCACTGTCGGCGTACGTCGCGGCGCTCGTGGCCCGTGACGCCGGGGCGCTGCTGCCTCCCCGCAGGGCGGAGGGCGGTGCCACGGTGGGGGAGGTCGTCCTCCGCGATCTGCTGCCGCTCCCGGGTGGACAGATGATCTCGGTGCTGCGCTCCGGCGACGAGGTGCTGGTGGCGCCGCTCGTGCCGAGTCACGGGGCCACGGCCCGCGCCGTGCCGGGCGACGGCGCGTTCGAGGGTCTGCTGTCGTTGATCCGGCGGGGGGAACCGGTGGGGCGCTTCGCGTGCCACCGCTTCGCGTGGCCGGCGGAGGGCGAGGCCGAGCTTCGGGGCGAACGCGCGATCGACGTCGACCAGACGAACGAATCCGTGGTCGTGGGGGAGCAGGTGGTCGTGAAGCTCTACCCGTTCACGGCGCCCGGGCCGCAGCCGGGGCTCGAGATGCTCGTGCATCTCGCTGAGGCTGGGTTCGCCGAGATCCCGCCGCCGGTCGGCGCGGTGACCTGGACCGACGACGACGGCGACGAGGTGCTCCTGGCCTCGGCCACTGCGTTCCTGCCCGGTGCCCGCGACGGCTGGGAGTGGTATCTCGAGTTGCTCCTCGCCTGGCTCGACGACGAGATCGGCGAGACCGCGGCGCTCGACCCCGCCCGGGAGGTCGGCGGGTTGGCGGCCCGGCTTCACGCGGCGCTCGCCACCCCGACGTCCGTGCTGCCCGACCCGGTCCACATGGTGGGCCCGGCCACGCTCGAGGCGTGGCGTGCCCGGGCCGAGGAGACGCTCGATGAGGCGCTTGCACTCACCGACGGCCCGGAAGGGGAGCGGCTGCGCGTGATCGAAGGCCGCGCGCGCGCGGCGCTCGACGCGATGGACGACGTCCCCGGGACGCTCGCGATGCGGATCCACGGCGACCTCCACGTGGGGCAGCTCCTGCGGTGGGAGCACGGTCTGGCGGTGACGGACTTCGACGGGAACCCGATGGCGCCGGCGGCCGCGCGACGGGCGCTCGAGTCGCCGATGCGCGACCTCGCCGCGCTCGTCCGATCGGTCGACCACCTCGGGCGGATCGCGCAGGGCCGGCGCGAGGGTCGCGATGCCGAGATCGAACGGTGGATCGCCCTGACCGTCGCGGGTGTGACCGAGGCGTACCGGGAGACGTTGGCCGCGCACGACCACCCCGACCTGTTCGACGAACGGCTGTTGCGACCGTTCGAGGTCGCCCAGGAGGCGCACGAGCTCGTCTACGCGGCGCGGTTCCTTCCGCGGTGGCGCGCCGTCCCCGACCGGGCGATGGCGGCGATGTTCCCTGCCGAGGGGCGTGCGTCATGATGGATCCGGCCGCGTTCCGGGCCGACCTCGAGGCGAAGCCTGCTGCGTTGCGATCCCTTGCGGACGCCCTGACCGCCGCCGATCCCTGGGCGTCGATCGAGCGGCCCGAGCGGGTCGTGCTGATCGGCATGGGCTCGTCGCGGTATGCGGCCGGGGTGGCGGCGACGCGTTTGCGCGCAGCCGGGGTCGACGCGGTGGCCGAGTACGCGTCGCTCGAGGAGGGCACGCCCGGAGCGCCGGGCACGCTCGTGGTCGGCATCTCGGCGATCGGAGCGACGGAGGAGACGCTGACCGCGCTCGAACGGCACCGCGTCGCCGGCAGCGTCGTCGCCGCGCTCACGAACGTCGCGGGTTCGGCCATCACCGGCGGTTCGGATCTCGTCGTGGACTTGGCCGCCGGCGAAGAAGTGGGCGGCGTTGCGTGCCGGTCGTTCCAGCACACGCTCGCGATGCTGCTAGCCCTGGAGGTCCGCCTCACGGGTGAGGCGGACCGGATCGCGGCCGTTCCGCCGTGGGTCCGCGCCGCCGCCGACGCCAGCGAGGATCTGCTGGCGCGCCACGATTCCTGGCTCGACCCCGCGATCGAGCTGCTGTCCGAAGGTCCGGCCACGTTCACGATCGCGCCAGCCGAACGGCTCTCGTCGGCCGAACAGGGGGCTTTGATGCTGCGCGAGGGTCCGCGCCGCACCGCCGACGCCTGCGAGTCGGGGGACTGGCTGCACGTCGACGTCTACCTGACGAAGCCGCTCGAGTACCGCGCGATCCTGTTCGCGGGCTCGCGGTTCGACGACACGATCATGGAGTGGATGCGCGAGCGCGCCGGGCGCGTGCTCGCGGTCGGCGGCGCCTTCCCGGGCGTGCGCCAGACCGTGCGCTACCCCGGTGACGACGTGCGCGAGGTGGCCCTGCTGACCGAGGTGCTCGTGCCGGAGTTGGTCGCGGCCGAGCTGTGGCGCACGCAGGCGGGCCCGGCATAGGCTCGCCCCATGGCCATCGACGACACGCCCACGCGGCGACGCGCGATCCGGATCCTCGAGGGCGGCCACGCCGAGGTGAACGATCTCCTCGACCGGCTGCCTCCGCGTGCCCTCTCGAGGCCGGGCCTCGGTGGAGGCGACTGGTCGCCCAAGGACCTCGTCGGCCACCTCGAGAGCTGGGAGGAGTGCGCGATCGAGGCGCTCGACGCGTGGGCCGAGGGAAAGGGCGTGCCGATCGACAAGGAGCTGTGGTCCAGGGGCACCTCGCGGGTGAACGTGGACGCGGTCGCGCGGAAGTCGTCGAGGTCGGCCCCCGAGATGCGGCGCCTCGCGGAGCGCACGCACGCCGAGCTGATCCGCCGGCTCGAGGCGCTGACCGACGCCCGGTGGAAGGCGCCGGGGACGCCGCGCGGGCGCAAGGCGGTCGGATCGCGCATGGGCGGGATCCTCGGCGGTCCGACGGGCGACTACCGCCACGCCCAGGCGCACCTGAAGGATCTGCGGGCGTTCGTGGCCGAGCACGGTCGGCGGTGATGGCGAAGCCGCCTTCGCCTCAGCGCTCGACGATCACCGGGGTGCCGAGCCGCAGGAGCGGCTTCAAGCGGTCGAGGGTCCGCTCGCTCACGCGCATGCATCCCGCGCTGGCGCTCGTGCCGATCGTCGATGGGTCGTTCGTGCCGTGGATCGCGAGCTGGTTCCCGCCCGACCATCCGGAGGGCAGCCGTGGCTGTATCCCCGAGATCCCGAACGCGAACGTCCCGAGGTAGCCGCCCGAGAACGGGATGCGGTCCGTCACGAAGTACTCGCCGACCGGGGTGGGCGACGACGACGTGCCGGTCGCGGTCCGGGTGCCGAACAGGACCTGGCCGCGCTTCTCGACGGTCAAGCGGTGCTCGGAGAGGTCGACGTGGACCTCGACGAACGTCTGGTCGTGTCGGAGGCCGGAGAGCAGGATCCATCCCTCACGGCGCGGCCACACATAGGGGAGCTCGACGCGGCCCCAGCGGCCGTTTTCGCTGACCTCCTCGACCCAGGCGGTGGTGGGGACGTCGTAGTACTTCGAGCCGGATGGGATGACGCCGACCACGGCGGCACCGGCCTCGGGGCGCGCGCGAGCCGTGAGGTTACGGGGCACGGCCACGAGCACGTGGCCGGCAGGGGCGTGGTTCGCATGCTGCTGCTTGTCGGCAGGCTTCGTGGACGGCTGGGGCCGGGCCTGCGGGCCGCGATCGGTGAACGGCCTGACGGTGACGGCTGCGTCCAAGGGCGCGGCATGCGCGACGCCGGTGCGACCCTGGCCGGGGAGCGAGACCAGACCTGCCGTCGCCCCGAACACGAGCAGGGCGGCCACCACCACGACCATGTACGTACTGCGGATCCGGTAGGCGCGCGCCATGCCAGAGCCATCGGCGGGGCCGAGGGACGGCTTGAGTCGAGAGAAAGGCCGCCGTCCCGGATCCCCCGCCATCGACAGCGCAACCGTGGCTCGATCAGCTTGACCGACACTGCCGTAGGCTGGGGCGTCAGCCGCGTCAGCACCTCCAGGAGGGATCACGATGAGCGCCTTGCACGACACCGCCCGCGAGTTGGTCGCGCCCGCAAAGGGGATCCTCGCGGCCGACGAATCGACCGGCACGATCAAGAAGCGCTTCGATTCGATCGGCACCGAGTCCACCGAGGAGCAGCGCCGCCGCTACCGCCAGTTGCTGTTCACGACCCCCGGGGTGGGGGACCACATCAGCGGCGTGATCCTGTTCGACGAGACGATCCGGCAGTCCGCCGACGACGGGCGTACCTTCGTCGACGTGCTGCGCGCGGCCGGGGTCGTGCCGGGCATCAAGGTCGACACCGGCGCCAAGCCGCTCGCCGGGTTCCCGGACGAGACCGTCACCGAGGGACTCGACGGGCTCCGTGAGCGCCTGGCTGAGTACGCGGAGCTCGGCGCCCGCTTCGCGAAGTGGCGCTCGACGATCATCATCGGCGAGGGCACCCCCACCGACTTCGCGATCCTCGCGAACGCCCACGGGATGGCGCGGTACGCGGCGCTCTGCCAGGAGGCGGGCATCGTCCCGATCGTCGAGCCCGAGATCCTGATGGACGGCGGCCACGACCTGGCGGCCTGCGCGTCGGCGACCTCTCGAACCCTCGACTCCCTGTACGAGCAGCTCGCGGCGCAGCGCGTCGATCTCCCCGGCTCGCTCCTGAAGGTGAACATGGTCGTGCCGGGCAAGGGCAACGTCGTGCAGGACGACGACGTCGCGATCGCGAGAACCACGATCGACACGCTCACCGCGCACGTCCCGGCCGAGGTGCCGGGCGTCGTGTTCTTGTCGGGCGGCATGACGGACGAACAGGCGACGAACCGCCTGAACGAGATGAACAAGGTGGGCGGGTTCCCGTGGGAGCTCTCGTTCAGCTACGGCCGCGCGCTGCAGGCGCCGTCGCTCGCGGCATGGAAGGGCGAGCAGGCGAACGTCGAGGCCGCGCAGGCAGCGCTCGCGCACCGCGCGAAGATGAACGGCCTCGCGCGCTCGGGTGACTACGCGCCCGAGATGGAGTCGGCCGCGTAGACGTCGACGAGCTCGCCCGGTCGGCGAGCGCCGCCCGGATCATGCCGCTCCGACGGTGGCGCGGCGCACCACGATGTCGCCGCTGACGCTCGCGGCGTGGATCTCGAGGCTCGCGCCCCCCTCGGCTTCCCCGTCGGCCCCGTCGAGCTCTGAGACGGTGTCGCCGCTCGTCGAGCCGAGGTCGAGCCAGACGCGCGTGCCCGGCGCCACGCCCACCATCACATCGCCGGAGACCGTCTTCAGGTTCAGCCGGCCGGTCTCGACCCGCTCGATCTGGACGTCGCCCGACGCGGTCGCGGCCTGTACTGCGCCGCCGACGCGCCCGAGCTCCGTGTCGCCCGAGGCGGTCCGGACGACCGTCGCGCCGACGACGGACGCGACGCGCACGTCCCCCGACGCGCTGTGGATCGTGAGGTCGCCACCGACCGTGCCGCCCTCGACGTCACCGCTCGCCACCTTCACAGCGGTGGTGCCCGCGACGTCGCCGAAGGACAGGTCGCCCGAGCCCGATCGGAAGACGAGCGACCCGACCTCGCCCACCACGGTGAGATCCGCGGAACCGGATTCCCCTTCGATCTCGGTGCCGAGCGGGACGTCGATCCGGCACCGAAGGTCTTCGAGCCCGCCGAACCACCCGAAGGTCTTCCGCGGTTTGTAGGCGACGAGCAGGCGATGCCCGCCGAGCGTTCGCGGTGTGAGTTCAACGATGACCTCCTGGTCGTCGCGTTCGCCGGTGAGCGCCACTTGGGTCTGCGTCGTGTCGGTCGCCCGTACTTCGATCGTGCCCACGGGGATCCGCACGTCGAGCGAGAGGGGGCCGGGGGTCGTGAAGGTCTGCGGTTCCATCTTGAGGCGTCCTTCCGTTGTGGGCTGTGTGGGGTCTCAGCTCTGTGCGAACCCGGTGATCCGGCTGCCGACGCGCCGCTTGGCGCTCGGGGGGCTCTCAAGCCCGCGACCGATCGCGCGAACGAGCCATGCGTTCGTCGACACACCTTCGGACACCGCCGCCTCCTCGACGCGGCCCTTGAGGGCATCGGGCATCCGCAGCGTGAGGCGCGCGGTGCCGCCCTCGTCGTCGCGGACCATGGGCCCGGGCTCGGGTGCGACGGCATCGATCAGCACGAGCTGCACGTCGCGCCCCGCGAGCCGCACCTCGACGTGGCCCGAGCGCAGCTGATCCGAGAGCTCGAGCGCGGCTTCGCCCATCGCGTCGAGGAGCCGCAGGTGCAGCGATGATTCGAGCGCGCGGGAGAGGCGCTCGGCCACGCCCGCGGCCGACTCGTCGCCCGCCGTGACCGCCTGCAGGTCACCCCGGATCGCATCGATGAACGGGGTCGTGTCCACGGCGCTCAGCGCTCCGCGGTGGGCTCGCCCCGGCCGGAGGGCCGACGGGGGTGGCGACGACGTGCGGTGGCGCGACGCGCCTGTTCCCCTTCGTGGAGCAGATCGACGAGTCGGAGTCTCCCCAGCTCGCTTCGCATATTGTCCATGACGCCTCCTTCGGTGTCGTGATGATGTCACTGTGACGTCAGTATGACGTCGCGCCGTGCCTTCTGTCAACCCGAGGTAGCATCGGGGCTCGCCGGGAAGCTCGCTGGGAGGAGAGATCGACATGAAGCTGCTGGTCATCGGGGGTACGCGATTCTCCGGACGGGCGTTGACCGAGCGAGCCTTGGCCCGCGGCCACGAGGTCACCGTCTTCCACCGGGGCCAGAGCGGAGCCGACCTCTTCCCGGAGGCCGACCACGTCCTCGGAGATCGAGAGGAAGGGCTCGACCCGCTGGAGGATCGCGAGTTCGACGCGGTGGTCGACACGTGCGGGTACGTGCCGCGATCGGTCGGCGCGGCGGTGGAGCGCCTCGGGGGCGCGGGGTGGTATGGGTTCATCTCGTCGATCTCGGCCTACGCGGACTTCTCGGAGGCCGGCATGACGGAGGCGTCGCAGCTGCATGCGCCACCGTTCCCCGACACGGAGGAGATCACCGAGTCGACGTACGGACCGCTTAAGGTGGCCTGCGAGGAGCGTGTCACCGAGGCCTTCGGTGACCGCGCGGCGCTGATCCGCCCCGGTTACATCGTGGGGCCGAACGACCCGACGGACCGCTTCACCTACTGGTTGCGGCGCGCGGCGACCGGGGGCGAGATGATCGCGCCGGCCCCGTCGGACCAGCCGATCCAGTTCGTGGACGCGCGCGACCTGGCGGCCTTCGTGCTTCGGCTGGCCGAGGCCGCAACGGGGGGGGTGTACAACGTCGTGCATCCGAGGGGCACCACGACCCTCGGGGAGCTGCTCGAAAGGGCGCGCGGCGACGCGGAGGCCGATACTGCGGTCACCTGGGCCGACGGCGACTGGCTCGGCGAGCAGATGGGCGAGGACAAGTACGAGGCGTTCCCGCTGTGGGTGCCCGAGGAGCCGGGGAGCCATCTGCTCGACCCGGTGCGCGCGGTCGCCGCAGGGCTGGACAATCGCCCGGTCGCCGAGACCGTGCGCGACACGCTCGCGTGGGACCGGACGCGCGAGCAGGTCTGGCCGATGCAGGCGGGCCTGGCTCCCGACCGCGAGGCCGAGCTCATCGCGGCGTGGGCCGCTCGAGGGTAGCTCAGGCGCACGGCCGGGCGGGGGGTTCCCAATAGCGGGCCGGGCACGGTAGGCTCGGGACCCCCGACGGACTTCCCCCGACATGACGCGAACCCCCCGAACCCGATCCCGCGCGCTCGTGCGCCCCCCGCGCCCCGCGGCGCTTGCCGCCGGTGTGCTCCTCGGCGTCGCGGCCGCGACCTCCGCCGCCTTCGCCGCGAACAAGCCGGCGCCCCGCCCCCCCGCCTCCGGTGCGAGGGTGCTCGCGGCCGGCGTCGAGTGCGGCACCTGGGGGGGGATGCAGGAGGTGGGGCCGTCGGGGTACGGCGACACGACCGTGGACGAGATCTCGGGCGTCGCCGAGAGTCATCAGACCCCCGGGGTCTTATGGATGATCCTGGACAACGGCAACATGCCCTGGCTCTACGCGATGGGGCCCGACGGCGCGTCGCTCGGTCGCTATCGCCTGCCAGCCGTCGATGCGAACGGCCACCCGGTCGAGAACATCGACTGGGAGGACATCTCGGTCCAGACGATGCGTGACGGCCGGCAGTTCGTCTGGATCGCCGATACCGGCACGATCCCCGTGGCCCGGACGACGGTCGATGTCTACCGCGTGCGCGAGCCCCTGGTCGACCCGGCGCAGCCGCCGGTCGATCGGAACCTGGCGTCATGGGCCGTGAATCGGTACTACCTGGGATACCCCGCCGGGGAACAGGTCCGCAACGGCGAGGCGATGTTCGTCGATCCGCCGACTGGGAACGTCTTCGTGGTCTCGAAGAAGTTGCTTGCCGGCAGCGATCTCGTGCCGGTGTGGCGGGCCAAGCGAACCGACCTCAGCACCGACCCCACGCAACCGACGACGCTGTCGAAGGTCGCGGAGATCACCGGGCGGTTGACCACCACCAATGCGTACGGTCCCACCGCGGCCGACATCACGAGCAACGGGAATTGGATCGCGATGAAACACCTCGACGAGGTCATGATGTGGCCTCGGTCCGCCACGGTCGTACGGTCGTTCCGGTCTTCACCGACAGCTCCGTGCAACACGTCGATCGCCGGGAGTGTGCCCACGGCCGACGTCGGCGAATCGCTTGCCTTCGACCAAGACGCTGCCGGCGCCGTCATGGGGGCGTACTCCACCCTCGACTCTCCCAACGCGCCGAACCCGCCGCTGCATCTGTCCGGATGCGGCGACCAGGTCTGCCTCGCGCCCTGACTCACTGACGCGCCGAGGGCGGGCCTCTCGGCCCGCCCTCGATACGTCCTTATGTGGCGTGGTCCCTACGGAGCCGACACCACGACGTCGTCGAACACGACGTCGTACGTCCGTCCCGCCGTGCTGTTGCCCAGTTGCAGCGCGCCGATCGGCGACGTACCCAGCGAGGTCGTGCCGCTGAGCGCGTTTACCAGGTTGGCGTCGGCCCACACCTTCACGTCCGAGGCGGCGCCGTTGACGGACACCTGGATCTTGATGTGGTGCCAGTCGCCCTTGGCGAGTGCGACGCCACCGCTGGCGGTGGTCCGGGTTGCCCCATTCCACAGGAGAAGGGTTCCGTCCCGCTTCATGTTCAGGCAGAGCGGGGTGCCCGTGGGCAGCACGACCAGCTTGGCGAGCGAGACGGAGCTCGCAGCGCTCACGACCTTGTAGTCGAACTCGATCACCAGATCGAGGCTCGTTCCGCCCGGTATCGTCCGTGTCGCGAACGTGTTGTCGCCCGCGGCGTTGCTGGTCTCTCGGACCGCCCACGCGCCGTGCGAGACGTCGCCTTGCAGGGTGAGCCCGGCGTTGCCCATGGTCCAGTCCGCCACGTCGCCGTCTTCGAAGTCGTCGGCGAACAAGACGGTGCCGACCACCGGCGGGGGCGTGCTGGAACTTGTGGGCGGGGGCGTGCTCGTCGAGCTGCTGCCACCGCCACCTCCGCCCGAGCCGCCGCTCCCGAGCATCGCGCCGAAGTTCGCGTTGTTGCCCATCTGCGAGAACGAAGCGAGCGATTGGTTGGTCGTGTCGGCCCAGAAGCTGCCGCCCTTGGGCGCCAGCGCGTGGTAGTACACGAACGCCTTCAGCTCGGGCATCGTGTTCACGATCGTGGTGCGTGCCTGGTCGAACCAGTTCGCCTTCCAGTTCGGGTCGCCGCCCCTTTCCTGGATCCCCGCCCAGATCAGCAGCGGCTTGCTCTTGGTCACGCCCCAGTCGTAGAAGGATCGGTAGAGCTCCTCGAACGACGCGAAGTTGTTGATCGGCACCGCAGAGCCGCCGATCCAGTCCACGTAGGCGTTGCCCGGGTAGAACTGCGGACCCACGTCCTTCTTGAAGCTCGCCGCGCGCGGCGCCCAGACCCACTCGACGTTGTTCGCGCCACGTGCCGCGAAGATGTCGTAGATGTGGCGCCAGGCCTGGATGAACTCCGTCGGGGTCCCGATGTATTCGCGATCTCCCGGTGACTGGTCCATCTCCCAGTTGAAGCGCAGGAGCACCGGGCCCGACAGGGCTTTCATGCCGTCGGCGGCGGCTCTGATCACGTCGTCGTACTGGCCGGCGGCGATCTTGACCGCCCGGTTGCCGTCGGGCGTGTCGTCCGTACCGCGCCACGAGATCAACGGCAGTTGGCCCCTGTCCAGCTGCCACTGCTCGAAGGTGTAGCTGTGATCGGTAAACGGGTGGTACTTGTTCGCGATCGCGAGCTTGCGGCCGACCTTGCCCTCGAGCGAGGTCACCGCATCGAAGATCGACTGTCCGGACTTGGCGTTCGCGTAGGCGCCCCACATCACGCCTGTCGCAGGTGCCGACGTCGTCGGTGCGCTGAACGCTGCCGGCGCGGTCAGGAGCGCGGCCAGCATCGCGATCGAGATCGTGGTGCCGAGCGCCCCTGCGCCCCATCGGGACCACCGACGCCTTCGTAGGGCCGTGCGGGTCATACCAGGCCTCCCCTCGATTCTGTACGTCTTCCTTCGGCGGGACGAACGGGGGTCCTGGAGGGGGTGGGCGGGGGATTTCGTGGTCAGGAAGTACTAGTCCTGGAGTCGTAGGTCCTCGGGAGAGAACCATCCCCCATGTGTGGGCGACCCGTTGCCTCAGGGGAAATCGTCCGGTACCATACGCACCTCGGTGTAGTCCGTGTGCCGTAACCCCAGAACGGCTGTCCTCGAACGAGATGCGAAGGAGTTCCCCCCGATATGCGACGCTCCCTCGGAACCCTGTTGGCCGCCATCCTCGTCGTGGCCGCGTTGCCGCAGGCCGCATCCGCAGCACTTCCGCTGACGCCCGACCCCACCTGGGGCACCGACGGCAAGGTCAACGCGATCCTTCGCGTCGGCAACTCGATCTATCTGGGCGGTGACTTCGCGAACCTCCAAGACCCGGTGACCGACGCCCTGACGCCTCGGGCGTTCATCGGCGCGATCGACGCGATCACGGGCCAGCCGACCTCGTTCGCCCCGACGGTGAACGGCACGGTGTTCGCGTTCGCGGTCTCGCCCGACGGGACCAGGCTTTACGTGGGCGGCAACTTCACGACCGTGAACGGGACCACCCAGCGCCGGATCGTGCAGTTCGACACCGCCACGGGACAGCGGACCTTGTGGAAGCCGACCGGCTGGCCGAACAACGTCGTCCGCGCGATCGCCGTGTCGACGGATCGGGTGTACATCGGCGGTGCCTTCACGAGCCTGGGCACGACCACCGTGACGCGCATCGCGGCACTCAGTCCCACGACCGGAGCGCAGGTCCCCGGGTTCAACGCCACGGCCGACAACCTCGTGCGGGACATCGTCCTGGCATCCAACCGCCTGTGGCTCGGCGGCAACTTCTCCAACGTGAACGGCACCAGTCAGAACAAGCTCGCCGCGATCGATCCCACGACGGGCGCGACGATCGGCGGCGTGTACCACCCGAGCTACCCGATCCTGGACCTGGCGGCGGGCACGCGGCTCTACGCCGCGGGCGGCGGCGGTGGCGGGAAGGCGCTCGCGGTGAACCTCGCCACGGGGGCGAAGATCTGGGAGAAGAAGACCGACGGCAACGTGCAGGGCGTCGACGTCTTGAACGGCACGCCCTACTTCGGCGGGCACTTCTTCAAGTACGACTCCAAGGTCGTGGACCAGATGGTCCGCACGGACGCTGCCACCGGCGCGCTCGACATGACGTGGCTCCCCGTGGTGACCGCCGGGTTCCTCGGCGTGTTCGCGGTCGACGCCTTCAGCAACAACAAGTTGTACATCGGCGGCGATTTCACGCGCGTGCAGTCGCAGAAGCGGCTCAACTTCGCGCAGTTCACTGACGGCGCCGCTCCCACCACGGCCGACCTGAGCCTGGCCTTCGCCGGCGCGCCCACGACGGTCAACGTCGGGCAGCAGATCACCTTCACGGCCACGATCACCAACGCGGGTCCCGACTCCGCGACCTCGACCACGCTCACCGACGTCTTGCCGTCCACCCTCGACTTCGTGAGCGCGCCCGGGTGCACCTACAGCTCGGGATCTCGCACCGTTTCGTGCGCTCTGGGCACCGTGACCTCGGCGGGCGATTCCGCCACGATCGTCGCCTCGGCGAACACGGCGGGCCCGATCGACAACACGGCCTCGGTCTCGGCCTCCACGGCCGACCCGAACACCGCGAACAACTCGGCCACCGCATCGACCACCGTCGAGAGCGCGGGCGGGGCCGACCTCGGGGTCACGACCACCGTCCCCTCGAAGATCGGCCAGGGCACGAACTTCGACTACGTGCTGACGATCGAGAACCACGGCCCGAACACCGACGGCGGCGTCGTGGTGACCGACGTCCTCCCCGTGAATTTCATCGCGAACGGTTCGGCCACCACGACCCTCGGATCGTGCAGCGGCACCACGACGATCACTTGCAATCTGGGGTCGATGAACACGACAGACACGGCGACCGTCACGATCCCGGGAACCGCCACCGCCACCCCGCAGACGCTGATCAACTCCGCATCGGTCGACGGGCTGCAGACCGACCCGGTCGCCGGCAACGACGTCTCGACGACCTACGCGAGCGTGGTCGATCCCGGCCAGTCCAGCGACACAACGCCGCCCGCGAGGCAGTCGATGCAGATGCGCGACCTGAACCTGGACGGCTTCGTCGACACGGTCACGGTGAACTTCGATGAGAACCTCGCCGCGTGTGCGGCGCCATGCACCGCCGGCTGGACCCTTACCGACGTGCCGGGCCTCGGCGACCTGCAGTCGGTGACCACGTCGGGCTCGACAGCGACGCTCACGATCGCGGGCTGGACCGGGCAGCCGGACACGGCGGTCGGGCTGTTCGACGTGGCGCTCGGCGCCCAGAACGC
>JBDTNY010000009.1:0-13572 GCA_039933515.1 Actinomycetota bacterium
CACGCAGGTCGGCGCCGCCATCGAGCAGGTGCGTGGCGAACGAATGGCGGAGCGAGTGTGGGGTCACGCGACCCTCGATCCCTGCCGCGCGCGCGTGCGTGGCGACCAGGCGGTTCCCGATCTGGCGCGTCAGCCGCCCGCCGCGGGTGTTGAGGAAGAGCGCCCCCCGGCTCGTGGCGGACGCGAGCGCCGGGCGGCCCCGGGTGAGGTATGCCTCCACCGCGTCGCGGGCAAAGCTTCCCAGCGGGACCTCGCGCTCCTTCCCTCCTTTGCCCATCACGCGGACCGACCCTGTGTCCAGGTCGAGATCGTCGATGTCGAGCGCGGTGAGCTCCGAGATCCGCATGCCCGCGCCGTACAGCAGCTCCAAGATCGCGGCGTCCCGCAGCCCCGACGTGCTCGTGGTGTCCGGCGCCTCGAGCAGGCGGCGAGTGTCCTCAACCGAGAGCGGGTGCGGGAGCTGCCGCGGGAGCTTGGGCTGGGCTACCGCGCTCGCGGGGTCGCGGGACGTGACCCCGTCTCGCACCAAGAACCGATGGAAGGAACGGACCGACGAGAGCATCCGTGCGACGCTCGTGGCCCGATACGCCCGTTCATCTTCGCCGTGGGTCGACGCCGACACCGACGCGACGTAGGAACGGATCGACGACTCGTCGACGTCGGCCGGATCGCTGATGTCGCGTGCTTCGAGGAACTTGACGTAGCGACCGAGGTCACGCCGGTACGCAGCGAGGGTATTCGAGGAGAGCCCACGTTCGACCACGAGGTGGTCCAGGTAACGCCCTGCCTCGACCGCCAACGTCTCGGCCATTGTGACCGTCCTCCTCGCTCACCCTCGTTCCGCCACCATCGAGGCCAGCGGGACGACGGAGAGATCGTGCGCGGCGGCGACGCCGGCGTTCGTGATCTCGCCGTCCCAGACGTTCACCCCGAGCGCGAGCGCGGGATCCGTTGCGATGGCGGCCTGCAGTCCGTCCACGGCGATCGCCAGCACGTACGGCCAGGTCACGTTCGTGAGCGCATAGGTGGAGGTCCTTGGGACGGCGCCGGGCATGTTGCCGACGCAATAGTGCACGACCCCGTCGACGACATACGTGGGATCCGAGTGCGTCGTTACGTGCGAGGTTTCGAAGCATCCACCTTGATCGATCGAGATGTCCACCAGCACAGCCCCGGGCTGCATCCGTGCGACCAGCTCGCCGGTCACGAGTCGGGGGGCTTTCGCCCCAGGCACCAACACGGCCCCGATCACGAGGTCGGCTGCCAGCACGAGACGCTCGATGGCGAGCGTGGAGCTCATCACCGTGTGGATCCGCCCGTGCCAGACACGGTCGATGTCGCGGAGCCGGTCGACGTTGCGGTCGACCACGGTGACGTCGGCTTCCATGCCAGCCGCGATCTGCGCGGCGTTGCCACCGGCGATCCCCGCGCCGAGCACCACGACGTTGGCCGGAGCGACTCCGGAGGCGCCGCCCATCAATACGCCGCGACCGCCACGCGGGCGCTCCAGGGCCGCCGCTCCCTCCTGAGGCGCCATCCGTCCCGCGATCTCCGACATCGGCGCCAGCAGCGGCAGCCGGCCGTCGGGCAGCATCACCGTCTCGTAGGCGACCGCGCGCACGCGTCGCTCAGCGAGGAACCGCGTGAGCGTGGCGTCGGCGGCCAGGTGCAGGTACGTGAAGAGCAGCTGACCCTCGCGGAACCGCTGGTACTCCGCGGGCTGGGGCTCCTTCACCTTCACGATCAAATCCGCGCCGGCGAACACCGCGTCGGCATCGGGAAGGATCTCGGCGCCCGCGGAGACGAAGTCCTCGTCCGAGATCGCCGAGCCGACGCCTGAGCCCGTCTCTACGTGAACGCGGTGCCCGGCACGGACCGCCTCGCGCACCCCTTCGGGGGTCGCGGCGACGCGGTACTCGTGGTCCTTCACTTCCTTCGGGATGCCGATGATCACGGGCTCCGCGCCTCCTGGATCGTGGGATGGGTCCTATGGGGCAAAAGCGTACTGAACACCCGCTCAACGTGGCTCACGGGAGCGGAGGACGCCCTGAGGCCATCAACAGCGCGAGCGCGGTCATCGAGTCGCGAACCCGGCCACCACGCGCCGCCGCGACCATCCGATCGAACGGCTCGGATGTCAGCTCGATCCCGGCTTCGACCGTCCCCGACGGCTCGGCCTCGACCCTCGCCCAGAACAGGTGTACGTACTGGTCGGTGCTGCCAGCCGACGCGTAGTGGCCACCCAGGAACTCGATGTGGGTGTGCCGGTACCCGGTCTCTTCGTACAGCTCCCGGCCGGCCGCGGTCAGGGCATCCTCCCCGTCGACATCGAGGATGCCGGCGGGGATCTCGGTGAGCACTTGGCGCACGGCCGGGCGGAACTGCCTGACGAGCAGCACGCGGTCATCGGGCAGCAGTGGCAGCACCGCGCTCGCCGCGTGGAGCCGGACTACCTCCCAGGGCTCGAGCCCGGGCCACTCCTCGACGTCGACCTGGACGAACGCTCCATCGAACGCGCGCCGCGTCGCCCGAGGCTCGGGCATCGGGTCAGCCGACGGAGAGAGACTCGTCGGCCTGGGCTCGACGGTGGATCTGTGCGGCGCCGACGAATCCGCGGAACAGCGGGTGCGGCCGCGTCGGCCTCGAGCGAAGCTCGGGGTGGAACTGGCCGGCCACGAAGAACGGATGGTCGGGGAGCTCGATGATCTCGGTGAGCCGACCATTGTGCGAGTTCCCCGAGAGCACGAGTCCGCCCTGCTCGAGCGCCTCGTGGTACGCCGGATTGACCTCCCACCGATGGCGGTGCCGCTCGTAGACGACCTCCTCGCCGTAGGCGCCGGCCGCGACCGTACCGGGCACGAGATGGCACGGCTGGGCGCCCAGTCGCATCGAGCCCCCGAGGTCCGTCACGTGCTTCTGCTCGGGCAACAGGTCGATCACGGGATGCGGTGAGGCCGGGTCGAACTCACTCGAGTTCGCGCCCTCAAGGCCGCAGACATGCCGCGCGAAATCGATCACCGCGCACTGAAGTCCCAGGCAGATGCCTAGGAACGGGATGCGCCGCTCGCGGGCGTGCCGGACGGCAGCGACCTTGCCCTCGACCCCGCGGATGCCGAACCCGCCGGGGATCAGGACCCCGTCGACACCTCGAAGCGCCTCCTCGGTCGCGATCCCGCCCAAGTCGTCTGAGGCTACCCATCGGATCTGGACGTCGGCGCCGTGATGGAACCCCCCGTGGTACAGCGCCTCGACCACCGAAAGGTACGCGTCGCGCATGTTCACGTACTTGCCGACCACCGCGATCGTGACAGGGTCGCTCGTCGCATGGATGCGGTCGACGAGGTGCTCCCACTCCGAGAGATCGGGCTCCCCTTCGATGCCCAGGTGTCGCGCCAGTTCGGTATCGAGCCCCTCCTTGTGCAACACGAGCGGCACCTCATAGATCGAGGGAGCGTCCGGCGCACTGATCACGCCGCTGATCGGCACATCGCAGAGGAGGGAGATCTTCTCCTTGAGGTTGCGGCCGATCGGGCGGTCGGATCGGCACACGATGGCGTCGGGCTGGATACCCAGGGACCGCAGTTCCTTTACCGAGTGCTGCGTGGGCTTGGTCTTCAGCTCGCCGGACGGGCCGATGTAGGGCATCAAGGACACGTGCACGAACGCGCAGTTCTCGCGGCCGATCTCGTTGCGCAGCTGCCGGATCGCCTCGAGGAACGGAAGGGACTCGATGTCGCCGACCGTGCCCCCTATCTCGACGAGCACCAGATCGGCGGCCTCGGTCTCTCCCAGGGCGCGCACGCGCTCCTTGATCTCGTCCGTGATGTGCGGGATCACCTGCACCGTCTTGCCCAGGTAGTCGCCCCGCCGCTCCTTCGCGATCACCGCCGAGTAGATCGCTCCGGTCGTGTGGTTCGACCCGCGATGCAGGTCGATGTCGATGAATCGCTCGTAGTGGCCCAGATCGAGGTCGGTCTCGGCGCCGTCGTCCAGCACGAATACCTCGCCGTGCTCGAAGGGGTTCATCGTGCCCGGGTCGACGTTGATGTACGGGTCGAGCTTCTGGACGGCGACCTTCAGTCCGCGGGACTTGAAAAGGCGGCCGAGGGAGGCGGAGGTGATCCCCTTGCCGAGACCGGAGGCGACTCCCCCGGTGACGAAGATGAACTTCGGCTGCTCCCTCACCACGGGACGCGACTCTATCAGAGGCCACCGACGCGACGGGCTGGTTGGGGTGGGCATTCGGGCGACGCGGGCAGATTTTTCGGCTGGAGGGCGCGTCACGCACCGGCCTTCACGCGGCCGGCCTCGGTGAGAAGCTCCTCCGCGTGGTCCTCCGCAGCGTCGGATCCGTCGAGACCGGCGAGCATCCGGGAGAGCTCTAGCACCCGCTCGTGATCCTCGAGCACCTCGATCGTCGCGATGCCGGCATCCTTGCTCACCCGCACATGGCGGTCGGCGAAGCACGCGATCTGCGGGAGGTGCGTAACCACGAGCACCTGACGATCGCGCGCGAGCCGTGCGAGCCTGCGGCCCACGGCCAGACCTGCGCGCCCCCCGATCCCCGCGTCGACCTCGTCGAAGACCAGCGTGGGCACCTCGTCGAGATCCGCGAGCACGCTCCGGCACGCGAGCATCGTTCGAGAGAGCTCGCCCCCCGAGGCCGCCTTGGCGAGCGGGAGGGACGCCTGACCCGGGCCGGCCGACAGCAGGAGCTCCACGCGCTCGGCGCCGGTGGGGCCGAGCTCGGTGAGCCGCTCGAGCTTCACCTGGAGCGCCGCTCCGGGCATCCCGAGCTCCTCGAGCTCGGCGCCGAGCGCGATCGCGAGCGACGGCGCCGCCTCGCCTCGGCCACGGCTCACCTGCACGGCCCGCTCGCTCACCTCGGTCTCGAGTCCCTGGACCTCGTCCGCAAGCTCGGCGAGCCTGTCGTCGACCGTGGTGAGGCCCGCGAGCCGGTCCGCGGCGTCGGCGAGGTACGCGAGCACGTATGCGTCGGTCTCGCCGTACTTGCGGTGCAGCGCCTGCAATGCCTGCGCGCGCTCGCGAATCGTCTGGAGCCGCGCGGGGTCGGCCGCGAGCCCCTCGCGATAGCCACGCAGGTCCCGCGCGAGCTCGGTCGTCTCGGCCGCCAGCCCTCGCGCCCGCTCGGCGAGCCCGGCGGCCGCCGGATCGAGCGAGGCAGCCGTCTCCACGGCGCCGGCCACGGCGCCCATCGCATCGGCCGCCCCGCCGTCGTCTCCGGTGAGGATCGCCTCGGCGCTTCCCATCTCGCCGATCAGCCGCTCGACGTGGGCGAGCCGGGCCTCCTCGGCGCCGAGCGCCTCGGTCTCCCCCGGCCGCGGCGCGATCTCCTCGATCTCGCGCACCTGGTAGCCCAGCAGGTCGAGCTCGCGCTCCCGATCGCGCGCGGCCTCGCGGAGCCGCTCGATCGCGATCCGGGCGTGGCGCAGCCGCTCGAAGACCTCGCGGTAGCTCGCGACCGCGACCAGGTGCGCGTCACCTGCGAACCGGTCGAGGAACGCCGTCTGCGTTCCTGCTGCCAAGAGCCGCTGGGCCTGATGCTGGCCGTGCACCTCGACGAGTGACGCGCCGAGCCCCGCGAGCGCTGAGACGGTGGCGATCTGACCTCCGATCCTGGCCGCGGTCTTGCCGTCGGCGCCCACGATCCGTGCGAGCACGACCTCGTCGTCCTCGGCCCAGGTTCCCGCGTCCGCAGGCGCGTCGAACCTCGCCTGGACGCGGGCGGACCTGGCACCCTCGCGCACGAGCGATGCGCTCCCACGGGCACCCAGCGCGAGCGAGAGACCGACGGTGACCATCGTCTTGCCGGCGCCGGTTTCCCCGGTGAGCACGGTCAGGCCGGGATGGACCTCGAGGTCGAGGTCGTCGATGACTCCCAGTCCGCTGATGTGCAGCTCACGGAGCACGCGCGGAGTCTATCCCCGCTCCCCGACATCGCCCGGCGGCACGGGGTCGGCCCCCGCGTCGGCCGCGGGGCCAGCCCCGGGGTCGGCCCCGGGCAGGTCGAACTTCTCCCTGACGAGCTCGAGGAACCCCGGCGCACCGGGGCGCCGCACGAGCCGCGCGGGGCGGCTCGACGCCCTGATCAGCACGATCGATCCGACCGCGAGCTCGATGCTGCCCCGCCCGTCGGCCGAGAGCAATGCGCTCTCCTCGCCCACCACCTCGAGAGAGACCCGGGCGCCTGCGTGCAGGACGAACGATCGATCGAACACCATGTGGGGCGCGACCGGCGTCAGCACCAGCGATTCCACCCGTGGGCTCACGATCGGCCCGCGGGCCGAGAAAGAGTACGCGGTCGACCCGGTCGGGGTCGCCACGATGACGCCGTCGGCCGAGAACGTCGTCACGTAGCTCCCGTCGACGTGCACCGCGAGCCGCACGAGTCGATGCCGGGCGTGCTTCTCGACGATGATCTCGTTCAGCCCCCACTGCGGCTCGAAAGGGGCACCGGCCTCGACCGGCTCGACGGTCAGCGCGAGACGATCTTCGATCGTTGCCTGGCCGAGCAGCACGCTCCGGATCAGAGCCGGCGCACCCTCGGGCTCCACCTCGGTGAGGAAGCCGAGCCGGCCAACCTTCACGCCCAGGACGGGACAGCCCGCGTCCGAGCTCGCGAACGCCGCGCGCAAGAAGGTCCCGTCGCCGCCGACCGAGACCACGAGATCGAGGTCCTCGGCCCCCACGACCGGACGCTCGTCGTCATCGGGAAGCCGGAGGGTCTCGACACCCTCGGACGCCAGCAACCGCTCCAGCCACATCGCCGTGTCGACGGCCATGGTCCGACGGGGGTGCATGACGAAGCCCACCCGGCTCACGACGAACCCACCTCGGCGGCCTCGGCCACGACGACGTCGAGATCGATCGGCCTCGGCGAGCCGCCCCGCCGCCCGTGCAGGAAGAACTCGACGTTGCCCGCAGGACCGATCACCGGCGACGTCATGAGGTCCTGCGGAGCGACGGTCGCCGCCGCGAAGGCATCGACGACGTCGCCCAGGACCCGCCGCCACACGCCTGGGTCACGCACGACGCCGCCGCGAGCGACGTCCGCGGGCCGCGCCTCGAATTGCGGCTTCACGAGGACGACGAAGACCGCCGCGGGCGACGACACCTCAGCCAGCGCCGCGATCACGGATCGGATCGAGATGAAGGACAGATCGGCGACCACGAGCTCGGGCGCCGCACGAAGATCGGCGGAGCCGAGCATCCTGACGTTGGTGCGCTCGAGCACCGTCACTCGATCGTCGTTGCGAAGCGCCCACGCGAGTTGTCCGTACCCGACGTCGACCGCGGTCACGTGCGCCGCGCCGCCCTGCAAGAGGCGGTGGGTGAACCCGCCCGTGGACGCCCCCGCGTCCAAGCACTCCAGGCCGGCGGGATCGATCCCGAACCGATCGAGCGCGGCGTCGAGTTTGTCCCCTCCGCGGGAGACGAATCGGCGCGTCGGTCGGACCAGATCGACCGCCACGTCCTCGGCGACCATCGTCGCGGCCTTCGTCGCGGGCGTGCCGCCGACCGTTACCAGCCCCGCCCGGACGACGTCCTGAGCCTCGGCGCGACTGCCGGCAAGGCCCCTGCGCACCAGCTCGGCATCGAGAGGGCGACGGGGCATCGCGGGCTACCCAGCCTGGCCGGAAGGGGCGGCTGGCTTGTTCGTGACAGCGGCCCGCGCCGTGGTCTTACGGGCAGTCGGTTTGCGCGTCCCAGGCGTGCGGGCGGCGGGCTTCTTCGCGGCGGTCCCCTCGCCCGAGCGCCCCGACGCCGTCATGCCCGCCGCGCGCTCGAGCTCGCGGACGCGCTTCTTCAGGGCGTCGAGGTCGGACTGCGGCGCCAGACCGAGATGGGAGATCTGGTCCGAGATCTCACGGGTGACGAGGCTCCGGACCCGCTCGCGGTTGTGCTGCGACCATTCCATGAGGTCCGCGGCGGTCTTGGCCACCTGCTCCTTGGCCGCACCGGGCTCGGCGAAGCCCTTCGCCAGGTCGCGGGCTTTGGTCGGGGTCAGGTTGCCGAGGGTCGCTTCGATCGTCTTCCACACGTCGTCGATGAGCATCGGGTGCGTCCTTCCTAGCGGGATGTGGCGTACAGGGAGTCTACTGCGCGCTTCCAGGCGACCTCCTGGCTCAGGCCGGGTCGGTGAGGAGGGACAGGTCCTCCCAGACGTAGGTCGGCGCGAACGGGAAGGCGCGAACGTCGGCTCGGGTGGAGATCCCGGTGAGGACCAAGAATGATGACCACCCCATGGTCACGGCTCCGGCGATGTCGGTGTCGAGCCGATCGCCGATCATCAGGGGCCGGCCACCCCCCGCCCGCGCCAAGGCCGCGGCGAGGATCGGAGCGTTGGGCTTGCCGATCACCTCTGCGCGTACGCCGGTGGTGGTCTCGATCGCCGCCGCGATCGCGCCCGCCCCCGGCCATCGTTCGCCGTCGGTCGCCGGGAAGGAGGCGTCGGGGTTCGTCGCGATGAAGGGCACCCCCGCGCCGACGAGGAGGGAGGCGCGCCGAAGCTTCGCGTAGTCGACCTCGGGATCGAATCCCACGACCACCGCGCCGGCGGTGGGTGGATCGCCCTCGAGCACGACGACCCCCGCCTCGCCCAGCGCTCGCCGGACCCCTTCGCCCCCCACGACATAGGCGTCGCGCACGTGGCGCGCCGCAAGCAGGGCCGCCGTCGTGAGCGCGGAAGTCTCGACCTCCTCGGGTGAGGCGTCGATCCCGACCGCCATCAGCTTGGCCGAGACCGCCTGGGGCGTGCGCGCCGAGTTGTTCGTCACGAACGCGATCCCCTTGCCAAGCCGTCGCAACGCCGCGACGACGTCGGCGGCGCCCGGCACCGGCTCGTCGCCCCGGTAGAGGACCCCGTCGAGATCGAACAAGAAGGCGTCGAAGCGCTCCGCCAGCATCTACGCGCCTAGGCGATCGAGGATGTGCTCGTAATGCTGGTTCCCGGGGCACAGCGCTGCTGCGAGCTTGGCGTGGCCGCGCGCCCGTCCGATCTCGCCCGTGCGCTCGCACGCGAGGGCGAGGCAGTAGTGCGCATAGTCGTCGGCTGGGTTCAACTGCACCATCCGCGCGAACTCTCGCCGTGCGTCCGGCCACCGTCCGATCAGGACGAGCGCTCGCCCGAGCGCCTCGCGGATCGAGGCCTTGTCCGGCTCGATCAGCTTGGCGCGCGCCAACAGCATCGCCGCCTGATGCGGGTGACCGTCCCGGAGCAAGGTCCGCCCGCGGCCGAACAAGTCGTAGGCCGTCTCGCTGTCGATGCGGCTGCTATACAAGGTGAGTGCCTCGCCTCTTCCCATTCACCGGTCTCGTGTACGACGCCTCCGTCGCGGGCCCGCTGGAGCGGGTGACGGCGCCGCCGTACGACGTTATCAGCGAGGCTCGCAGACGCGGCTACCTGTCGGCGAGTCCGTTCAGCGTCGTCCATCTCGATCTCGCCGAAGGGAGTGACGACCCCGTGGCGGCCGATTCCCGCTACGCACGGGCGGCGGAGCTGCTCTCGGACTGGGAGCGGCAAGGAGCGTTGCGACGCAGCGAGCACCCCGCGTTCTACGCCTACGAGATGACGGTCGGCCCGCAGGGGTCCGAGCGAACGATCCGGGGACTGTTCGCCGCGATGGAGCTCGAGCCCTGGGGCGCGCGCGTGATCCCGCACGAGCGCACGATGCCCGGTCCCGTGCGAGATCGCCTGCGTCTGTTGCGTGCGACGCGGACGCACCTGTCGGCCGTCTACGGCACGGTCGAGGGGCCCTGCCGCCCTCTAGCTGAGCTGCTCGCCTCCTTCGCCGCAACCCCGGCGCCGTTCGACACCGTGGATGAACAGGGCGTGCGGCACCAGATGTGGCCGGTGCCCGGCGACGCGGAGGTAGACCGGTGGCTGGCCGAGGCGCCGCTGCTGGTCGCCGACGGTCACCACCGCTACTCGACGGCCCTGGCGTACCGAGACGAGCAGCATGCCCTGCACGGCCCCGGGCAGTGGGACCGGCTGCTCACCCTGGTCGTGGACGCCGCGTCGGAACACCTTCCCGTCTTGCCCTTCCACCGGGTGCAGCTCGACGGCGACCCCCCGGCGGTGGGCGACCGCGTTGAGCAACTCGCCGATGTGTTGGCGGCGCTGTCGGACGACGATGTCACGATCGGGAGCGCCCGCCGCGAGGGAGACGAGGTGATCTATCGCGTGGCGCGACTCGATGGCCGTCCTCCGGCGGTCCGAGCCCTCCACGAGGCGATCCTCGACGTCTCGGCTCCCGACGGGTCGCTCCGATTCGTGCCCGATGCGGGCGAGGCGAACGCCGCCGTCACCGAGGGCGGCGCTCGCGCGGCGTGGTTCCTGCCGCCCACCACGCCCGAACGGATCCGGGCGGTGGTTGCGCGGGGCGAGCGGCTGCCCCAGAAGTCAACGTACTTCTGGCCGAAGCCGCGCACCGGCATGGTGATGATGCCGCTCGAGGACGAGCAGGACCGCGAGCGGCTCGGCTCGCGTGCCGCTCCCTAGGCCTCCAGTGGCTCGAGCTTCTTGATCCCCGTCGCGATCACTTCGGTAAGGCTGCGAGCGCCGGCGCCGCTGCGATAGAAGCGCCGCGCGAGCTGGCCGTAGACCAAGACGTCGTCGCCTTTCGCGAGACCCTTCAGCGCACGCTTGCCGACCGTCGCGTGCCACGCCGCCACGGGAAGGGGCAACAACCGCCGGCCCGTCTCGGGCACCGACAACCGAAGCTCGGTGACCTCGTCGCCCGAGGGCATCTGCCGCACCACCGGCTCGGCCGCGATCGTTCCCGCCAGCACCACCACGTTCACCGTCACCATCGACGTCCTCCGATCCAGTCGGGGAGGAGGTGTGGCGACGCTAGCATCGCCCGACGACACGCCCATGCGAGACTCGACACGCCTGTGCGAGACTCGGGCGATGGGCCCCCGCGTACCGACCATCAGCGATGTGGCGCCCGGGGTGGTCATGATCGACACCCGCATGGCCGATCTCGACCGTTTCAACGCCGTCTACCTGCTCACCGGGGCCGAGCCCACCCTGGTCGAAACGGGGCCGGCCGCCGATGCGCCGATCGTGCTGGCCGCGCTCGCGAAGCTCGGGCTGGGGCCAGGGGATGTCGCTCATCTCGTGGCGACCCACATCCATCTCGACCACGCCGGCGGCGCCGGCACGCTGCTCCCCCTCTTGCCTCGAGCCGACATCTACGTCCACGAGCGAGGCGCGGCGCACCTGGCCGACCCCACCAGGCTCATCGCTTCGACGGCCCGGACCTACGGAGAGGAACGGATGCGCTCGTGGTTCGGCGACACCGTGCCCGTGGACCCCGACCGGATCCGGGCCGTCGCGGGCGGCGATCGGATCGCGCTCGGCGACAGGGCGCTCGAGGTGCTCCACACGCCGGGCCACGCCTCGCACCACGTCGCGCTGCACGACGACGCGACGGGCGTCATGTTCACGGGCGAGGCGATCGGGTCGCACCTTCCCTGGGCGGACTGTTACCGACCCGCATTGCCGCCGCCCGAGGTCGACGTTGAGGCCGCGATCGCGAGCATCGAAGCGATCCGCGCCCGGAACCCGTCTTCGCTCATGACGTCGCATTTTGGGCCAGTGAACGATCCCGGGGAGGGATGCGAGCGCGCCGCCGCGCGGGTGGTGGGGTGGTCTGATGCAATCCGCCGGCGCCTCGACGCTCGCCCCGGCGCCGACCTCGACGAGCTGACCGGTCTGCTAGAACACGTGGCGGCCGCCGATCACCTCGCCGACGCCGGGGTGCCGATCGACCTGGCGCGCTACGACGCGATCGGATCGATCCGCATGAATGCCGCCGGCCTGGCCCGATACTGGACCAAGCGTCGCGAGGCCGAGCTCGAGATCGCGATGGAGTGAGTGCCCCCATCACCCCAGCGTGTCAGGCCAGTTCGGCGAGCCGCTCCGCGGCGTCGAACGCACCCACGTCGTGCCGCATCACCTTCTTGAACTCGACGGCCGCCTCCTCGTTGCGTCCGGCCCGGGCGAGGATGTCCCCTCTCACGTACCAGAGGCGCAGGGTGTAGTCCTCCGCCACGTCGTCGCGGGTCCGAGCCCGCCCCAGGAACGCGAGCGCTTCGGCGAACCGCTTCTGATCAGCGAGTGCCGAACCCGCCACGATCACCGCCTCGGCCTTGGCTTCGTTCGGCACGCCCTTGGTCCTCAGCTCCTCCTCGATCAACGGGATCGCGTCGGCGGGACGCCCCAGCCCTCGCAGGCAGTCGGCCATGATGTGGTTCTGATCGGCGCGCTCGGTCATCCGGCGGTAGGCCTTCAACTCGGTCAGCGCCTCCTGCCATCGCTCCTGGCCATAGAGCGCCAACCCCAAGACCTCCCGGATCGAGGCGGACCGCGGCGAGAGCTTCTTCGCCTTCAGCGCCTCGGTGACCGCCGCGCCCGCATCGTCGCGCTCGAGGAGGTCGATCGCGCGAGCGATCCTCGACAGGGCATCGCGGATCTCCGTGGGCCGGGTAACCCGCTGCACCTCCTCGGTGATCTCCCGAGGCAGGTTGAGTGAGCCGGCGGCTTTGGGGCGCGCCTTGCTGCCGGGTCGAGGTGAGAGGGCCTTGGGCATCGCAACTCCTAGGGTACGTGAGCCGGAAACGGAACGGGCCGCCCGGAGGCGGCCCGTTCCCACGATGTCCGGCGGCGACCTACTCTCCCACTCAGTTGCCCGAGCAGTACCATCGGCGCTGGAGGGCTTAACTTCCGGGTTCGGGATGGGACCGGGTGTTGCCCCTCCGCTATGGCCACCGAAACGGCGGTTCTCGAAGGAGTCCTCCGAGACGGATCGAGGGTGCGTCCCCGAGCAGAGCTCGAGAACTACGATAGCGAGCGCGAGCAGAAGTCAAGTCCTCGGCCTATTAGTACCGGTCAGCTCCACACCTTGCGGTGCTTCCACTTCCGGCCTATCAACCTCGTGGTCTGCGAGGGGCCTTACCTGGTCAACCCAGTGGGAGATCTCATCTCGAGGTGGGCTTCGCACTTAGATGCTTTCAGCGCTTATCCCTTCCGAACGTAGCTAACCAGCCATGCCGCTGGCGCGACAACTGGCACACCAGAGGTTCGTCCACCCCGGTCCTCTCGTACTAGGGGTAGCTCCTCTCAAATCTCCTGCGCCCACAGCGGATAGGGACCGAACTGTCTCACGACGTTCTAAACCCAGCTCGCGTGCCTCTTTAACGGGCGAACAGCCCGACCCTTGGGACCTGCTCCAGCCCCAGGATGAGACGAGCCGACATCGAGGTGCCAAACCCTGCCGTCGATATGGACTCTTGGGCAGGATCAGCCTGTTATCCCCGGGGTACCTTTTAGCCGTTTAGCGACGACCCTTCCACACGGAGTCGTCGGATCACTAGGCCCAGCTTTCGCTCCTGCTCGACCCGTCGGTCTCACAGTCAAGCTCCCTTGTGCCCTTGCACTCAACGTCTGATTGCCAACCAGACTGAGGGAACCTTTGGGCGCCTCCGTTACCTTTTGGGAGGCAACCGCCCCAGTTAAACTGCCCACCAGACGCTGTCCCCGACCCG
>JBDTNY010000010.1:0-9487 GCA_039933515.1 Actinomycetota bacterium
CTCTTCCGCAGCCGCCGCGACCCGTTGGTCGTCCTGACGACCCTCCTCGCCTCCGTGGCCCTCTTCCTCACGACGCCCTACGTCGGGTACCTCGACAACATCACGGTGCTCTTCCTGCTCTCGCTGATGATCCCGTTCGTCCACGAGGCACGGACCTCGTGGGGGGCGAGAACCGCGCTCTTCCTGATCGGCATCGCCGCGGCGTTCACGCACCCGACGACGTGCGTGATTTTCGGTGTCGTGCTGCTCACCGTGTTCGGCTTCCATTTCCTTACGAGCCGGTTCTCGTTCGGCGCGGCCCTCCGGGCCGACGCGCCGATGCTGATGTCCGTCGGGTTCGGCATGTTCGCCGGACTCGCGTGCTGGGTGGTCGGTATCTGGGGCTCGCCGGCGAGCCTCGCGGAGGCCGCGCTACCGCCGCCCTACACCGCGGCGTTCTTCACGGCCCGGCTGACCGAATGGGTGACCTCCCTCCAGCCGGTGATCGTCGTGCCGTTCATGGCCATCGCGATCGTGTCCACGATCTTGCTCTCGCGCCGTACGAGGGAGCCTGCGCGCACCGAGGATCAGGTCGCGGGCTGGTGGCTGATCGCGTTCGCGGGAGCGGCCACCGTCGTGAGTGGCGCCGCGATCCCGTACTACCGGTTCATGAACGCCTCAGCCGCGCCGATGGCACTCGTCGGGCTCGGCTCGTTCGTGGCGATCCGATGGCTCCTCCGGGCGCGAACGGGCGCGGCCCTGGTGGTGGGCGGCGTGGCTTCTGCCCTGGTCGTGGCATCCCTGGGATGGATGTTGTTCGACGGCATCCAGCACCGATGGGTGAGTGAGACGAACCAGTGGGCGAACAAGGACGTGAGAACGTCCCTGGCCGCGGTGAACCAGGTGGTGGCCGCCGCCGGCGACCGCCCTAGCGTCCTTATCGTGAACTACGGCGACACCGACGACGCCGATACGAAGACCAATACCGCCTACGGATGGGCCAAGACGTTCACGAACGTGTTCCGCACGGGGCTGCCCGGCGACGCGATCGAGCGATCCACCACCTACTTCGGGTCGGTCGACAACTTCCTCGCCGGCCGACCCACCGAGTCGGGCCAGGGCAGCGAGGGCTACGACGACACCTCGATCGCTCACTGGTGCGAAACGTTCGGCGGCCCCGACGATGTGTGCGACCCCGACGGTAAGAAGCCCGCGGACTTCCAGCCTCGGCTCGTGGCGTATCCGCAGGCGCCGGTCGTCTTCCTGATCGGCCAGTACTACAAGGGGCTCTGCAACGGCGTGACCGAGTGCACCCCCGCCGTCGAAGGCGCGACGCTCTCCGCCGCTGAGGCCAAAGGGGTCGAGGTCGGTCCCGACGTGTTCGTGATCGAGGGCGAGGGCCTGTGGAGCCCGCCCGTCGGCGTCGTCGCCGACGCCGAGGCGGCCGCCGCCACGGCCGCGCAGATCTTCCAGGACCATCCGGGCCCCTTCGACAACCTGCCGCAGAACCTGCTGGTGATCGCGATACTTGGGCTGCTGCTGGTCCTCCCCGGGTGGCTCGCCTCGAACTGGCTCGGGATCCGCACGACCGTGGACCGCGTCGCGCTGATCCCGGGGATGTCGATCGTGATGGTGCTCGTTGCCGGCATCGCCGTGTTGGCAGTCTGGCGCGGACCACTCACCACCGCGAAGGGCTGGGCCGTCGCCGGCGCCGCGGTGGGCCTGGGAGCCGCGCTCCGCGTGGGCGACGCCTGGCTCCGCCGCCCACTCGAGTCGTTCGGGAACTTCTTCAACGGGCTGTTCAGCGTCTTCTCGAACCGGGACTTCGCCATCCTCACCGGGGTCCAGTTCCTCGTGCAGGCGGGCCAGGGCGTGATCCAAGGCGCGATCGGCAAGTCGATCGCGTTCGGCGGCAAGGAGGGCTTCGACATCCAGAACGTGCCGTCTGCTGACTATCTGCTGAAGGTCGTGCTCGCGCTCTACGTCCCGTACACCTTGCTGTCGCCGTTCATCGGCGTGTTCATCGACCGGTTCTCACGTCGGAGCGTGGTCTGGTGGACGAACCTGATCACCTCGGCCGTCGTCGCCGTGATCGCGTTCGCCGTGATCCTGCCGCTCGGCGACGCCACCTCGGAGGGCAAGACCGGGACGACGATCGCCCTGATCCTCGCGCTGCTCGCCGCACAAGCCGTCGTCCGCGTCGCGCTCGCCGTGAAGTCGGCCGCGATCCCCGACGTGCTCTCCGGCAAGGACCTGATGCAGGGCAACGCGCTCTCGCAGGCAGGCGGCGCCCTGTTCCAGATCTTCGGCATCGCGTTCGCCCTTGGCTTCGGTGCCGTGCTCCCCGCCTGGCTCGTGGTGATCGCCGGCGCGGGGGTCCTGGTCGTCGGTGCGCTCGTCGCGAAGCAGATGCGACACGTCGAGGCCACGGCGCACGAGACGACCTTCGGCCGGGAGGCCAGTCAGGTGCTCCGCAACATGGCGCTGGGCATCAGGGAGATCGCCTCCCGCCCACCAGCGGCGCTCGGATTGCTGTCGTTCCAGATGCTGCGGTACCAGTTCTGGGGCTTCGGTCTGTTCGTCTTCGCGCTCTACGCGAAGAACCTCGTGGAAGGCGGCGGCAGCAAGGCCGACACGCTGGCGCTGCTGTTGTCCGGTCTGGGTGGCCTCGTCGGAGGGGCGCTCGGCCTGGTGCTCGCACAGAAGTGGAAGGATCGCGTGCCGCCGATCCGACTGCTGCTCGGCGCGATGACGTTGCTCGGCGCGGGGACGCTGGTCTTCGGCGGGCTCGTCTCGGTAGCCGGGTTCGCGGGGATGCTGTTCGTGGGCTTCTTCGCGTTCTTCCTTGGAAAGATCTCGGCCGACACGATCACCCAGCAGGCGATGCCCGACGACTTCCGGGGCCGCGCGTTCGCGCTGTTCGACATCGCCTACAACGTGGGGTTCATCGTCCCGGCCTTGATCTTGTCGTTCATCTGGGTGGAGAACGATGTGTCGCGCACCAGGGTGATCCTGATGGTCTCTGGCGCGGTCTTCTTGGTGCTGACGGCGCTGGTCGCCTGGTGGGCGCGGTCGATCCGCGATCAGTTCGCGCCGCAGGATGACCTGGTCGAGATCGCCCAGTAGCTAGGCGGGCCCGCTACTGCGGCGGGGCGAGGCTCCGCTCGAAGCCCGGGTAGTAGGTCGAGATCCTGCTGAGATCGAACGACGCGAGGATCTCCTCCTTCGGCTCACGCTGCAGCAGGAACGCGAAGGAGGATCGCACCAGGTCCTCGGGCGTTCGGAACGCGGCGCCGTAGCGCTCCCAGTCGGTGCCCGACAGCGTGACGGTGTGGGTCGAAGTACCGGTGCCGTCGGTCACGTCGACGGTGAATCGGGACATGAACTGCTCGACGTCGGTCCGCTGGACCTCGATGCGCGGAAGCTCATCCATCGCTGCATCGTACGCTCTCGGGAACCGCGGAGGAGGGAGCCGGCGTGCCCGAACTGACGACCGTCGATGTCACGCTGCACGTCGAGGTCGAGGGCTCCGGCGAGCCGGTGACGGTGTTCGCGCACGGCCTCACGAACTCCTGCATGGAGCTGGCCGCCTTCACGCCGCTCGCCCCGGGCACGAAGGTGCGGTTCTGCTTCAGGGGACACGGTCATTCGAGCACGCCGCCCGCCGGCAGCTACGCCTTCGCGGACTTTGCGCGCGACCTCGATACGGTGGCGGCCCGATATCGGGCGACCGGCGCCGTCGGCACGTCGCTGGGGGCCGGAGCGCTCGTGCATCTGCTCGCCGGCGATCCGGGAAGGTTCGAACGGTTGGTGTTCCTATTGCCCGCCGCGCTCGACCAGCCGATCGGTGACCGAGCGCTGTTCGAGCGGACCGCCCAGCTGTTGGAGACCCTCCCGCGTGAGGAGGCGATCGAAGCCGTGCTCGCCGAATCGGGGCGCGCCGAAGGCTATGCGCGACAACCGGGGCTCCGCGATTTCGACCTCCTGCTCTGGCAGGACATGAACCCGGTGGGGGTGGCGCGGGCGATCCGCCAGGTGGTCGGAGACGTCGCGGTCGACGACCGGGAGCGCCTGCAGGCGGTGACCGCGCCGGCCCTGATCATCGCGCGGGAGGGAGACACCGTGCACCCGGCGGCGGTCGCGCGCGAGCTCGCCGACCTGCTCCCCGCGTCCGAGCTCGTGGTGCTGGGGTCGGAAGAGGAGCTGATGGCCGCGATCCCCGATCTGGTGGGGCGCGTGCGTGTGTTCCTCGCGGGTGGGGCGTGAGCGAGCGATCTCGCCGCGCCATCGACCGGCGAGGCGAGCTCACCGGCTCGGCCCTGTCCGCGCTGATGGCGGCGTTGTTCGCCGTGGTGGTGATCCTGGGCAAGCAGGTACAAGCTGGCGAGCTCCCGTTCGTGATGCTCGCGATCCGGTTCGGGGGGCAGTCGCTCTTGTTGCTGGGGCTCGTTGGGCTCATGGGCCGCCCGCTGCTGCCAACTCCCGGTGAGCGGCTTGCGCTCGCGATCGCGGGCACGATCGGCTACGGGTCGGAGGCCGCGTTCTACTTCACGGCCTTGAACCACGGGAGCGCGGCGGCCGTCACGCTGCTCTTCTACACGTACCCGGTCTGGGTGATGCTCGCGACGATCGCCCTCGACCGCAAGGGCCCGCCCGGGATGCTCTTCGTCGCGCTCGGGCTTGCGATCGCGGGGAGCGCCCTGGTCGTGCTGGGCGGGGGCGGCGCCGACGTCACGACCCTGGGCATCGTGCTGGCGCTCTGCACCTCGGTCGCCTACACGGCCTACCTGATCGGAACCGACCGGCACGTGCGCACGACCGATCCGCTCACGGCCGCCGCTTGGCTCGGCTTGGGGGCGGCGACCGCAAACGTCGTGTACGCCGGGGCGTTCGGGGCCGTGACCTTCCCGTCCGCCTCGTCGGCATGGCGGCTCGCGGTGATGATCCTCGTCTCCGCGGGGGCGTTCGCCGCGATGCTCGCCGGCTTGCAGCGGGTGGGCGCCGTTCGCAACGCGATCATCGGCGTGATGGAGCCGCTTACCGTGGCGGTCCTCGCGTACTTCTTCCTCGACGAGCCCATCACCGCGCCGGTGGCGATCGGTGGCACGCTGATCCTCGTCGGCGCGGTGATCGCGTCGGTGATCAGGACCACCAGCATCGCCGAGCCGAACGTATGAGGCCGGCGCACAGCGGCGATGCGATAGCGTCCTGGCCATGACCGACGATCTCTGCGCCCACGACGCGTACCTGACCACCTGCGACGCCGTCATCGTCGACGTTCGTGAGGACGGCGTCGTGCTCGATCGCACTGTCTTCTACGCGCGCGGCGGTGGGCAGCCAGGCGACATCGGCGAGCTCCGATGGGACGACAGATCGTGCGCGATCGTCGACACGGTCAAGTCCCCTGACGATGGCGAGATCCTGCATGTGCCCGATCCGGGGGCCGCGCCGCCGCCCGCGGGCACCGTGGTCACCGCCCAGATCGACTGGGATCGCCGCTTCCTGCACATGCGCACGCACACCGCGCTGCATGCGCTGTCGGGCGTCGTCTTCTCCGGCTGGGGTGCGAAAGTCACAGGCGGAAACATGGACTCGAGCGGGTCCGCGCGCATGGACTTCGAGCTCGACGGCATCAGCCAGGAGTTCGGCCGGGAGGTGGAGGAGAGGCTGAACGCTCGGCTCGCTGAGGACGTCCCGGTGCACGTGAGCTTCCTCCCTCGCCACGAGGCGTTCGCCGACCCGGATCTGATCCGCACGAAGGTGTCGTTGATCCCCGACCACGTCGACCCGATCCGCGTGATCGACATCGAGGGCATCGACAAGCAGGCCGACGGCGGCACGCACGTGCGCTCGACGTCGGAAGTCGGCCGCGTCCGCGTCGTCAAGACCGAGTCGAAGGGCAAGGCGAACAAGCGCATGCGCGTCGAGCTCGAAGCGCGGAGACCCTAGCCCCCGAACACGGCCGCCAGCACCGACACCACCAGGCACGCGAGCGCCCCGCCCACCGTCAGCATCAACCGCAGCTGCGCCGGGATCGGCGAGCTCCCGCGGAAGAAGTACAGGAGTGGCCCGAGGAACGGCACTAGGATGACCACGGCCATCCATCGGGCGCGGAAGGGGATCGGGACGGAGTCCTGACGGATCAGGTCCCACAGGGCGATCGTGACCCACGCGCCGTACAGGAACCCTGGCAGCACGTAGCCGTACAGGCCGATCAGCAGGCTCCACCACGAGGTGGCGAGCGGGAATCCGAACACGGTGAGCTCCTTCCCGACGGTGAGGGGCGAAGGGGAACGGATGTCGGCGACAGGACGCACGCGGACGCGTTGCGGCACGACCTCCTCGGGGATCGCCGGGTGCGGCGGGGCGTCGACCGCATGCGGCATCGTGGGCTGATCGGGCGGTGTCGGCTGCGAACGCCACCCCCCGTGGGGGAACACGCCGTCGAGCGCATCGAGGAACCGTGTGCCCAGATTCACGGTGGGCGCGGGGTCGCCGCCGCCGATCGACGAGAGTGGCCACCCGCACCCCTTCAGCAGCTCGATCGCGGGCGGGGCGCTCGTCGCGTAGTCGTTCCCGGCGAAGCAGTCGCCTCCGGCGGCCGGCGCGCCCAGTGCCAGGTCGGCCAGTCCCGAGGCTCGGACGACGTTGTCCCGGACCTCGTTGGAGGCCGTGGGCCACAGGCGCGCATCCAGGTTCGGCAACACGGCGATCCCGTAGCCCTCCTGGTCCTCCACGAGGTTGCCCTGAACGAGGTTGTGACGGCCGCCGGTGATCAAGATCCCGGTCCCGAACGTCGGGTACTCCAGATCTTTCGTGTCGGCCGTGGTCGAGTTGTTGTCGTGCACGTAGTTGCCGGCGATGAAGGCATCGCGCTGCGGCGGGAGCATCTCGGAGTCGAGCGTGTTCGGCACGATCCCGCTGATGTTCAGCCGCCACTCGCTGTTCACGATCGAGAGATCGCCGCCCGCGTTCGTCCCGCTGTACCCCAGCGCGTTGTGCTCGGCCAACACGTCGGTGATCACGGCATGGCAGGGGAAGCACTGGCCGATGTAGAAGCCACTGTCGGGTGAACCGCTCGCGTACGAATGGTCGAACTGACCCCAGTCCGAGTCGTAGGCAAAGACACCGTAATCCCCGTTGTTGTAGGCCGTCAGGTACGACGCGAGGTAGCCGTGCACCCCCGTCCATTCCACGCCGTTCAGCAGGTGATTGCGCACCGTGAGGTTCTCGATCGACACGCCGTCGGCCTCGATCACATGGATCCCGATCGCGCGCTCGAAGCCACCGTCGATCACCACACGGTTCCGGTCGGTGCCCCTGATCGTGACGTACGGCGTCGTGACGGTGACGTTCTCTTCGTACATGCCGGGGGAGATCAGAACCATGCCGCCCGGCTTCGCCCGGTCGACGGCGGCCTGGATCGTCGCGGCGTCCTCGGGGACCCGCACGGTGTCGGCGAACCCGCCCGGAACCGGCTCGCGCCCGGGTCCCACACCGCCGGCCGGTCCGGGGAGGAGCACGTCGCCGACCAGCACGGTCCCGGTCATCCCGACCCCGGGCGAGCCGTGGTACGCGCAGAAGTAGGTGTAGACCCCGGGCTGATCGAAGGTATGCGAGAACTCGTCGCCGGGCGCGAGATCGCCCGAGTCCCACGTCCCATCGTCGGCCTGCACGGTGTGCGGGCTCCGGCCGTCGATCGTCCACTCGACCGTGTCGCCTGGTTCGACGCGCACGACGCCGGGCGCGAAGACGTTGTCGATCGCGCTCACCGATGCCCCGTAGTCCTGGGCGCGAGCTGTCCCGGCGCCGCCTGCGAGGGCGACGAGCGAGGCCACCATGACCACCCGCAGGGTCCGCCGACGCCTCATCGGGCGGCACCCTAGCACCGGGGTTCGGCCGGCGGGGCGGACGGTAGGGTGGGGGCGATGGCCCCGGAACGACTCTCGAGTCTCGATGCGAGCTTCCTTTACCTCGAGCGTCCCTCGATGCACATGCACGTCGCGGGCGTCTCGATCCTGGATCCCCGGGCCGACGGACCCGTCACCTACGACGACGTGCTGCGGGTGGTCGAGGCGCGATTGCACCTGGCCCCCCGGCTGCGCCAGCGGGTACTGCGCGTTCCGGCGGACATCGCCCGGCCGCTCTGGGTCGACGACGATCGTTTCGACCTCGACTTCCATCTCCGACGGGCGGCGATCCCGGGGCCCGGGGGCCGGTTCCAGCTGGAGCGGTCGGTCGGACGCGTTCTCTCGCGCCCGCTCGACGTGTCGAAGCCGCTCTGGGAGCTCTACGTCTTCGAGGGCCTCGCCGACGGCAGGACGGCCGTGCTGATGAAGCTCCACCATGCGCTGGCCGACGGCATCAGCGGGATGCTGATCGCGTCGGCGCTGTTCGACCTCGAGGCCGATACGCCGCTCGGCCCGGCGCCGAAGCGACCGTGGGAGGCTGAGCCCCCGCCGACGTCGGGCGACCTCGTTCGCGACGCGATGGAGGACCTTGTGCTCCACCCGCTGCAGGCGTTCACCGATGCCGTGCGCGCCCCCGGCAATGCGTGGGCGTTCGTCTCAGAGACCCTGAGTGGTGCGACCCACATGCTCGGCATGGGGGGGCGCCCGCCTGGCCCGTTCGACGCGAGCGTCGGTCCCGCTCGGCGGTTCGCAACCGCCGAGTCGCCGTTCGAGCGCGTGCACGCGATCAGGGAAACGCTCGGCGGCACCATCAACGACGTGGTGCTCACCTCGGTGGCGGGCGGGCTCCACGAGCTGCTCGAGCGGCGGGGCGAGCCCTCGAAGGGGCGGACCCTCCGGGTGATGGTGCCCGTGTCGGTCCGCTCGCGCGCGGAGCAGGGCGACGTCGGGAACCGCGTCGCCCCGGCCTTCGTCGACGTCCCGGTCGGACCGATGAAGCCGACGACGCGCCTGCGCCGCGTGCGTGCGGCGACCGAGCAGTTGAAGGCCTCCGGGATGGCGGTCAGCGCGTCCTCGATCATCGGTCTGGGCGCCTACGCGCCGCCCGCCCTCCACGCGATGGCGGCGCGCCTGATCTCTCGCGGCCGCTGGTTCAACCTGGTGGTGTCGAACGTGCCGGCCCCGCAGGTGCCGCTGTACCTGGCCGGCGCCAGGCTGGTCGCAAGTTTCCCCGCGATGCCGCTCGCCGAGAACTGCGGGCTTTCGATCGCGTGCACGAGCCTTGCCGGGACGATGGCGTTCGGCCTCACCGCCGACTGGGACGCGGTCCGCGACCTCGACGTCTTGGCCGCCGGGATCACCGCCTCGATCGACGAGCTCGCCGCCGCGACGTCGTCACCGCAGAAGGCGTCGCGCCCGCGGCCCTAGATCAGCGCACGTCACCGAGCCAGTCGGCGACCTCGGCGAGCCACCGCCCGGGCGCCTCGAGCATGGGGGCGTGCCCCAGGTCGGGGAAGATCCTCCCGCGCCAGTCAGGATGCTCGCGCAAGGTCGACTCGGCCCACGCAGCGGGCACGAGGGCGTCGCGGCGGCCGTGG
>JBDTNY010000011.1:0-6135 GCA_039933515.1 Actinomycetota bacterium
TTCGTGCTCGACCTGCTGCGCGACTACGGGCTCGACGACTTCTACCTCGAGCTGTCGACCAAGCCCGAGGGCAAGGCTGTGGGTACCGACGAGGAATGGGCCGAGGGCATCGAGGTCCTGCGCGAGGCGGCGCAGTCCATGGATCTCGAGCTCGTGATGGACGAAGGGGGGGGCGCTTTCTACGGGCCGAAGATCAGCGTGCAAGCGCGCGACGCGATCGGGCGCACCTGGCAGATGTCGACCATCCAGGTCGACTTCCAGCTCCCACAGCGGTTCGACCTCCACTACGCCGGCGCCGACGGCGAGCGGCATCGACCGGTCATGATCCACCGGGCGCTCTTCGGCTCCGTCGAGCGGTTCTTCGGCGTGCTCACCGAGCACTATGCGGGCGCGTTCCCACTATGGCTCGCGCCCGAGCAGCTGCGGTTCGTGCCGGTCGCCGACCGCCATGCCGATCGGTGTCACGAGCTCGCGATCGCCGCGAAGGCCGCCGGCCTGCGTGCCTTCGTCGACGACTCGAAGGAAAGCGTCGGCAAGAAGATCCGCGCCGCCCAGCTGATGAAGGCGCCGTACACCCTCGTGGTGGGCGACCAGGAGCTGGAGTCGGGGACCTACACCGTGCGCGATCGGGCCGGCGCGGAGGCCTCGGGGGTGACCTTCGAGCGGATCGTCGACGCGCTCGGGGAAGAGGTGCGTGTCCGCGCGCTCGAGCAGACGAGCTTCGCATCATGACCGAGCACCTCTGGAGCCCTTGGCGGATGCAGTACATCGAGTCCGCCACCGAGGAAGCCGAGGGCGACGCCGGTTGCGTGTTCTGCGCGATCGCGGCCGGAGAGGAGTCCGACCGGGTCCTCGCGCGCGGCGACCGCGCCTACGTAGTGCTGAACAAGTTCCCGTACAACCCCGGCCACCTGCTGGTCGTGCCGAACCGGCACGAGGGCGACCTCGAGGCGCTCACCATCGAAGAGAACGCCGAGCTGCAGTCGCTGCTGCAGCGATCGATCCGGGCGCTGCGCGCCGAGTCCGACCCTCACGGCTTCAACGTCGGGATGAACCTCGGGAGGATCGCGGGCGCCGGGATCCCCGATCACCTCCACTGGCACGTGGTGCCGCGGTGGAGCGGCGACACGAACTACATGCCGGTGATCGGGGACACGCGCGTGCTCCCCGAGCTGCTGGCCGACACGTTCGGGCGGCTCGCGCCGCGTTTCGCGCCGGGGTCCGATCAAGAGGAGGACGGATGACCGAGGGACGGCTCGAGTTCGAGGGCGGGCATCTCGTCTACGAGGTCGCCGGGGAAGGCCCGACCGTGACCTTCCTGCACCCGGGGCTGTGGGATATGCGGACATGGGATCGCGAGTTCGAGCGGTTCGCCGACGAGGGCTACCGGGTACTGCGTTACGACCAGCGTGGGTACGGGCGCTCGAGCCGGCTCACTGGGGACGCGTACTCGGACGTGCGGGATCTGCTGGCGGTCCTCGACGCCACCGGGACCGAGACCACGGCGCTCGTCGGCTGCTCGATGGGCGGGGGCCTCGCGATCGAGGCGACCCTGACTGCACCCGATCGCGTGTGGGCGCTCGTGCCGATCGCGGCCGGCCTCGAGGGCGTGGAGCCACTTGAGCAGGAGATCGAGTGGTGGGAGGCCGTGGCCGCGCCGATCGAGGCGGCGGTCACGGCCGGCGATCTCACGGCGGGGCAGGACCTTCGCCTCCAGATCTGGGCGCCCCTGGGAACCGACGACCCGGCGGGCGCGCGCATCAGGGAGATCGCCTTCGACAACCTGCACGAGATCACCCAGGACGAGAGCGGCGCCGAGGAGCTCGATCCTCCGGCCGCGCTTCGCCTCAGCGAGATCGACGTGCCCACCCTCGTGGTGGCTGCAGAACACGACCCCCCGATGGGACGCAGGGTCAGCGAGCTGATCGCCCGCGGCGTGCTTGACGCCCGGCTCGTGACGATCGAGGGCGCCGACCACGTCGTGAACCTGCGGCAACCCGAGGCGTTCGATGCCGCGGTGCTGCCGTTCCTCGCCGAGGTGCGCTGACGGTGGACCGCCTCTTCCTGTTCGCCGCGGCGCTCGGAGGCTTCGTGGGTGTCGCGTTCGGGGCCTTCGGCGCGCATGCCTTGCAGCGCCGCGTGAACCCTGAACGGCTCGTGACCTTCGAGACCGGGGTGCGCTATCTATTTGTACACGCCCTAGCGCTCGGCCTCGTCGTCGCGGTACGCACGTGGGCGCCTGACACGACCGCGTCCTCGGTCGCAGGGATCGCGTTCATCGTCGGGATGCTTCTGTTCTCCGGGAGCCTGTTCCTGCTGGTCTGGTTCGACCGGCCCAAGTTGGGGGCGATCACCCCGATCGGGGGCGTGGCGCTGCTGGTGGGCTGGGCCGCCCTGGCGTACGCGGTACTCACGGCCGATTTCGTGTTCGCTACGGCCCGCTGGTTCCCGGTTCCGAGCGCCTAGCGCCTGACGCGCCTCGCGCTATCTCTTGTGGGCGTCCTCGCGCGCCTGCTGGTAGGCGTCGATCACCTTCTGCGCGAGATGCTGTGGCATCTCCTCGTAGTGGCTGAACGCCATGGTGAAGCCGCCGCGCCCCCCCGTCATCGAACGGAGGTCGATCACGTACCGCGCGACCTCGGCCTGCGGAACGGTGGCGTGCACGACCTGCTTGCCTCCGCCCACCTGTTCCATGCCGGCGATCTTGCCGCGCTTAGCGTTCAGATCGCCCATGATGTCGCCCGTGTAGGCGTCGGGCACGATCACGTCCAGGTTCACGACCGGCTCGAGCAGCGCCACGCCCGCCTGCTCCACGGCCTCCTTCAGCGCCATAGAGCCGGCGATCTGGAACGCCATGTCCGAGGAGTCCACCGAGTGGAACTTCCCGTCGACCAGCGTGACCTTCACGTCGACCATCGGGTTCCCGCTGAGCACGCCCTCGGCCAGCGTCTTGACGATTCCTTTCTCGATCGAGGGGATGAATTGGTTCGGGATCGAGCCGCCGAAGATCTTATCCTCGTAGACGAACCCTTCGCCGCGGGTCGCCGGCTCGATCTCGATGTCGCAGACCGCGTACTGGCCGTGTCCACCGCTCTGCTTCACGTGCCGTCCCTGCGCCTTCGCCTTGGCGCGCACGGTCTCGCGGTACGCGATCTTGGCCGGCGCCGTGAAGACCGCGACTCCGTACTTGCGCTTCAGGCGCTCGATCATCACCTCGAGGTGCGCCTCGCCCATCCCGTGCATCACGGTTTCGTGCGTTTCCTCGTTGCGGGAGACTCGGAGCGTGGGGTCCTCTTCGCGCAGGCGCGAGAGACCGGTGGCGAGTTTGTCCTCGTCGCCCTTGGTCTTGGGTGCGATCGCGTAGGCAAGGAGCGGCTCGGGGAGGTCGACCGTCGGGAGCTGCACCGGGTCGTCTTTCGTGCTGAACGTGTCGCCGGTGTGGGCGTGCTGAAGCTTCGCGACGGCCCCGATGTCGCCGGCCGCCACCTCGGGTACGGGTTCGTGGTCCTTGCCCCTCTGCGTGAAGAGCTGCCCGATCCGCTCCTCGGTGCCTTGCGTCGCGTTGTGCAGGGTCGAGTCAGGCCGGATCGTTCCGCTGAACACCCGGAACATCGTGATGTGCCCGACGAAGGGGTCCGACACGGTCTTGAAGACGAACGCGCTCGTGGGGGCGGCGGGGTCGCAGGGCCGCTCGACCTCGTCGCCGCTCTTGCCGAGCATGACCACCGGCCCGCGATCGACCGGCGAGGGGAACTCTTCGACGATGAAGTCGAGCAGGCGGTCGATCCCGATCACTCGCTCGGCCGAGCCCACGAATACCGGGGCGAGCCGCGCCCGCGCGAAGCCGTCCTTGGCGCCGCTGACGATGTGCGCCTCGGGCAGCGTGCCTTGCTCGAGGTACTCCTCGATCAGGTCGTCGTCGGACTCGGCCACCGCCTCCATCAGCTTCTCGCGGGCCGGGTCGGCCAGCTGATGGATCTCGTCGGGCCATCCCGACTCCTCGGCCTTGGGCCCGCTCGGGTAGAAGTCGGCCTTCTCGTGCAAGAGGTCGGCCACCCCACGGAACTCGTGCTCGGAGCCGATCGGCAGCTCGAACGGCGCGACCTGGTTCCCGAACGCCGAGACGAGCTGGGCCAGGGTGGCCGCGAAATCGGCGCGCTCGCGATCGAGCTTGTTCACGAAGATCGCGCGCGGAAGCCCGGCCTCGACGGCGAGCTCCCATGCGGCCTCGGTCTGAACCTCGACGCCGTCCACGGCCGAGACCACGACGATGACGGCGTCGACCGCCCGGATCGCCGAGCGCAGATCGCCGACGAAGTCGGCGTAGCCCGGGGCGTCGAGAACGTTCAGCTTCACGCCCTCCCATTCGATCGGCGCCATCGACAGCGAGACCGAGATCCCCTTGCGCTGCTCATCGGGATCGTGGTCCGAGACGGTGTTCCCGTCCTCGACCGTGCCCATCCGCGTGATCGCCCCGGCCGTGAACAGCATGGCTTCGAGGAGGGTCGTCTTCCCCGAGCCACCGTGCCCAACCAACAAGACGTTGCGGATGTCCTTCGCGTCGTAGGTCTTCAACGGGGCGCTCCTTCGGCGAGAGGTCGAGGGAATCCTACCGAGAGTTGCTAGGCTCGCGCCGACCTCATGGCGCGCTTCCAACGATTGCAGATCCGCTTCCAGCGCCAGCCTCCCGGCACGGCGATCACCCGGTCGGGGCTGATCGCGGGTGGGCTGCTGGCCCTGGCGGCCGCGTGGTGGATCGTCGGCCGCGAACCGCTCCTGGGTGGAGCGGCTGCGGGTGCCTCGGCCACGCTGCTCCTGATCGGCGGGCACCGGGCGAACCACGGTGCGGGCGGCCCCACCGACCGGATGCTCGACGATCTGCTCGATCGCGCCTGGGACGGCGCGGTGCTCGGCGCGATCGCGTGGACCGAGCGGAGCGGGAGCGCCTCGATCGCGATCGCGGCTCTGGCCGCCCTCTGTCTCAGTTTCCTGTCTTCCTACGTGCGAGCGCGGGGCGCCTCGCTCGCGTACTCCGTCGAGGAAAGCCACATCACCCGGGGCGTTCGGTACGCGCTGGCGGTCGCGGGTCTCGTGTTCGGATGGCTGCGCTGGACCCTCTGGGTGGCCGCGGCCCTGTCGGCGCTCGCCGCGTTCGTCCGGACCACCCAGGTCGCGCGCGAGGAGCGAGCATGATCGGATCGAGGGTCGAGCTCCGCGGCCGGGTCGCGCTCCACGCCTATCGCACCGTCGCCTGGCTGGGTCGAACCCTGCCCGAACACACCGGCCGGTTGCTGTTCAGGTGGTTCGGTCTCCTGGCCCATGCGGTCGCGCCCGGCCTGCGCGCGACGGTCGCGGCCAACCAGGCGCAGGTACTCGGCCGGCCCGTGGACGATCCGCTCGTCGCGGCCTCGACCAGGGAAGCCTTCGCGCTGTACGCCCGGTACTGGTTCGATTCGTTCCACATCGTCCGGGTCCCGTTCGACGAGCTCCTCGAGCGGTTCGAGTGCGTAGGCATCGAGCATATGCAGCACGCGTTCGAGCGCGGGACCGGCGTGATCATGGCGCTGCTGCACCTGGGCAACTTCGACGTGGCATCGCGGTGGCTCGACGCCCAGGGGATCGACCCCGTCGCGGTGGCCGAGCAGCTGGAGCCGCCCGAGCTCTTCGAGCTCTTTGTGCGCCACCGGCAGGCGCTGGGGATGGAGGTGCTCGGCCTCTCGTCCGACGGCGTCGGCCAGCGGCTGAAGCAGGCCCTCGGCACGAACCACCTGCTCGCGCTCGTCGCCGATCGCGACCTGACGGGACGCGGCGTCGAGGTCGAGATGTTCGGGCGCACCCGCAAGCTGCCGGCCGGACCGGCGCTGCTCTCGCTCGCCACCGGCGCGCCGCTGGTAGTCGCGCCGATCTACCAGACCGAGGACGCCTGGAAGTGCGTGATGTTCCCGCCGTGCACGATCGAGCCGTCGGGGGACCGTCGCGCCGACGTGATGGCCCTCACCCAGGAGATGGCCACGAACTTCGAGCGGGCGATCGCCGCGGCGCCCGCGGATTGGCACGTGTTCCAGCCGGCGTGGGAACCGTGAGGATCGCGCTCGTCTGTCCGTACGCCTGGGACGATCCCGGCGGCGTCCAGGT
>JBDTNY010000012.1:0-28369 GCA_039933515.1 Actinomycetota bacterium
CCCAGGTCGATGCCGGCGACGACCCCGTGCTCGCCCGCGGTCATCCGGCGGGCCACAGATCGCGGGCGACCGCGAGCTCCCGCTCGTCGAGCGCCCAGTTGCACCGGTACCCGTCGGCGACGCTGTGCTGGAAGTACGCCCCGCCGATCATCGAAGGGTGATCGTCGATCCACACGGCGGCGTCCCGGAGCCACGCCGCCCGGGCCTGCGGGTCCGCCGGGTCGAAGGCGCGCCCAAACTCCGTCGCGATCCACGGTTTGCCGTGGGCCGTGGCGAACGCATCGGCGGGGGTGAAGATATCCCCGAAGGTCCGGGGGTGTGCGCCTGCCCGGGCGTCGCCGCCGTTGTCCACGCACCCGAGCCAGTCGTAGCTGTCGATCCCGAGCACGTCGACGACGTCGTCACCCGGGTACCACACGTCGGGATCGCGGTCGGTGAACGTGTAGCCCATCAGGACCGCGATCGATCGAACGTTCGCGCTCTGCTGCACGATGCTGGCCACCCGCGAGAACGCCGCGCGGTACTCGTCGGGGTTGAGGCGGATCTCGGGTTCGTGGAAGTAGCCGACGTTCCAGGTGCCACCGGCGTCCTCCATCCGGGCGATCGCGTCGCGCAGCTGCTGGTCGTGTTCGCCGGCCGCCGTGGCGACCGGGCTGAGCCGGAACGTCAGCACGATCTCTGTGCCGTCCGCCGCCGCCGCGACCTCCTCAGCGGTCGGGAAGTCCATGTTCTCGTGGTACACGCGCAGGACACCGCCCGGGCCGATCGCACGGATCGCCGCGACCGGTGCCGCCGTTGGCGCCGACGGGGAGGGCGGTGAGCCGGTGGGCCCAGCCCCGCCCTCGGAGTCGGTGCAGCCCGCCGCCAGGGACACGGCGATCATCAGTGCGACCGAGAGGATGCGCATGGTCTCCCCACGCTACCGGCAACTAGGCTGGAGAAGCCCGCCTCATCCGAGACCGGCGGTCGACGTCCCACCGACGAAGGGTGAAGAAGATGCAACCGCCTCCGCCTCCGCCGCCACCGCAGCCGGTCGGGCTGCAGGGGTATCCGGTTCGCTTCTCCGTGGACTACCCCGATCGGGATCTCGATCGCCTGACCACATTCTTCCGGCTCATCGTGGCGATCCCGATCTTCATCGTGCTCGGCGCCGTCTCCGGCGGTACCTCCACGTGGACCAACGACGCGCGAACCACCTTGGTCGTCGGCGCGGGAGGGTTGCTGTTCTTCGGCCCGCTGCTGATGATCCTCTTCCGCCAGAAGTACCCGCGATGGTGGTTCGACTGGAACCTTGAGCTCCTGCGGTTCTCCAACCGCGTGTCCGCCTATCTCCTGTTGATGGACGACCGCTACCCGTCGACCGACGAGCCGCAGGGCGTGCACCTCGACGTCGCGTATCCGGACGTGCCGCGCGACCTCAACCGATGGATGCCGCTCGTGAAGTGGTTCCTCGTGATCCCGCACGTGATCGTGCTCGCGTTCGTGGGTATCGCGGCCTTCTTCGTGGTGATCGTGGCGTGGTTCGCGATCTTGTTCACCGGTCGCTATCCGCGAGGGATGTTCGAATTTGTCGAGGGCGTGCTCCGCTGGAACGTGCGCGTCCTGGCCTACGCGCTCGTGCTCTTCACCGACGCCTACCCGACGTTCTCGCTGCAGGCGTAACGGCGGGACGCGCCGTGGCGGGACCTTGCGCACACGCTCGTGGCAGACTCACCTTGTGGACGACCAAGAGCTGCTGGCGCGAGCGGAGCAAGCCCTGACCGAGATCAAGGTCAACCGAGGGCTGTCCGAGCACCAGGCATCGGTGCTCGCCGCGTTGCGCATCCGGCTCAAAGGGAGCGACAACAAATCGCTCGAGGAGATGCTCGAGGCCGCCGACGATCCGGGACCCGACCTCCTCGCTGAAAGGCTCGCCGAAGCCGAGCGTGCGACGAAGCCCTCGCTGGATGACCTCTTCACGAAGGAACCCGAGCCCAAGCCCGACTGGCCCTCGTGACGGCTCGATGCGGCCTCGGCCGAAAGCTGACGCGGATTAGACTCCCCGAGGAAGGAGATGCGCGATGTGGCCTGATGGGATGCGAGCGGCCGCGGCCCTTACGTTCGACTTCGATGCCGAGGAGGTGTGGATCGGCGAGGATCCTGCGAACTCGAACAAGCCCGGCGTCCTCTCCCAAGGGACCTACGGTGCGAAGGTCGCGATCCCGCTGATCCTCGAGCTCCTCGAACACCACGGCGTCACGGCCACCTTCTTCGTGCCGGGGCGGGTCGCGGAGCGACACCCTGAGCGCGTACGCGAGATCGTGGACGCTGGCCACGAGCTCGCGCATCACGGATACACCCACACCTCGCCGACCAAGCTCTCCGCCGAACAGGAGGAGGAAGAGCTGACCAACGGCCTGGAGATACTGCGTTCCTTCGGCGCCGAGATCGTGGGCTACCGGTCGCCGTCGTGGGATTTCAGCGACGCGACGGAGACGCTGCTGGACAAGCACGGATTCGCGTACTCGTCGAACTTCATGGACGATCTGAAGCCGTATCGGCGCGAGGGCACGTCGCTGATCGAAGTCCCGATCCAGTGGACCCTGGACGATGCCGCCCATTTCTGGTTCGACGGAGCGACGTGGACGAAGAAGATATCTACGGCGAGCGAGGTCCGCGAGATCTGGGAAGGGGAGTTCCGCGGCTACCTCCGCCTGGGAGGCGCGTTCGTGCTCACGTGCCATCCGCAGGTGATCGGCCGGCCGTACCGGCTGGAGATGCTCGACGATCTGGTCGGCTGGATGCGGCAGCAGGACGGCGTGTGGTGGGCCACGTGTCGCGAGATCGCCGGCAGGGTGGCGTGAGCGGGAACCGAGCGATCGTCACCGGCGCCGCGCGTGGGCTGGGCGAGGCCGTCGCGTCCCGTCTGATCGCCGACGGATGGCACGTGGCCCTCGTCGACGTCGTCGACGAGGTCGAGACGACGGCGGCCGGGCTCGCCGCGACGGCGCGGGGTGCCACCGTGGTCGGGATCGTCGCCGACGTCTCGCGCGAGGACGATGTGGAGCGAGCCGTCACGCGGGCCGTCGACGTGCTCGGGGGCCTCGACGCGCTGGTGAACAACGCGGGGATCGGCGGCTCCGACACGCATGTGGTCGATACTTCCCTCGGCGCGTTCCGTCGCGTGCTCGACGTGAACCTCGTCGGTTCCTTCCTGGTCGCGCGGGCCGTCGCGACGGTGCTGCTCGCCCAGGGGTCGGGTGGCGCGATCGTGAACCTCGGGTCGATCCTGGGCCAACGGGGTGAGGCGGGCAGCGCCGCTTACTCCGCGTCGAAGGCGGGCGTGGCGCTCCTCACCCAGACGCTCGCGCTCGAGCTCGGCCCCCATGCGATCCGGGTGAACACCGTGGCGCCGGGGAACATGGCGACCGAGATGCATTGGGAGTATGTGCGCGACCTCGCCGCGCAGATGGGCGTTGGATTCGACGATGCGCGCGACCATGTTCGCCGGAGTGTTCCGCTGGGACGCCACGGCATCGGCGAGGATATCGCGGGTGCGGTCGCCTGGCTCGTGTCGGACGATGCCTCGTACGTCACCGGCCAGACGATCGGGGTGAACGGCGGGGTGGTCCTCTCGTGACCGGGGCCTTCGAAGCCCGGCGAGCCCTGGTGAGCGGGGGGGCTGGCGGGATCGGCTTGGCCACCGCCCGCCTACTCGTCGACCGCGGCGCCCGCGTGGCGATCTTGGACCGCGATCCTGCGATCACTAGGGACGCGGCTGCCACGATCGACGGCGTCGCGGTGGTCGCCGACGTCCGTGATGCCGAGCAGGTCGCCGCCGCCGCCGCCGAGGCGGCGCACGCCCTCGGCGGCCCGATCGATGTATGTGTGAATGCCGCCGGCATCTACCGGATCGCGTCCTTGCTCGAGCTCGGACCCCAGGAGTGGGATGAGGTCATCGCGATCAACCTCCGTGGTTCGTGGCTCGTCGCGCGTGAGGTCGTCCGGGGCCTCGTCGAGGCGGGTGTGCGCGGTGGTGCGATCGTGAACATCTCCTCCACCGCCGCCCTGATCGCCGATGCGAGCGAACCCGGCGCCCATTACAACGCCAGTAAGGCCGGCGTGATCGCGCTGACGAAGCAGATGGCGGCCGAGTGGGCGCCCCACGGCGTCCGCGCGAATGCGGTGTGCCCCGGCGTGATCGAGACGTCGATGCTCCGCCTGATGGACGATCCCGTGGCGGGACAGGCGTATCTCGACCACCAGGTGCCGCTCGGCCGCCTTGGGCAGCCCGAGGAGGTCGCCGCCCTGATCGCCTTCCTCGCGTCGGACGAGGCGAGCTACGTTACGGGGGTCGCGGTGCCGGTCGACGGCGGCGTGACCTCGATCTGAAGGGAGAGACATGGAGCCCGGGTCCAAAGCCCTGCGTCCCCCGTTCCCCCACATCGCCGTGGAAGGAGGCCCCCGCGAGCGCGGGCGATCCTATGGTGAGCAGACGCGCGATCGCGTGCGGCGATCGATCGAGGCGTACGAGCAGGTATTCGACCACTACGCGGGCTGGGACTGGGCGCAGGTGACGGCCGAGGCGATCCGGTACCGCGATCCGATCGCGCGGTTCAGCGAGAAGTATCTCGAGGAGATCGCCGGCATCGCCGAAGGGGCCGGTGTTCCCGAATCCGACGTCCTCGCGCTCAACGTCCGCACCGAGGTGATGTTCGCGGCGAAGGCTCGCGCCGCCGCCGAGCTCGGCGAGCGGCCGAACCCGCCTCACGAGTGCAGTGCTTTCGCCGTACTCCCGACCCGGAGCGCGGATGGGCACACGCTGATCGGGCAGAACTGGGACTGGCTGCTCCATTCCTTCGATACGTGCGTCGTGCTCGAGGCCCAGCAGGACGACGGTCCGGATTTCGTCACGGTCGTGGAGGCGGGATTGCTGGCGAAGACCGGGATGAACTCGAGTGGGATCGGTCTGGCCACCAACGCGCTCGTGTCCGACGACGACCACGGCGAGCCCGGCGTGCCGTACCACCTGCTCTTGCGCTCGATCCTCGACGCCGAGACGATCTCCGATGCCTACGCAGCGTTGCAACGGGGGGTCCGTTCGTCATCGGCGAACTACCTGGTCGCCCACGTCGACGGGGTGGCGGTCGACGTCGAGGGTTCGCCGGGCGATTTCACGCGGCTGTACCTGAACTTCCCGGAAGATGGCGTCGTGCTCCACACGAATCACTTCCGCTCGACCTCTTTCGAAGGCGACGACGTGTCGCTCTGGGTGATGCCCGACAGCCCGTTCCGGTTGGAGCGGCTGGTCACGGGTGTCCTGGGCATCGGGTCGCTCTCACTCGAAACGTTCCGCGGGCTCCTCGCCGACCATTCGAACTACCCGTCGGGCGTATGCTGTCACCCCGACGCCCGGATGGATCCGCACGATCAGGGATCGACGGTGGCCTCGATCCTGATGGACCTCGACGCGAAGCGGATGTGGATCGCCGACGGCCATCCGTGCACGAACCCGTACCGCGAGCTCGACTACTCGTCGTTCCTCGCCAAGCCGTCCCCCGTGCTCGCGGGGAGGCCGGCATGACGATCCGCTGCGGCGTCGGCCTGATCACCTGCCAGCGAGCGCCGGGCGAGACCCGCAGCGACGTCGAGCTGTACGCCGACGCGCTCTCGTTCGCCGAGGCGGCCGAGCGCCTGGGCTTGGATTCGGTCTGGGTCAGCGAACATCACTTCGTGGACGACGGCTACCTGCCGTCGCTGCTCCCGATGTGCGCCGCGATCGCGGCGCGGACCTCCCGGGTCGAGATCGGCACGGCCCTCCTGCTCGCCCCGCTGTATGAGCCGCTGCGCCTGGCCGAGGATGCGGCGGTCGTCGACCTGATCTCGGGCGGGCGACTGATCCTCGGGCTTGGCCTGGGGTGGCGCGACGAGGAATTCGAGGCGCTCTCCATCCCGCTCCGCGACCGGGTCCGGCGGCTCGAGGACGCCGTCGCCGTCTGTCGAACGGCGTGGGCGGGAGACGCGGTCGGTGGCGTCCGGCCCGACGTGGTGGTGACGCCGGCTCCGGCCCGCCCCGGCGGCCCGCCGATCTGGATCGGCGGTCTGTCGGAGCCTGCCGCGCGCCGCGCCGGCCGGATCGCCGACGGCTTCATGGCTACGGAAGTGACCCCCGCCACGCTCGCGGAACAGGTGGGTTGGGTGCGCGAGGAAGCCGAGCGGGCCGGCGGCACGAGTGCCGCACGCACGATCTCGATGCACGTGCCGACCTACGTCCACGAGGGCGATCCGGAGGCCGACTGGGCCGAGGTGCTGGCCCCCCACCGGTACGTCGGGTGGAAGTACGAGGACATGGAAGGGGCACGTTCTCGCCCCGCCGGATCCCCGTCGCCGCCTCCCATCACGCCCGAGGAGGAGACCCGGCTGCGCGCGGGAATCGTGTTCGGCGATGCAGCGGAGGTTGCGGCGACGATCCGGTCGTTCGCCGAGGCGGCCGGTGGCGATCTGCACTTCATCGCTCGTGTCTACTGGCCCGGACTCGCACGGGACCGGCAAGAGGAGCTCCTGCAACGGTTCTCGAACGACGTCGTGCCTCTGCTCGCCTGAACACGCCTGGCGCAGAGCGGGTGCGCCCGAAGCCAACTTGACGGCAACGCCCGAGTGTGGCGCGATACCCGGGTCCGCACGTGCTCGCGAACGACTGGGGGAGTGGGATGAGCGATCGAATGTCGGGTTCCGGGGGGTCTTCGAGCGGCGGCAGCGGCAAGATGTCGCGCAGGTCCTTCCTGCAGGGCGTCGGCGGCGCCGGCCTGGGCGGGCTCGTGGTCGGGGGGGTCGGCGGCTACCTCGCGGGGAACGGCTCGTCCTCGGACTCCACGCCCACAGGCGGCGCCTCGGGAGGTGGTTCGTCCGAGCCGATCACGATCGGGGTCGGGAGCCCGGTGACCGGCCCGTTCGCCGGCGACGGCCAGCAGATGGTCCGTGGCGTCCAGCTCGCGGTCGAGGAGCTGAACGCGATGGGTGGCGTGGGCGGCCGGCCACTCGAGGTCCAGGTCCTGGACACGAAGGCCCAGGAACCCGACGTGATGAAATCGGTGGTGACGAAGTTCGTCTCGCAGAACGTCGCTGCGATGCTCGTGGGCTTCACGACCTACACCTCGGTCGAGTACCCGGTCGTGGCCGAGTCCAAGATCCCGATGTTCCACGTGAACACGTGGCAGGGCAACGTCGAGTACGTCGCGAAGAACCAGATCACCAACATCTACCAGGGCGACCCGTCGCAGCTTTCCTACGGTCCCGGTCTGATCGTGCTGATCAACGACCTGATCGACCAGAAGAAGTGGACGCCGTCGGCCAAGTCGATCGCGGTGGTCTCCTCGAACGACCCCTACAGCCTGTCGATCTCGAAGAGCTTCGAGGCGGGGATGAACGAGCAAGGATGGGCAACGACGCTGTTCGAGCAGTTCACCGTGCCGCAGGCCGACTACAGCGCCATCCTCGTGAAGATCCGAGACAACCCGCCGGGGATCGTGTTCTTCAGTGACTACGCCCCGGGCGACGAGGCGTCCTTCATCAAGCAGTTCCGCCAGTCACCGACGAAGTCGCTCGTGTATGAGCAATACGCGCCCTCGATCCCCGAGTACCTCGACCTCGCGGGTCCCGCGGCCGACGGCGTGCTGTGGTCCACGGTCGTCGGCGTGATCCAAGGCGACGCGATCGCAGAACGGTTCAACGCGGCGTTCAAGGAGAAGTTCGGCCGAGAGGCGGGGTTTTCGAACGCCGGAGACCATTACGACATGACGAAGATGTGGGCGACGGCCGCGAGCCTGGCGGGCGACCCGTACGACTTCGACGCGGTGAACGCGATCCTCGCGAACTCTGCCTACCGGGGAGTGTGCGGGGCGTACACGTTCACGAACGCTGGGCCGGGCGAACTGACGTGCATCCCGTATCCCGATGAGACGGCCGATCCCTCGATCGGGATGGCGCACCTCACGTTCCAGATCCAGAACGGCAAGCAGGTCCTGATCGCGCCGGACCCCTACCCCACGGGATCGTTCCAGCTGCCTGAGTGGCTGTGACCGAGGCCGCCGCCGTCCTCGAAGGCGTCGAGATCTGCAAGGACTACGGCGGGCTGCACGCCGTCGTCGACGTCACGTTCTCGGTCGCGCCCGGTGAGATCCTGGGGATCGTTGGACCGAACGGCGCCGGCAAGACGACGCTGTTCGACGTCGTCACGGGGCACTCCGCCGCGACCCGCGGCGACGTGCGGCTCGAAGGACGCTCGATCAACGGGGAGAAGGTCCACGCGCGGTGCGAGGCTGGCCTCGCGCGCACGTTCCAGCAGCCCGTTGTGGCGCTCTCCCTCACGGTGCTCGAGAACCTCTACCTGGCGGCCTCGTTCCGCCGCGGGCGCGACGGCAGCGGGCGCGAAGGCGACCTCGCCGAGGCCGAGCGTTGGCTCGGGTTCGTGGGCATGCAGGACAAGGCCGACGTACAGGCAGGGCCGCTCGGCGTCTTCGACAAGAAGCGGCTGATGCTCGCGACTGCTCTCGCGACCAACCCGCGGGTGCTGCTGCTCGATGAGCCGTTCGGGGGGCTGAACCCGCACGAGATCGATGCCGTGATGGCCCTGATCCGTCAGGTGCGCGATGAGGGCATGGCCGTGATCGTGATCGAACACGTGATGCGCGCGCTCACCTCGCTCTCGGATCGCGTGCTCGTGATGCACCACGGGGCCACGTTCTTCGAGGGCACGCCGCAGGAGATGCTCGCGGACGAGCGCGTGATCGAGGTCTACCTAGGCGCCACGCACCACAAGCGGGCAGACGGATGAACGACGTCGCGCCGATCCTCGACGTCCGCGGGCTCACCGCCGGGTACGGCGACACCGTCGTCGTCCGCGATCTCTCCCTCCGCGTGCAGGCGGGTAAGTGCGTGGTGATCATCGGTCCGAACGGACACGGGAAATCCACGCTCCTACGGGCGGTGAGCGGGCTGATGAAGCCGATGGCGGGAGAGATCTGGTTCGACGGCGAGCGGGTCGACGGCGAGCAGGCTGAGACGATCGCGCACCGCGGCATGGTTCACATCCCGCAGGGCGACGGGCTCTTCGCGGACATGACGGTTGAGGACAACCTCCTGATGGGCTCGTTCCCGAAGGGCTCGTGGAAGGACCGTCAGGCGACGATCGAGCGCGTGTTCGATCTCTTCCCCATCGTGCGAGACAAGCGAGCGCAACGCGCGCGGACGCTCTCGGGTGGCGAGCGCCGGTTGGTCGGGCTCGGCCGGGGATTGATGCGCGAGGGCTCCATCTTGCTGATCGACGAGCCCTCGCTCGGTCTCGCTCCCGTGATGATCGACAACGTCTACGGCGCGATCCGCTCGATCGTCGAGGCGCACCGAACCGTGCTGCTGGTCGAAGAGAACTTCACCCACATCGGCGAGGTCGCCGACGAGGTGCACGTGCTGGAGACCGGCTCGATCGTGCGCAGCGGTTCGCTCGAGGCGCTGATGGCCGACCGAACCGTTGTCGAGACGTACCTGGGAGTGCTGTGAGGATGCGGGCGTGAGCAGCTCGGATCTCGTCGCGATCGTCGTCACGACGATCGTCTTCGGGTCGATCTACGGACTCGTGTCGATCGGCATGACGCTGATCTACGGGACGCTGCGCATCCTCGACATGTCTCAAGGCTCCATGGTGATGGTCGGTGGCTTCGTGGGGTGGGGGATCCTCACGGTCGCGACGTGGAACCCGATCGTCGCGCTCATCGCGGCGTTCGTCGTCACGTTCGTCCTGGGCACCTTCACCGAGCTGATCTCGGTCCAGCCACTGATGAGCCGGCGCGGCGAGATCGACTTCGAGATGGTCACGTTCATCACGACATTCGCAGTCGCGATCGTGCTCGCGAACCTGGCGCTGCAGATCTTCGGTCCCTTCCAGAAGAACGTCCCGCCCTTGATCCACGGCGGCGTCTCGATCTTGGGCGTCCACCTGGACTATCACTCGATGCTGATGGCCTTCACCTCGATCCTGCTGATGATCGGGCTGGGCCTGTTCCTGTCGCGCACGCGGTGGGGGTTCGCGATCCGCGCCGTGGCGCAGGACCTCGACGCGGCCCGCCTGATGGGGGTGCCCGTCGGCAAGCTCTACCCGCTCACGATGGGGCTGGCGTCGGCGCTCGCGGGGATCGGCGGGGTGTTCTTGGGTGCGCTCTACTTCGCCTCGCCGACGTCGGGCGACCTTCCCCTGCTGACCGCGCTGATCGTCGTGATCTTCGGCGGTCTCGGCAGCCTCAAAGGCACTCTGTACGCCGCCTACATCATCGGGCTGATCCAGGCGCTCGCGATCGTGCTCGTGGGCACGACCTGGTCGCTGCCGATCCTGTACGGGGTGATCCTGCTCGTATTGATCTTCCGGCCGTACGGCTTGTTCGGGAACCCGTCGGAGGCACGACTGTGAGCGCGGCCGTGAGCGCGGCGGCGGCACGGGTCGGGCGCCTGCCGCGGCTCTCGGGACTTTCCTGGACGGGCATCGTCGCGGTCGTCGCCATCGTGGCGGTGGTCCCGATCGTGTATTCGAACAACTACATCCTCACCGTGATGATCACCGGCGGGATCGTCCTGATCTTGAACACGAGCTGGAACTTCGTGCTCGGGATCGCCGGCGTGTGGAACTTCGGGCAGCTCGCGATCTACGCGCTCGGCGGGTACGGGGCGGGATTGCTGATGCTGCACACAGGGCTTCCCGGCTGGCTCTGCGTGATCCTGGGCGGGCTGATCGCGTCGGGGATCTCGGTCCTGCTCGCGTTCCCGACGCTGCGGCTGTACGGGATCTACACATCGCTCCTGACGTTCTCGTTCGCCTCGGTCGTGCAGTTCATCATCGTGAACGACGGCAGCGGGTTCTCGGGCGGCAGCTTCGGCCTCGACACGGTGGACGGGCTCTACCCGGGGCTCGGAGCGAGGGCTCAGATCCACGCGTACTACTGGACCGTGCTCGCGCTGATCGTGGTCGCGACCGTCGTCGTCGCCCGGATCCGGAGCTCGCGCCTGGGGATCGCGCTCCAGACGATCCGCGACGCGCCCGGGTTCGCGGCCGCGAGAGGCGTCAACCCGCTGAAGTACCGGATCATCGCGTTCGCGATCAGCGGGTTCATCGCGGGGGTCGCCGGGGGCATGTACGTCAGCTTCAACCAGAGCATCACGCCGTCGGTGATGGGCCTGACGCCGATGTCGATCGACGTCACGATGCTCGTGATCGGGGGCCTCGGCACGATCGCGGGCCCGGCCCTGGGGACCACTTTGCTCACCATCATCCAGACCTCGCTCGTGGACTACCCCGGGATCCAACTCACGATCTTGGGCACGATCTTGTTGCTCATCGTCGTGTTCGTTCCCGGCGGGTTGGTGGGGCTGATCGCGCGGGTCAAGAGCCGGGTCTCGCGCTGGGTGTCCGAGGGCGAGGGACCCGCCCGCGGCGGCTAGCGCTCCGTGCGGCGCCCGCGCGCGAGGCCGTACCCGCCGCCGCCGCTCGTCTCGATCCGGATCGTCCAGCCGCGCCGGAGGGTGGTCGTCGACTTCTGAGGGACCTCGACCTCGTTGCCGTCGGGATCGAACAGGCTGATGCGCGCGGGTCGCGCGTCGCCGCCCCCGTTCGCACCCACCGGCCGGAACCGGGGGTCCGTCTGCTCTGAGTAGAAGGTCGCGCGCTGGTCGTGGTCCAAGATCATGTAGTCGCGGCGGATCCCCATCCCGCCGCGGTGAAGCCCATGCCCCTGCGAGCCGTCGATCAGCTCAGTGCGTCGGATCCGCACGGCGTAGTTCACCTCGGCCACCTCGACCGGCATCAGCCCGACGTTCGACATGTAGGTGTCGACACCGTCGATGCCGTCGCCGTCGGCGTGCGCGCCCGTGCCGCCGCCCACGACGTCGGCGAGCACCGAGCCACGGCCTGTCACCGGCGAGACGCTTTCGATGTTCAGCCCGAAGAACGCCACACTCGAGGATCCGACCGCCTTCTCGGGCCACAACTCGGCGGCCGCGCGCACGATCGTGTCCGCCAGGCGCTGGCAGGTGTTGTGACGAACGCTCACGGCGGCCGGCGGGTTCGGGTTCAAGACGTTGCCCTTGGGGCAGATCACGTCGACCGCACGCAGGATCCCCTCGTTCGAGGGGAGGGCGGGGTCCAGGAGCGCGCGCACGGCGTACACGAGGCTGGCGCGGGTGCTCGCCCACGGCACGTTCAAGGCGCCCGCCACCTGCGGGGAAGATCCCGACAGGTCGATCGCCAGGCGATCGCCGGTCTTCCGCAGCTCGACGTGGATCCGCGTCGGGGGACCGTCGCGGCCATCGTCGTCCATGAAGCCCTCGGCCTCCCCGCGTCCGTTCGGGAGCTCGCGGAGCGAGGCCCGCACCGCACGTTCGACGACGTCCATCGCCTTCGTGAACGTCGTCCGCACAGTGGCCGCACCGAACCGCTCGACCGTTTCCTCGAGTCGGCGCCGCCCGAGCAGACACGCGGCGCGCTGGGCCTTGAGGTCCGAGATCGTCGAACGCGGGTCCCGGATATTCTCGGTGAGGATCGACAAGACGTCGGGGTTCTCCTCGCCGCGTACGTAGAGGCGGACCGGCGCGAGCACCAGCCCTTCCGCGTACACCTGCTCGAGCGCGGCCCCCTCGGTGCCCGGGTTCACCCCGCCGACGTCCAGGTGGTGCGCGGTGGCGCCTGTCCACGCGTACAGCGCGCCGCCGATGAACACCGGGGCGATCACGTTGATGTCGGGCGTGTGCATCGCGCCGAGGAAGGGGTGGTTCGCCATGAAGATGTCCCCGTCGGCGATGTGCTCGCCCCACGTATCGATGATCGACCGCACGACGAGTGACATCGCCCCGAGCTGCGCGGGGATGTAGTCGGCCTGCGCGACCATGTCGCCGTCGGCCGCGAAGAGCGCGCAGGAGAAGTCCTCCATGTCGCGGATGATCGGGCTGTACGAGGAGCGCTTCAGGACGCCCCCCATCTCCTCGGCGGCCGAAAGCAGCGCCGCGTGTACCAGCTCGAACGTGATCGGATCTAGGCGGGTCATCGTCGTGCCCTCCCGGTCTCCCGGATCCACATGTCGCCGCTCGGCTCGACGGTGACCCGCTGGCCCGGGAGCACCACGGTCGTCGAATCCATCTGCTCCACGATCGCGGGACCCTCGACGCGGTTGCCCGCCCGGAGCGCCGCGCGGTTCCACACGGTCGCGCGGACCGTCCGCGCCTCGGTGGGCAGGAGCACCCTGCGCGCGCCCAGGCGCGCCTCGGCCGGTGGGGTCGCGCGACCGCGGGGGATCTCGGGAGCTTCCGGAGTCGGGAGCTCGCCGAAGGCGGCCAGCCGAACCGCGACCAGCTCGATCTCCTGGTCGGGGTTCGCGTGGCCGTACACCGACCGGTGCAGTTCGTCGAAGTCGTGCCGGAGCGCCCGGAGTCCCATCTTGGACACCTTCGGGAGCGGCACGGTGAGCTCGTAGCCCTGCCCGGCGTAGCGGCAGTCGGCGCTGGCGACCACTCGCGTGCGCGACGCGGGTACGCCGTCCTCGCGGAGCTGGGAGCGCAGCCGGGTCGCGCGCTCCCGGTACCACGTGAGGACGGCGTCGAACCGCCCCGGCTCGAGCGACCACAGGAGCGTGCGCGCGTCGTCGATCCGCAGGTCGGCCGCGACCAGGCCGGCGGCGCTGAATAGGCCCGGGTGCGTAGGCACTATCACGCCCGCCATCGCGAGCTCGCGCAGGAGCATCGCGGCGTGGAGCGGGCCCGCCCCGCCGAACGCCACGATCGTGAACTCGCGCGGGTCGATCCCACGTTCGACCGAGACCCGTCGGAGCGCGCGCGACGTGTGGGCCAGCGTCACCGCCAGGATGCCCTTCGCCGCGGCGTCGAGGGACAGCCCGAGGTCGTCGCCGACGCGGCCGACCACGCGTCGCGCGGCCTCGATGTCCAGCGTCATCCGGCCGGCCAACGGCGTCGTGGGTCCGAGCGTGCCCGCGACCACGTGGGCATCGGTGACGGTGGCCTCGGTCCCGCCCCGCCCGTAGCACGCCGGGCCGGGGTCGGCGCCGGCGCTTTGGGGCCCGACTCGAAGCCGGCCGCTGCGGTCGACCGAGGCGATCGATCCGCCGCCCGCGCCGACCGTCTCGATGTGGACCGAGGGGCTCAGGATCGGGTGCCCGTCGACCTCCTGCGTCGGCACCACCGGGGGGACGCCCCCTTGGACCAGGCACACATCGAGCGAGGTCCCTCCCATGTCGAGGGAGACGAGCTTGTCGACCCCGTGCCGACGACCCAGCGCGAGGAGCCCCGTGACCCCGCCCGCAGGACCGGACAGCAGCAAGCGGTGGGCCTCGCGCCCGGCTCGCTCCGCCGGGACACATCCGCCGTTGGACTGCATCACCAGGAAGGGGCTCGCGACGCCCAGCTCCGAGGTTCGGCGGCGGGCTTCCAGCAGGTACCGTCCGACGATCGGCCGCAGACCCGCGTTCAGCGCCGCCGTGGCGGTACGCGGATACTCGCGGAACTCCCGCGCGATCTCGGATGACAGCGTGACGGGCACGCGGGGGAGCCTGCGGCGCAGCGCCTCGCCCAGGAGCTGCTCGTGGCGGTCGTCCAGGTAGCTGAAGAGCAGGGCGACCGCCACCGCCTCGGGCGCGCGCGCCGCGACCTCGTCAACGACCCGCCGGATCTCGGCGCGCGTGAGCCGGTCGATGACCGAGCCGTCGCCGCCCACCCGCTCGTGCACCTCGAGCCGGTCGTCGCGCTCGACCAGGTCCGACGGTCTCGCGGGGGCAAGGCTGTAGATGTCGGGCCGGCTTCCGCCCCGGAACCCCAGGATGTCGCGGAACCCCTCGGTAGCGATCAGCACAATCCGACCGAGCCGGCCGGTGAGGATCGCGTTGGTGGCCACCGTCGTCCCATGCGACAGCAGCTGGATCTCGGCTGGCATCACGCCCTGGTCGGCCAGCTCGCGCACGGCGGCGATCAGCCCGAGCGAGGGGTCCTCGGGGGTCGAGGGGACCTTCGCGACCCGGATCCCTCGGTCACCGCCGATCGCGACCGCGTCGGTGAACGTGCCACCGACGTCGACGGCTACCACCCAGTTTGCGCTCAGCCTGTCCTCCCGGGAACCGGGGCCTCGCGTATGTATAGCGGAACGGGAAGAAGGGTGTGTGCTCGCCGACGACCCCGTGATCAGGCGGCTCCGCGGGCGGCCCACGCACGTGCCGTCAGGACGAACGGCGCATCGGGGAGGACCTCGCGACAGCGGTCTCGGAGCGCCGCCCGACGTTCGTCTGACAGGCCGGCGACGTAGGCGCCCGCCGGCCCGACGCCCAGCGTGAACGGGTCCCACCACTCCTCGAAGCTCGGATGCTCGACGGCGACCGAGAGTGTGTGTTCCTCGACCCGACTGAGCCCAGCCGCCGTCATCAGCGCGCCGAGGTGGCCCTCGCGCGTCCCGGCGAGCGCGGACTCGTCCTCGACACCCTGATCGAGATCGCGCGCCGCATTCCAGAACGCCGAGAGCGGACCATGTCCGCTCGTGTGATCCCATACGCATGCGGCGACGCTGCCTCCACGTCGGGTCACCCGCGCCATCTCGGCGAGGCCGCGGACGGGATCGGACATGAAGTGAACGACAAGCTGCGCGAGCGCCGTGTCGAACGAGTCGTCCGCGAACGGGAGCCACTCGGCCTCGGCCTGCCTGACGTCCACCCCCGGATGGCGATCGCGCACGGACGCGACGAACGATTTCGAGGGGTCGACGGCCGATACGCATGAGGCGCCGAGACGATCGACCATCTCGCCGGTGAGCGCGCCCGTCCCGCATCCGACGTCGAGCGCTCGTTGCCCCTCGGCCACCCCTGCGAGCTCGGCGAGCTGGGGCGCGAGGAGGACCGAATATCTCCCCATGAACGCGTCGTAGGCGGCCGCGTCGACGAACGTTATCGTCGCCCTCCCTCGTGTCGCAGGTGCCAGCCGGTCTGACCTAGGACTTCGTCTGCTTCGAGGGTTTCGCCTTGCCAGACGCGTTGAGGGCAACCGCCTGGCGAACGAGCGCCTTGAAGGCGGACCCATCGACCTCGTCGCCTTCGTGGATGTCGATCGCGCGGCGCATGTTGCCCTCGAGACTGGAGTTGAAGAGCCGGGCCGGGTCCTTCAGCGACGCACCCTTGAAGAACGTGAGCTTCACGACGTTCTTGTAGGTCTCGCCGGTGCAGATCATCCCCTGGTGAGACCAGACCGGAACGCCCGGACTGGAAGGCTTCTTCCATTTCCACTCCTCGACGACGTCCGGCTCCGCCTCCTTGATGAGCGTGCGCATCCTGCTGAGGGTTTCACCGCGCCAGTCGCCGAGGTCGGCGATGGTTGTTGCGATGAGTTCCGATACCGACCGGTCTTGGCTCGCGTCCGATGTCGTCATGCTCGACATCCTAGAAGTTCCGGACGTATCCCTTCCACCGCACCGGTAGAGTCGCTCACCTGTTACGGGCGATCCCAGCCGTTTGACCTTGCGCGCAGGCCCCGCAGGGGGGGACGATGCACGCGGCCCGGAACGCGGGGCCGAACCCGATCGCTTCTGGAGGCTATCGAACCGATGCAGGCTGATCCCGGCAATATCTTGATCGTCGATGATGATCCACTGAACCGCCGTCTCCTGACCAAGAGCCTCGACAACGACGGGCATCGCACGTCGCAGTACGACAACGGGTTCGCGGCGCTTGCGGCGATCCCCACCGACCAACCCGACCTGATCCTGCTGGACGTCGAGATGCCCGGGCTCGACGGCATCGAAGTGCTCGAGCGCATCAAGGCCGACGACACGCTCCAGCACATCCCCGTGATCATGATCTCCGGCGTCGAGGACTCCGCGAGCATCGTCAGGTGCATCGAGGCCGGCGCGGAGGACTTCCTCCCCAAGCCGTTCGACCCCGTGATCCTCCGCGCGCGGATCCGGTCGGGCCTGAACCGCAAGCGCCTGCGCGACCTGGAAGAAGATCGCGTCCGTGACGTGTTCACGCGGTTCCTTCCCGAGCCGATCGCGGCCGAGATCTTGGCGCGCAGCGGCGGCCAGGCGTCGATCGGCGCGGTGCGTGTCTGGGCGACGGTCATGTTCATCGACCTGCGCGGCTTCACGACGTTCGCCGAATCCCGGCCGGTCGAGCAGGTCATCGACGTGCTCAACCGCTTCCTTGGAACGATGGGCGACGCGGTGCTCGATCACGGGGGCACGCTCGTCTCCTACCTCGGGGATGGCCTGATGGCGGCGTTCGGTGCGCCGATCGAGGGCATGGATCACGCCGATCGCGCCGTCGCCGCCGCGCGCGAGATGGCGACCGACCGGCTGCGCGGGTTCAACCGCTGGCTGCGGGAGCAAGGGATCGACGAGGGATTTCGGATGGGGATCGGCCTCAACTCCGGGCGGGTCATGTCCGGCACGATCGGGTCCGAGCGCCGGATCGAGTACACCCTGATCGGCGACACGGTCAACACCTCGGCGCGGATCGAACAGCTCACGAAGCAGTCCGGGCACACGATACTCGTGGCCGACCAGACGCGTTCCAACATGACGACGGGGGGCGACGCCCTCACCTTCGTCGACGAGTTCGAGATCCGCGGCCGGCAGTCGCGGCTCAAGCTGTGGACCGCCGACGAGCCCGAGGCGTCGTCCTCGTGAGCGACGCGGACCCGGACGAGGGTCGGTCGCAGAAGATCCAGACCGCGCTCTACCGCATCGCCGAGACGGCGAGCGCCGCGCAGGACATGCAGGGGTTCTACGAGCAGATCCACGGGATCGTCGGCGAGCTGATGTACGCCGAGAACTTCTACATCGTCCTCTACGACGAGGATCGGCGGCTGATGAACTGGCCGTTCGGTGTTGACGAGGCCGACGACGACTTCCCCGACCCGAACGCGTGGGAGCCGATGGGCACGGGCGAGTCTCGCGGCCTGACTGCGCTGGTGCTGCGGACAGGCACGCCGCTCCTGATCACGTCGATGACGCAGATCGACGAACTCGTAGAACGCGGAGAGATCGACTTCCTGGGCGCCAAGGGGTCCACCTGGCTCGGCGTGCCCCTCCGAGCCGAGGGCCGCTCCGTCGGTGCGATGGTCGTGCAGAGCTACCGCGAGGACATCCGTCACACCGAAGAGGACAAGGAGCTCCTGACCTTCGTCGCGAACCACGTCGGCGCGGCGCTCAGCCGCGCGCGCGCGATCGAGGAGACTCGGCAGCGCAACGCCGAGCTCGCGCTGATCAACGACGTGCAGCGAGGCCTCGCCGAGAACCTCGAGATGCAGGCGATGTACGACCTCGTGGGCGACCGCCTCCAGGAGATATTCGACGCGCAGGTGGTGGACATCGGCATCATCGACCGGGGCACGGGGCTACTGCACTTCCCGTACACGATCGAGCGCGGGGTCCGATACCCGGATGAGCCGACCAGCGTGAAGGCCGGGATGACCGGGTATGTCCTCGAAAGGCTCGAGCCGCTCCTGATCAACGAGCGGATCGAGCAGCGGCTGGTCGAGCTGGGGATCGAGAGCCTCACCGTCGGTTCGGGTGAGATGTCGAAGTCGGTGCTGTTGGTCCCGCTCGTGGTGGGCGGTGAGGCGACCGGCAGGATCTCGCTCCAGAACCTCGACCACGAGCACGCGTTCAGTGATGCGGACGTGCGGTTGCTGACCACGATCGCGGGGAGCCTGAGCGTGGCGCTCGAGAACGCACGGCTCTTCGAGGAGACCCGTCAGCGCAACGCCGAGCTGGCGTTGATCACGGAGGTGCAGCGAGGCCTGGCCGAGAACCTCGAGATGCAGGCGATGTATGAGCTCGTCGGGAACCGTCTCGTGGAGATATTCGACGCGCAGGTCGTCGACATCGGCATCCTCGATCGAGAGGCGGGCGTGCTCCACTTCCCGTACGCGATCGAGCGCGGCGTCCGTTATCCCGATGAGCCCCAGCCCGTCGTCGTCGGGTTCAGCCGTCACGTCCTCGAGACGCGCGAACCGCTCTTCATCAACGCCGACGTTGAAGGCCGGATGGTCGAGCTGGGGATCCAGACCACCATGTTGGGTTCGGGGGAGATGTCGAAGTCGTTGTTGTTCGTGCCCCTGATCGTCGGAGGCGAGGCGACCGGCAGGATCTCGCTCCAGAACCTCGACCGCGAACATGCGTTCAGCGAAGCCGATGTGGGTCTTCTGATCACGATCGCGGGCAGCCTGAGCGTCGCCCTTGAGAACGCGCGGCTCTTCGAGGAGACCCGTCAGCGCAATGCCGAGCTCGCGCTGATCAACGACGTGCAACGGGGCCTGGCCACGAACCTCGATATGCAGGCGATGTACGACCTCGTCGGCGACCGCCTCCAGGAGATCTTCGACGCGCAGGTCGTCGACATCGGGATCGTGGATCGGTCCTCGCAGCTGATCCGCTTCCCATACACGGTCGAACGGGGCGTGCGCTTCCCCGACGAGCCGATGGAGATCATCGGGTTCCGCAAACATGTGCTCGCGACCCACAACCCTCTCGTGATCAACGAGGACGCGGCCAAGAAGTCCATCGAGTACGGCCAGCCGCTGGCGATCCAGGGCGAACCGTCGAAGTCGGCGGTCCTGGTGCCACTGGTCGTCGGGGGCAAGGCGAACGGCGTGATCTCGCTTCAGAACCTCGACAAGGAGGCGGCCTTCAGCGAGGGGGACGTCCGGCTGCTCACGACCCTGGCTGGCAGCCTGAGCGTCGCCCTCGAGAACGCGCGTCTCTTCGAGGAGACCCGGCAACGTAACGCCGAACTCGGTCTGATCAACGCCGTGCAGGGGGGGCTCGCCGAGAAGCTCGAGACCCAGGCTATGTACGACCTGGTGGGCGACCAGCTGCAGGAGATCTTCGACGCGCAGGTCGTCGACATCGGCATCTTCGACCGCGATGCCGACGTGATCCGGTTCCCCTACGCCATCGAGCGAGGCGTGCGCTTCCCCGACGAGCCGATGCCCGTGATCGGTTTCCGGAAGGAGGCGCTGGAGACCAAGACCACGGTGGTGGTGAACGGAGACTTCGCCGGGCGATCGGCCGAGGTAGGGCAACCGCTCGTGCTCCAGGGGGAATCACCGAAGTCCATGGTCATGGTCCCCCTCGTCGTGGGCGGGCAGTCGACGGGCGTGGTCTCGCTCCAGAACCTCGACCGTGAGCACGCCTTCGACGAAGGGGACGTCCGGCTGCTGACCACCCTCGCGGGGAGCCTGAGCGTCGCGCTCGAGAACGCCCGGCTTTTCGAGGAGACGCGCCAGCGCGCGGCCGAGCTTGCGATCGTGAACGACGTGGGACAGGCGCTCGCCGAGCAACTCGAACTCGATGCGCTGATCGCGCGGCTCGGCGACCAGCTGCGTGAGGCGTTCGAGGCCGACATCGTGTACGTGGCGCTGCACGATAGGCGACGTGACCTGATCGAGTTCGCTTACCACAACGAGGACGGCGCACAGGAGCCGCAGGAGCCGCTGCAGTACGGCGTCGGTCTCACCTCGGAGATCATCGAGACCCGCGCGCCACTGCTGCTGAACCAGGAGGAGTCGTTCCGAGAGTTCGGCTCCGGGATGATCGGGTCCCCCGTCCGGTCGTACCTGGGCGTGCCGATCATGGTCGGCTCACAGGCGATCGGCGTGATCAGCGTGCAGAGCAAGGGGCGGGGAGGGCTCTTCGGCGAGACCGAGACCCGGCTGCTCGCCACGATCGCCGCGAACGTGGGCGTCGCGATACAGAACGCCCGGCTCTTCCGCGAGGCTCAGGAGGCACGCGAGGCCGCCGAGCAGGCGAACGCGGCCAAGAGTGCGTTCCTGGCCGCGACCAGCCACGAGATCCGGACGCCGATGAACGCGATCATCGGGATGAGCGGTCTGCTGCTCGAGACCGAGCTCGACGCGGAACAGCGCGACTACGCGGCGACCGTGGCGAACAGCGGCGAGGCGCTCCTGTCGATCATCAACGACATCCTCGACTTCTCCAAGATCGAGGCCGGGAGGATGGACCTCGAGAGCGCCCCGTTCGACCTGCGGGCCTGCATCGAGTCCGTCGTCGATCTGATCGGTCCCGTCGCGGCGAAGAAGGGGCTCGAGGTCGCGTACCACATCGAGGCTGGGACGCCCGAGACTGCCGTGGGGGACGCGAGCCGGATCCGCCAGATCCTGCTGAACCTGCTCAACAACGCCGTGAAGTTCACGGAAGCCGGCGAGATCGATGTCTCCGCCTCGGCGTCCGTCTCCGAGAAGCCCGACACCCTCGTGTACCACCTCACCGTGAGCGATACCGGGATCGGCATCCCCCCGGACCGCATCGACAGGCTGTTCCAGTCCTTCACCCAGGTCGATGCCTCGACCAGCCGCCGCTACGGGGGCACCGGCCTGGGCCTCGCGATCAGCCGGAAGCTCTCCGAGCTGATGGGCGGCAGGGCGTGGGCGACGAGCACGGGCGTGTCGGGTGAGGGGAGCACCTTCCACGTCACGATCGAGGCGGGGACGACGGACATGTCGCCGACGGCGCTCCGCCGCGACGGATCGTTCGAGGGGCGCCGCGCGCTCGTCGTGGACGACAACGAGACGAACCGCCGGCTCATGAGCGCGCTCCTGAGCGCGTGGGGGATGCAGACCGTGGTGGCCCCCGGGTTCGAGGAGGCGCTCGCCGCGCTCGGCGACGGTCGGATCGACCTGGCCGTCCTCGACATGCTGATGCCCGACGTCGACGGCCTCGACCTGGCCGCGCGGATCCGTGCGCGCCACCCGGACCTGCCCATCGTGCTGGCGTCGTCGATCAGCCATCATGACGTCGCGTCTGACCCCCGTTGGTCGGCCGCCGGCATCGGTGCCGTGGTGATGAAGCCGATCAAGGCCTCGCCGCTGCACGGAGCCCTGGCCACGGTGCTCGGCGCCTCGCTCGAGGGTGAGCAGCTAGGCCCGACGAGCGTGTTCGACGCCGAACTCGCCTCGACGCACCCGCTGCGGATCCTGCTGGCCGAGGACAACGTGGTGAACCAGAAGCTCGCGATCCGGTTGCTGGAGAAGCTCGGCTACCGGGCCGACATCGCCGGCAACGGCCTCGAGGCGATCGAGGCGCTCGAGCGCCAGTCGTACGACCTGCTGCTTTCTGACGTGCAGATGCCCGAGATGGACGGGCTCGAGGCGACCCGCCGGATCCTGGAGCGCTGGCGCGAGGGCGAGCGGCCGTGGATCGTGGCGATGACCGCCGAGGCGATGAGCGGTGACCGCGAGCGCTGCCTCGAGGCAGGGATGAACGACTACATCACCAAGCCGATCCGGGTCGAGGAGCTCGTCGCGTCGATCAAGCGAACGCCGCGCCGAGCTGAAGGGCCGGCCGTCGCCGTGCGGGATGGTGAGGCGACGATCGATCGCGTGGTGCTCAGCCGCCTCGCCGAAGGAGTGGGCGGCGACGAGGAGTTCGTCACCGAGCTGATCCAGGGGTTCGCCGCCGACGCGCCGGCGCTGATCGCCGCAGCCCGCCAGGGGCTCGAGCTCGACGACGTGGCCGAGGTCCGCCGTGCCGCCCACACCCTCAAGTCGAACGCAGCGACGTTCGGCGCGCACGCCCTGTCCGAGCTCAGCCGGGAGCTCGAGGAAGCGGCGAAGCGCGGGGAGCTTGCGGACGGCGCCGCCCGGATCGACGCGCTCGCGCGTTCGCTCGAGGCCGTTCTCGACGCGCTGCCGTCCGTGTGGCAAGAGATGTCGGAGACGTCGCCCTGATAGATCACGGAAGTGACGATCACGCCGCCTTCGCCTGCCGAGTCGAGTGATTGCGTCCTCGCCGGCGTTGGGGGGAAGATGCCGCGTCCCAGACCCCGCTTGCCCGCGTGAAAGAAGGAGTCGATCATGCAGGTGGTTCCGCACGACGAGGTGACGCCCCAGCTCGCCGACCATCTCGCGTCGGTGTTCGACTCGAGTCCCGACGGCGTCTACGTCTGGCTCGACGAGACGCACTGGAGATGCAACCAACGGTTCGCTGAGATATTCGGCTACGACGGACCCGGCGAGCTGAACGACACGCCCGGCCTGCTCCAGCGCATCGTGGACGAGGAGGACCAGCAGCTCTTCTCGTGGAACTACTGGAACCGCGTGCAGGCGCTCGCGTTCCCGGTCACGTTCCGATTCCGGGGGAAGAAGAAGGATGGCTCGTCATGCCTGGTCGAGACCGACATGGTCCCGTTGAGCTTCGGCGGGCACACCTTCGCGTACCACTTCGTGCGGCGGGTGGGCTAGGCGAGCGACGTGAGCGTGCCGAGCCGGTGGAGGACCGCCGTGAACCCGGCGCACCCGCACTCGGAGTAGAGGCAGCGGCGGGCTTCGATATCGCCGTGCACGAACTCGGTGTGCTCGCACATGGCGCAGAAAACCCGGCGTGTCTCCGGGGGGCGCGAAAGCGCGGCGTGCCGAGGGGTTCGCATCGATCGAAGATAGGCCGTCCGGGGGACTCGGCGCATCGGCCGAATGGCTACCCTTGGCCGGATTTGCGCCGCGGCGCACGTGGGCATAGCGTCGGGTGCACACCGACCAACGGGAGGGCCCCTATGAGCGAGGCCGCACGCAACGTCGAGCTCGTCGAAAAGCTCGAACGCGCCTACAACGAGCGCGATTACGACACGGTCCGCGCCTGCCTTGCGGCCGACTTCGTCGCCAACACGCCGGGCGCAGAGTTGGTGCCCGCCGGCGTCGAAGGCGCGATCGCCTCGAACGAGGGCGCGTTCAGCTTCTTCTCGGACCGCCATACCGAGATCCTCGAGATATTCGGTGACGGCGACCGCGTCGTCTCGCACGTTCGCATGACGGGCACGAACGACGGCGGGATCGCCTGGGCGGGCGTCCCCGCGAACGGCAAGCCGATCGACATCGACTGGATACAGATCTCACGTCACGGCGGCGATGGGACGATCGTGGAAACCTGGGCGGAGATGGATGTCCCGAAGATGCTCGTGCAGGTCGGCGCGATGCCGGCTCCGGAGGGGATGTGACCATGACCACACCGGAACAGAACGCCGCAACCGTCCGAGAGCTGATCCAACGCGTCCTGAACGAGGGCGATATGGGCTTCGCCGAGAAGACCCTCTCGGAGTCCTATGTGGAGAGCAGCCCGATGCCGGGCGGCACCGCCGACAAGGCCGGCGCGATCGCGATGTTCACGATGATGCGCGAACAGACCCCCGACATGCACATCCAGATCGACGACGTCATCGCCACCGGGAACAAGGTGGCGGCCCGCAGCAGGATGACCGGCACCGACACCAACGGCTTCAGCCCGGGGATGACGCCGACCGGCAAGCCGTTCTCGATGGGAGCGATCGATGTCTTCACGTTCGACGACGCCGGGATGAACACCGAGCATTACGGCGTCTACGACATCATGGGCACGATGGGGCAGCTGGGCCTGCTCCCCACGCCGCCGGAGTAAGGGCGCCGCCGCCGAGGGTCCTTACACCGGGCCCTTTTTCGCGCCCCGCACGTAGTCCTCCTCGGACTCCTCCCAGACCTGCTTCACGTTCTCCACGTTGAACCCGTACTCGAACACCAGCGTCCCGCCGTACGCCGCGCCGAAGGTCACGAGCGCCCCTGAGGCCACCGACAGTGCGAGCCAGACCGGCTGGGTCTGGCCCTTGTCGAAGTTCGGGACGCGCATCAGCAGATCCGCGACCGTGCACACCGTGGCCAAGACCATCACCGTGGCGTGGAAGTTGATCGTGCGCCAAGCCTGGGTGTGCTTCGCCCGCCCGATCGGTCCGCTCTTGTCGCGCGGGACGCCTTTCCACCAGTCCATGAACCCGGTGATCACCGCCCCGAAGCCGACGACGTAGCCAGCCACCATCACGAAGGTGGCGGCGGCGAAGAAATCGTGTGCCCTCGGATCGGCTGCGTCCGAGAAGTACGAGATCAGGTCGAAGACGGCCGCAAGGACGTAACAGACGATCGGGAAGTCGGTGAGCGGGGGATGGGTGGGCTTCCCGGTGAAGCCTCGGAGCCCCAGGAAGCGGCGACCCTTCAAGCTCAGGGTCGGGCGGATCGAGAAGAGCTTCGGCATGACTTCCTCCTTACGGGTGCAGAGCGGGCGGTCGGTCAGCGGCCCGCATCATGCCACGGGTTCCCCCCTTGCCGCGGGAGCGCGGCGGCCCGGGTGGGGCAGCGAAGGTGGTGCGGGGCGGCCGCACCGTGACGGAGCTGGGACCGGGACATCTTCGGTGAGATGTCGCCCTTGACGAACGCCCCCCGCACGGCAAGCGTGATCGCCCGGTCGCCGATCGAGTGCATCACGTTGTCTCCGTCCGCCCTCAAGAAGGTCCAGCTCGAGCACCCGCAGATCGCCGTCGCGATGGTGTCCACGATGGCCGACCGCGTCGCCGAGCTGGATCGCCAGGTCTACTGAGGCCACCGATCGTCGCCCCCCGCCCATGACTTCGCGGCGTGAGGTGGCGCATACTCGGGGTCACCCGACCACGCGGAGACTCCGCCCCCGCGGGTTGGCGAAGGAGAGAGGGAGATGTCATGCCGCTCTATCTATCGAGGTTCAGCTACACGCCCGAGACCTGGGCCAGGCTGATCAGCACACCGGAAGACCGCCGAACGGCCGCCCAGTCCTACATCGAGTCGGTCGGCGGGAAGCTTCACGGGTTCTGGTACGCCTTCGGCACGCACGACGGATACAACCTGTGGGAGGCCCCCGACAACGTGTCGATGGCCGCGGTTGCGCTGGCGATCGGCAGCGGCGGCGCGCTTTCCTCGTTCGAGACGACCGTCCTGCTGAGCGTCGAGGAGACGATGGATGCCCTGCGCAAGGCTGGGCAGGTCCAGTACAAAGCTCCCGGCGTCTAGCGACTGCAGAGGAAGCCGATGAACCCACCTGCCGACGAACGCGAAGCCCGTATCGAGCTGGCGGCAGCGTTCCGGATCGCCGCGATGCTCGACTTCCACGAGAGCATCTCGAACCACTTCTCGATGCTGATCCCGGGGAGCGACGACCGATTCCTCATCAATCCGTTCGGGCTGCACTTCTCGGAGGTCACCGCCTCGAGCCTGGCCGTGGTCGAGATCGACGGCACGCCCGTGAGTGGGACGGCGCCGCCCACCGGGATCGGGATCCACGCCCCCATCCATCGTCTCTGCTCGCAGGCGACGGTGGTGCTGCATACCCATCAGCCCTGGACCACGGCGCTCGCGATGCAGGACGAACTGCACCTCGCGCCGATCAGCCAGACCTCGCTGCAGTTCACCGACCGCGTCGTCTACGACGAACGGTACGAGGGGCTCGCCGACCTCGACGAGGGCGAGCGCCTCGCGAAGGTGCTGGGCCAGGCTGACGTGATGTTCCTGCGGCACCACGGGATCCTGGTGGCCGGGTCCGAGCTCGGCGTCGCGATGGACGACCTCTACATGCTCGAGAAGGCCGCCCAGCTGCAGGTGCTTGCCTCAGGGCTCGGCCCCCTCACGCCGATCCGCGCCGAGACGATCGAACGGACCCGCGGTCAGTTCAGCGGGGACGGCATGGTCGAGTGGGGCCGCATGCACTGGGCCGCGATGCTCCGCATGGTGGATCGCGCCCAGCCCGACTTCCGCGAGTGAGCTCGCGCTCTCGCCGGGCGCTCAGCCCGCGAGCGACCCGCCGAAGATCTGCCAGGCGAGCACCGACTTCGCGACGAGGCTGAGCACCAGGTAGGCCTTCTCGCCGAAGGCGTAGTCGCTCCACCGGCCAACCCCGCGGTACTGCAGCCATTGGTTGAGCCCGAAGCTGAAGAAGAAGATGAACTGCGCGATCACGATCCCGTAGACGAACCCGGGCACCGTCTTCGACCCGGCGATGTTCACCGCGATCGAGATCCACGGCGCACCGCCCACGAGCGCTCCGAACCAGAAGGGAAGCATCGTCGTGGAGGAACGGCCCGGGGGATTCATCCGTTCCTGGAGCCAGCCGAACAGGATCATCGCGACGTTGGCGCCGGCGACGGCGATCACGGCGTTGATAGACGTGATGCCCGAGTAGAAGCCGATCAGAACGATCATCAGCGTCGCGCTGAACGAGTACTCCACCCACCGGAAGCGGTTGATGCCGCTCGTCAGGTCGCGCTCGTACACGCGGCGAGCGACGGTGGCCGTGAGCAGGTGGTCCAGCGCGGCGAGGCTCAGGAAGGTCGCGACCGCCCAGCCGATCTGCACGCTGAACAGCGTCTCGGGCGCGGGCACCACCGACCCTGGTGGTCCCTCGGGGAACGACGACGTGACCCGGATGGCGAAGTCGCCCGCAAGGAACAGGACCACGAGCGCCTGTGCCAGGTGCAGGGCGGTGAGGCCCAGGTTCCACCGGCGGAGCCCGGCCAGCCGCCCGTCGGTCACGCCGCTCGCGATGACGGCGCTCCCGGTTTTCGGATGTTGTTCGTTCGCCATGACAACAGTATCTCGCCCGCGCGGGAACCTCCGCCGACGCTAACCGATGCGTTCTGTGGGCCTCTTCCTCGGGAGCCGCGCCGCTCAGGCACTCTTCGTCGACGGCCCCCCCAGATAGGCCTCGATCACGACCGGGTCCTCGGCGATCTCCCGCGGGAGCCCGAGCGCGATCGTCCGCCCCTGATCCAACACCTGGATCCGGTCGCAGAGCTTCATGATCAGCCGCAGGTCGTGATCTACGACCACGACGGCGCACCCAAGGCTCGATCGGATCAGCCGGATGTTCCCGAGCAACTCATCGGATTCGGTCTCATTCATGCCGGCCGCGGGCTCGTCGAGGAGGAGCAGCGAGGGTCGCCGCACCACCGCCCGCGCGATCTCGAGCCGTCGCTGCATCCCGTAGGGCAGGTTCACGGCCTTCTCCCGCTCGGCGGCATCCAGGCCGAACCACGCGAGCACCTCGTCGACCCGGGGCGAATCGGTGCCCGGCGGGGCGGCGGCCTCCACATTCTCGCGCACCGTCAGCTGCGCGAAGAGCCGGATATTCTGGAACGTACGTGCGAGCCCGAGGGCCGCCACCTGATGGGGTTTCTTCCCGCCGATCTCCCCGCCGTCGAACACGAGGCTTCCGTGGGTGGGCACGTAGACACCCGAGATCACGTTCAGCAGCGTGGTCTTGCCCGAACCGTTCGGTCCGATCAGGCCGAGGATCTCGCCCTGCCGGACGTCGATGTCCACGCCGGCGAGCGCCGCGACCCCTTGGAAGTGCTTCGCGACCGCGTCGCCTCGCAACGCGGGGGCAGCTGTTTCGAGGACGCCCGGCTCGCCCCAGGGGCCGGTGATCTCGGCGAGCGCCTCCGCCTCCTCGGCCGCGACGTCCGAGCGGCGATCGCGTCGCGCGAGGGGGCCGATCCTGCGCACGAGGTCGTCGATCTCCCAGCGG
>JBDTNY010000013.1:0-50588 GCA_039933515.1 Actinomycetota bacterium
GCGGGTCTGCTGCTCTACTCATCGACCGGCCACGTCGATGGGGCCACCGGCGATCTGCTGATGCTCGGCCCGCCCTTCTGCCTGAGCGACGACGAGGGGTCGACCCTCGTGGAGCGTACCGTCGCCGCGATCCGCTCGGTGGCGTGAGCGAGCGCGTCGGGCTCGTCGTCTGCCCACGGGCGAAGACGTACGACCACGGGCCCCAACATCCTCTTCGACCCGAACGCGTGCTGCTGACATGGGAGCTGATCGAGGCGTACGGGTTGGATCGGCGTGCGAACGTGGAGCGGCTGGGCTGCGAGCCGGCCGATCGTTCGACCCTCGAGCTGATCCACACCCCTTCCTTCATCGACGCCACGACTCGCGCGGGCCACGGTGAGCAGGGGTCGTGGGGGCGTTTCGGGTACGGGCCGGGAGACAATCCGATCTTCGAGAACATGCACGAGGCCGGGGCGCTCGTCGTGGGCGCCACGATCGCGGCCGCGGGGGCGGTGTGGTCGGGCGCCGCCGATCACGCCTTCAACGCAACCGGCGGCCTTCACCACGCGATGCCCGATCGGGCCTCGGGCTTCTGCGTGTACGACGACCCCGCGGTGGGGATCGCGTGGCTGCTCGCCCAGGGCGCGGAGCGGGTCGCCTACGTAGACGTCGACGTCCATCACGGCGACGGTGTGCAGGCCTGCTTCTGGAACGACCCCCGCGTGCTCACGGTGTCGATCCACGAGTACGCCCCCGAGCTCGGGTTCTTCCCGGGGACGGGGGGGCTCGAGGAGCGTGGCGGGCCGCGAGCCCGTGGCTCGGCCGTGAATGTGCCGCTGCCACCCGGGACGGCCGACGAGGCGTGGCTCGACGCGTTCCGCATCGTGATCCCGCCGGTCGTCCGCCGGTTCCGGCCCGATGTCCTCGTGACGCAGCTCGGCTGCGACACCCATGTCGGCGACCCGCTCGCCCATCTGCGCCTGACCACGCGGGTCTACCAGGAGGTCGCCGCCGAGCTCCACGGGCTCGCGCACGAGTTGTCCGGCGGCAGGTGGGTCGCGACGGGCGGCGGCGGGTATCAATGGGCGCGGGTGGTGCCGCGCGCCTGGACGATCTCCTTCGCGGAGATGGCCGGCGCGGAGCTCGCCGACGATCTCCCGGAGGGGTGGATCGAGCGCGCGGAGTTCCTGCTGCGCGCCGAGGTCCCTGTCACGATGTCCGAGCCCGCCGAATCGCCCGGCCGTCGCGACGGCGAGGTCCACGCGCTCGCCCGTGCCGCGCTCGAGGGGGCCTTGTCGGCGGCCGAGGAGGAGCGATGAACGCACGTACCAAGCTCGTCTGCACGCTGGGACCGGCGTCCGCGACACCGCGGCTCGTCCGCGCGCTGGTCGAGGCCGGCACGTCGATCTTCCGGATCAACTTCTCGCACGGCACTCCCGAGGATCACGCTCGATCGTTGCGGCTCGTGCGTGAGGTGGAGGAGACGACCGGAAAGGCGCTCGCCGTCCTCGCGGACCTCCCCGGACCCAAGGTCCGCCTGGGCCAGATGCATACCGACCCGTTCAAGTTCGTGCCGAACCAACGCTTCAGCCTGCGACCTGGAGACCCGGGACCCGAGGGAACCTCCACGACCTATCCGGAGCTCGCTCAGGACCTGCTGGCAGGCGATCGCGTGCTCCTGGCCGACGGGGCCGTGGAGCTGACCGTCACGAGCGTCGCCGACGGGCTCGTCGATCTGATGTGCGTCCGCGGGGGAACCGTGCGATCAGGTCAAGGGGTGAACGTGCCCGCCGAGCGGCTGAGCCTTCCCGCCGTCACCGATCGGGACCGGGAGGGGCTGGCTCGCGCGCTCGAGCTGGGAGTGGATCTCGTGGCACAGTCGTTCGTCCGCGGGCCGCGGGACGTCACCGAGCTCCGGGACCTGATGGGCGATCACCTGGTGCCGATCGTCGCGAAGATCGAGACGAAGCCCGCGATCGAGCACATCGAACAGATCCTGAACGTGACCGACGCCCTGATGGTGGCGCGCGGCGACCTGGGTGTGGAGCTTCCGATGGAGCAGATCCCGCTCCTGCAGAAGGATCTGCTCCGGGCCGCGAGGGCCGCGGGCCGCCCGGTGATCGTCGCCACGCAGATGCTCGAATCGATGATCCGGGCGCCCCGGCCCACGCGCGCGGAGGCCACCGACGTCGCGAACGCGGTGTTGGACGGCGCCGACGGGATCATGCTGTCGGGGGAGACGGCGATCGGCGAGTACCCGTTCGAGGCGGCGGCCGCGGCATCGCGCATCGCGCGGACGGTCGAAGCCCGCGGCGACGACTATCGCGCCGCCCAGCCGCCGTGTCGCCACACCGGAGAGGCGGCTTCCGTCGCCCACGCGGCGGCCTCGATCTCGGGTGACGCCGATGTCCGGGCGATCACCTGCTACACGGAGACCGGTCGCACCGCTCGGCTGCTCTCGGCCGAGCGCCCCGGCTGCCCGATCTACGCGTTCATGCCCGAGGTGCGCATCAGGCGGGCGAACGCGCTGCTCTGGGGTGTCACGATCTTGCCGGCCGAGCCGCCCCGTGACACGGACGAGATGATCGAGCTGATGGACCAAGGGCTGCAGGAGCACGAGCTCGTGCGAGCTGGGGATTCGGTGGTGATGGCCGCCTCGTCGCCAGCGGGACGCACCACCACGAACATGCTGAAGATCCATCAGATCGGCGGGCCGATCCGCTGAGCCACCGCGCTCGGGCTCACTCCGCCGACAGCGCTTCGACGATGCCGCCTTCGAGCCACGTGAGGTAGCGGTAGATCCCGTAGGCGTCGCGATCCGGGTGAGCCTCGGGGTAGTCCGTCTCGGTCGACCCCTCGGTCAGGCCGAGCCGCGTGCCGAGCACCAGCCGCAGGCTGTTCACCGAGCCGAGCCAGGCCAAGGTCTCATCCTCCGACAGGTGCGCGGCGTCGACCGTCGTCTCCACGATGTCGACGGCCGCGAGCCGCCCCGCGAGGAGCGAACCACCGTTCGCGCTCTCGAACTCGAGATTGCGCAGTGGGTCGTCCGGATAGGCGGGCGGGAACAGCCGCGCGATCGAGGGATCCGACACGGGGTCGGCGTCGTGCAGGAGCTGGCGGAGCTGACCGCATAGCCCGCGGACGAGATCGCGTTCCCCATCGGATAGCCGCAAGGAGAACCCGTCGGGATCGCGCGCCAGTGGTGCCTCGAGATCAGACATCGCGCTGCATCGTGGCCCACAGGCCCTTCGCGTGGAGCCGGGCGACATCGCGCTCGGCCTCGCCTCGGGTCCCGCTCGACACCACGGCCTTGCCTTTCGTGTGCACGTCCATCATCAGGCGCTCCGCCTTCTCGCGCGGGTACCCGAAGAGCGTCTGGAGCACCCAGGTCACGTACGTCATCAGGTTGATCGGGTCGTTCCAGACGATCACGATCCACGGCACGTCGGGCTCTGCCAGCTCGCCGCCGGCGGGGCGGCGGATCTCGGCGGGCGCGGTGGCCGCACGGGGCACCGAGCGAGCCGAGGTCATCGGCTGTCCTTCGCTGCCCTGCGGCCGAGCGAACGGGTGGTGCGCACGCCCCAACGGTACAGGGGTGGCGTGATCACCCTGAAGGCTTGGAGCGAGCCGATCCACCGTGGGATGGAGTATTCGGGCGCGATCTCGTCTCGGACCACCTTCACCATCGCCTCGGCGACCCGGTCGACGGAGAGCACGAGTCTCGAAGGCACCCCGTTGCCCGGGAACCCCTCCGTCGCGACGAACCCTGGGTTCACGGCGGTCACCCTGACCGTTCGGGACTCCACCTCGTAGTTCACCGCCTCGCTGAACCCGACCACCGCGTGCTTAGCCGCGGAATACACGGAGGCGCCGGGCGTGGCGAACCTGCCGGCGAGCGAGGCGACATTGACGACATGGCCGCGGCCCCGCGCGAGCATCGAGGGCAGGAACACGCGCGTGCCATACATCACGCCCAGCAGATCCACCTCCACCACGCGGCGGATCTGTTCGTAGTCCAGGCCGGCGAACTCGCCGCCTCCGGGGATGCCCGCGTTGTTCACCAAGATGTCGACCGGACCCAGTGCCTCCTCGACCACGCCACGGAGGGTCCGCAGGTCGTGCGGGTCGGTGACGTCGCACGGCACGGCCAGCGCCCGGCCGCCGGCTCGCTGGATCCGCTCCGCGAGGGACTCGAGGCGCTCGGTCCGCCTGGCGGCGAGCACGACCCGGGCGCCACGCTTCGCGAAAGCCACCGCGGTGGCCTCGCCGATCCCCGACGAGGCTCCCGTGACGACCGCGATCGCGCCGCGAAGCTCCATCCCCACTCCTCCCGGGGCCGCCTCGTAGGATGGCCCGACCGATGGACGTTACCGAAGCCCACGCACGTCGTCTGCCCCCGCTCGATGATCGGTGGGTGCCCCGACCACATGCGCGGGACCTGTTGGAGCGAGCGCTCCTCGCGGGCGACGTGGCGGGCACGGCCACTCACCCTCTCGACAACGTCCGGGGCAACGCCCTGATGCTGATCGACGGTGACCCCGACAAACTGTTCGGGCTCTCCCGGGTGCCGGGCATGTATGGACTGGACGCGATCCTCGAGCTGGTCGCGCTCGAAACCGACCGGCCGATCGATCATGAGGCCCGCTACGGCCCGGTCGACATCGCGCCCGCGCCGATCGTGGATGCGTGCCGCGCGATGGGGAAGCGGCTCGCCCGCGCGGCGGCCGAAGGTGAGACGGTCGTGCTCGCGACGGGCCATCCGATCGGGCTCGCGCTGTTCTACCGCGCGCTCGAAGGGCTGCTGGCCGCCCACGGAGCCGACGTCATCACGCCGGCCGCCGGCGCCAGGTGGCGAGACGAGCATCTCGACCACGACTGGGTGATCGCGTACTTCGGGGCGGTCGCGGTGCTCCACGACGAACGCGAGCCTCGGCACACGCACAGCCCGGCTGCGATGGAGCGGATCCTGGCCGATGCCCGGCCCGATCTCGTCGTGGCCGACCACGGCTTCGCGGGCGCCGCGATCGAGGCCGGCGTCGAGACCCTCAGTATCGCCGACGTGAACGATCCGGCCCTGATCGTCGCGAAGGCCCAGGGCCGCACCGAGGTGGTCGTCGTGATGGACGACCATGTGGCGCCCGACGACTACTGGCCGTGCTTCCAGGCGGTCGCGGAGGCCTTCTGACCTGCGGCGGAGCGGTCGTGGCCAGGGAATGGCCGAACGGGGGTATCCGGCGTCGGGGCGAACCCCTACAATCCGGCCATCGTGAGGAACGAACCTTTCACCGAGGCCCGACTGTTGACCGTGAATGAGGTCGCCGACCTCTTGCGCGTATCGAGGATGACCGTCTACCGATTGATCAAGACCGGGGAGCTGCCCGCCCTGAGGGTGGGCCGCAATTACCGACTCCGCGAGGAAGACGTCCATACGTACCTGATGGCGAGGTATACCGAGGCCGGCTGAGCCGGCTCGGCAACCTCGCCGCGCACACGCGAACGGGCCTCCGTGCAAGGCACGGGGGTAGCAGATGAACCAGCACGACCGGCTCGTCGACCGGGCGGCCCGCGAGGCCCATACGGTCTTGTTCATCGGCGGGCTCGACGCCGGCAAAAGCACGCTGGCCCGGGCGACCGCCGCCTATGCCCTGCAGCTCGGTCGCACGGTGGCCTACCTCGATGCCGACGTGGCACAAAAGACCGTCGGCCCGCCCGCCACCGTCGGGCTGAAGCACATCCGGGAGGCCGATGACCTCACGTTCGAGCGCCTCGCGCACGCCGACGCCCTGGGGTTCGTGGGCTCGACGAGCCCGCAGGATCACCTGCTGCCGATGGTGGGGGCGCTCTCGAGGCTTCGCGATCGAGCGAACGAGGAAGGCTCTGATCTGGTCGTGGTCGACACGAGCGGCATGGTGAGCGGCATCTGGGGGCAGCTCGTCAAGTACTACAAGGTCGACCTCCTGGAGCCCGATCTCGTCGTCGGGCTGCAGCGCGGCGAGGAGCTCGATCCGATCCTGGGCGTGATCGAGCGCTTCTTCGGTACCGACGTCGTGTCGCTGCCCGTGCATCCGGCGGTGGTGCCCACGAGCGTCGAGGCGCGCATGGCCCAGCGCGAGCGCGCGATGTCGCGGTACTTCGAGGGCGAGCTCCACCCGTTCCGCGTCAAGCCCACCGTATTCATGCCGACGCTCCCGCCGTTGTTCGACCTTGCGCACCTCGATCGCCTTCTGGTGGGGCTCTCCGACGGAGCCGGCGGCTTCACCGGTCTCGGCTATCTCGAGTTCGTGCCGCAGGACGCAGGGCTGCGTCTCGTGACGCCCGTGGCAGAGCCGCCGAAAGCGCTTAGACTGGGGTCCGTTCGTCTGGAGGACACCTTCCGCGCCAAGCGTGTTGACCTCCGGAATCTCTTCGGAACCGAGTGAAAGGGCTGACAGCTTGGGGTCGCTGATCAAGAAGCGCCGCAAGAAGATGCGCAAGAAGAAGCATAGGAAGCTTCTGAAGCGCACGCGCCACCAGCGTATGAAGCTGGGCAAGTAGCCGGGGCCGCACACACGTGCGCACACCGGCATCCGCCCTCTCCCTCCGCATCACCGCCCTCGCGATCGTGTTGGGTCTGTTCGTGGTTGCCTGCAACCAGGCCGACGCGATCCGGGCGGAAGCCCTCGCCAGCTCGACCGCGGTCACGTTCAAGACCGACGACGGCCTGCTGCTCGCGGGACGGCTCTTCGGCCCCGAGGACGCGGCAGCCGGGGTCGTGCTCGCCCACATGCTCCCGGCCGACCAGAGCTCCTGGTTCGACTTCGCGCAGCGCCTGGCTTCGGTTGGCTATCGCGTCGTCACCTTCGACTTCCGCGGGTACTGCCCGGGCGGTGACGCTGGATGCTCAGAAGGCAAGAAAGCGGTGGGCGCCGCCTGGCAGGACGTGCTGGCGGCGAAGCACTTCCTCGACTCCAATGGAGTGTCTCGGGTGGCGTTCGTCGGCGCGAGCATGGGCGGGACGGCTTCGCTCGTGGCTGCCTCCCGGGTACCCACCGAGATCGAAGCGGTGATCACCCTGTCGGCGCCGATCTCGATCGGCGACCTCTCGGCCGGACCCGAGGTGGTCCAGGTGTCCGGCGCCGCCAAGCTCTTCCTCGCCGGTGACGGTGACGTCCCGGCGGCCGAGGCTGCCACTGCGCTCTTCGACGAGAGCCTGCAGCCCAAGAAGCTCCAGGTCCTGACGACGGCCGATCACGGCACGGATCTGCTCACGGGCAACCAGGGCGAGATCGCCCGAACCGAGATCCTTGCCTGGCTCGGCCAACAGCTGCCCCTGAGCGAGGCCCCCGCCCGAAGCTGATGTCGCGTCCGATCGTCTTCCTCACCGACTACGGACTCACCGACGGCTTCGTGGGGATCTGTCACGGCGTGATGGCGAGGCTCGCGCCTGCGTCGCGGGTGATCGACCTCACGCACGCGATCCCGCGGCAAGACGTGATGCGCGGCGCGCTCGCGCTCGGCCGCGCCACCGACTTCATGCCCGCTGACGCCGTGTACGTGGCGGTAGTGGATCCTGGGGTCGGCTCCGAGCGGCGCTCGATCGTCGTGCGAGCCCAGACCGGCGCCCTGCTCGTAGGACCGGACAACGGTCTCCTCTCGATGGCTTGGGATGCGCTCGGTGGGGCGGCCGAGGCCGCCGAGATTTCCGCTACCGACGTCGTCCTGCAGCCCGTGTCGAAGACGTTCCACGGCCGCGATGTGTTCGCGCCTGCGGGCGCGCACCTCGCGAACGGACTTGGGCTCGCTCGGATGGGGCCCGCGCTGGACCCCCAGGAGCTGCGCGCGCTCGAGCTTGCGCGGCCGATGCTCGCCGACGGCATGCTGGGGTGCCGCGTGACCGGCATCGACGGCTTCGGGAACGTCCAGCTGAACGCGCGGCCCAGCGACCTGGACGATGCCGGGATCGGACGGTTCCTCCGGGTCGGCGGGCAGGCGATCCCGCGCGTGCAGATCTTCGCCGACGTCCCCGAGGGCTCGCTCGCCGCGATCGTGGACTCCGAAGGGTACGTGGCGCTCGTAGTGAACCACGGCAGCGCCGGCACGATGCTCGGGCTGACCGAGGACGCCGCCGTCGTGCTCGAGTAGCTCAGGCCGGGGAGACGGACTCGGACTCGCTGGGCTCGCCGACGACGCTGACCGCCGTGGTCGGTTCGTCCAGCAGGTACGCCACCACGTCCTGCGCCGAGTAGACGAGCCGATCGGCGGACAGGAAGCGTCCGAGCTCGATCAGGTCGTTGCCGGCGGTCATGATCGGCGGCTCCGCGACCCCCTGCCGGCGCTGTCCCAGGCCGATCGTCGCCGTCAGGCCGTTGCAGATGCACTTGCGTCCGACGGTCTCGGCGATGTCCCCACCTTTGCGGACGTAGTCCTCCACCGGCTCAGCGGAGCATCGGTAACCGAGGCGGCCCTCATGTGTCGTGTAAGGCACGCGGAGGTAGCCCAGGTCACACCGGCGCTCCCGCGCCTCGACGACGTCGTCCTCCGAGAGGGTCCCCCCCAGGCCCACGACCTTGAAGGGGAATCCGGTCGGAGAGGCGAGCGGGTCGGTGAAGATCGTGATGTTCCTGTCTCGGACCTCGGTGAGGGCACGGGTGCGCAGCTCCGGGTCGATCCCTGATTCCGAGCAGAACGCGAACGCCGTGCCGACCTGGATGCCGGCCGCACCCGCCTCCTGTGCTTCCCGAAGGTGCTCGGGCGTCGCCTGACCTCCGGCGAGCCAGAAGGGAAGCCCGAGCTCGACGACCTTCTCGAGGTCGACCTCGTCGCGAGGGCCGTACAGGGGTTCGCCGTCGACGAGCTCGACGGCTCCGCGTGGCGGGGCGTTGTGCCCGCCGGCGGTCGGGCCCTCGATCACGAACCCGTCCACACCGGGCGTCTTGCGGGCGAGGCTGATCGCCAGAGCGGTCGAGGCGATGATCGCGAGGAACATCGGCCGAGCGAGCGCCGCACCAGGCTCCGGCAGGACGCTCCGAGGATCGAAGTCCAGGACGCCCTCGCCGCCGTAGACGTGCAGCGGCAGCGACACGGCCTCGTGTTCGGCGAGGCGATCCAGGAGCCGTGGGATATCGCGTGGGATCCCGGCGCCGACCAGTACGACGTCGACGCCCGCGAGCACGGCCCCGTAGAGGGTGGACGGGGTCGGCATCTGGATCTTCTCCAGGAAGTTGATCCCGACGAGCCCGTCGTGGCCCTCCTTCGCGAGCCACACCTCGACGAATCCGGCCATCGTCGAGAGCTCGAGGCTCTTGCGGTGCGGCTCGGCCGTGAACATCGGGATCGCCTTGAACGCACGTCCCTCGTCGATGCCGCCGTCCACGAAGTACTGGGTGAGGATCCGTTCGGTGACCGGGGGCTCGGGGAACGCCGCCATGGCGCGGCGGACGTCACCGTCGGGGTCACCCATCTGCAGCCGGCGGGCAAGGACCATGTCGATCGCGGTACCGGAGACCACGCCGAGCTGACCCGAGCGCGAGACCGCGCTCGCGAGCTGCCAGCCGGACACGGCCACACCCATGCCTCCCTGGATGATCGGTGGGCGCAGGGTCACGGGCTCTCCGATGCCGACGGGAGGGCGCCCGGGCTCGACGGCCCGACGAGGGTCGAGGTATCGCCGGACGCGATGACGATCTGTGCGACGGCGGCCGTCGCGATCACGACGAACAGCACGATGATCATGATGAAGGTCGGCCGACGCACCTCTTGAGGCTAGCAGGCGGTCCGGGGCCTTCGTGGAGGCTCCGCCCCGACCGCCAGGCGTCGCTCGACGCCGTCGCGCATCCCCACCATGATCGATCGAAGCTTCGTGTCGTCGGTCAGGTAGCGCCGCAGGTCTACCTCGAGCGAGATCGAGCCGACGTAGCCGTCGCCCGCCAGTTCGTCCAGGAAACGACCGAGGTCGAGCACGCCGTCGCCCGGCGGCAGGTGTGAGTCCCATCCCTTGCCCGCGTTGTCTGAAAGGTGCACGTGGCGCATCCGCTCGCCGAACCGGCGCCGGACGTCCACGAGATCGTGCTCCGCGACGGCCGCGTGGCTCGTGTCGAGCACCAGGTTCGGCAGACCGTCGAGCTCGTCGAGATCCTGGTTCGAGTGGAACGTGACGCCTCGCTCGCCCATCCGCACCGGGAACATGTTCTCGAGTGCCACCGTCACCCCGGTACGATCCGACAGGGTCGGCAGGCGCTCGGTGAGCCAGCGTCGGTACCCGAGCTGCCATCGGTACGGCGGGTGCATCACGACGATCGGGATCTCGGCCTCTTCGGCCACCTCGATCGCCCGGCCGATCTTGCCGACCGGGTCGGTGCCCCAAACCTTCCGGGTCAGCAGCAGCGATGGCGCGTGGATCGCGCCGATCGTCAGGCCGTGCTCCTTGGCGAGCGCGCGCATCTGTGCCGGGTCCTGGCTGGCCGGGTCCTTCGTCACCATGACCTCGACGCCCTTGTAGCCGGTGTCGGCCACGATGCGGAACGTCTCGGCGAGCGGTCGCGCGAAGAACGCGGCCGACGAGAACAACAAGGACGGGGTACCCACGCAACCCATGGTACGGGTGACGCGCGTTCCGGCGACGGTGAAGGGTGCCCGTATGCTGTGGGCCATGTGGGTGTTCCCGCTGGTCGCGGCCGTGGTGGCGTTCGTCTTCGCGTGGTCCCTTGCGCGCCGGTTCGCCGCTCGAAGGCACGGCTACGAGTTGGTGTGGGCGATCGCGCTCGTCATGTACGGGGTGGCCTCGCTGGCGGTCGTGATCGGCGCCCTGCGAGGCTGGAGCGAGCTCGCGTTCGAGACCTACTGGGCTTTCGGCGCGGTGCTGAACGTCCCGTTCCTGGCGGTGGGGGAGCTGCAGCTCTTGGTCAAGCGCCGCCCGGTCCACCTCGGGCTGTATCTCGTCCTGGTCTTCGTGACCTCGTACGCGCTCTCGGTGCTCGGCGGCGCTTCGCTCGACAAGATGGCCCTTGCAGCGGGGCTCCCCTCGGGCAAGCACGTGTTCGGCGACGGATCGGCGGCCCATCGTCTCCCGCAGCTGATCTCGATCCCGTCCTATCTCGTGCTGCTCGGTGGCGCGCTCTGGTCGGCCTGGCGGATGCGCGGACGCCCCGAGCTCCGCGACCGCTTCATCGGCACGTTGCTGATCGCGGGCGGCGCCACCCTGATCGCGGGGTTCGGCTCCGCGTTCGCCGCCCTGGGCAACCTCGCAGGGTTCGCCGTCTCGCTCTGCGCGGGGATCTCGGTGATGTTCCTCGGGTTCCTCCGCGCCTCCCGCCCGGCGCCTTCGTCCTCGACGGTCCAGGTCCCCGTTCTCCCCTCGTAACGCTATCCGCGCTCAGGAAACGCTCAGATAGGTGATCCGGCGGCGGAGGCCGTGCGAAGCACATCCAACACCGGCCTCGGTTCCGTGAAGGGAGGGGGCACCGAGCGCGACCCGAGGGACGATCCCACGGGATCGGCGGCGCGGGGGCCGGCGATGTCATCCATCGCATCACGAGAGGAGTACCCCTTGTCCCGTTCACGCATCCGCAATGCGGTGCTCGCGGGCGTGACGTCGTTGGCGGTAGGTGCCGGGCTCATCACGAGCCTCGGACCCGTCGCCTCCAACGCGTCGAGCCACCGCGAGGCGCCGCTCACTGCGGCAGACCCACAGATCGACAACACGGACCTGTACGCGTTCGTGAGCCCGGACCGCAAGAACACGGTCACCTTCGTCAGCTCCTGGATCCCCTTCGAGGAGCCTGCCGGCGGACCGAACTTCTACTTGTGGGCCGAGCACACGAACTACGACATCAACATCGACAACGATGGAGATGCCAAGGCCGACATCGTGTACCGCTGGCGCTTCAAGACTCACTACCGAAGCGGCGACACGTTCCTGTACAACACCGGTCAGGTCACGACGCTCAACGACCCAGACCTGAACATCTACCAGACGTACGACCTGTACCGGATCAAGGGTGGCGTCAAGAAGACGCTGCTCAAGAACTCCAGGGTCGTGCCGAGCCGTGTCGGCGACGCCTCGATGCCGAGCTATCACGCCCTGTTCAAGGCGGGCAACGATAAGTTCGGCAAGGCGCCGTCCTACAGCTGGGTCGGCCAGTCCGACGACGCGTTCTTCCTCGACCTCCGCGTGTTCGACCTCCTCTATGGGGCCGACCTGTCGGAGACGGGCGACGACACGCTCGCCGGGTTCAATGTCAACACGATGGCGCTGCAGATCCCCAAGGGACAGCTGCACGGTCCGAACGACGGTGTGATCGGAATCTGGAACACCGCTTCGCGTCCGAGCATGCGCGTCCAGCGGGCCGACGGCACGCAGTCCTTCAGTGGCAACGATGTCCAGGTCTCCCGCCTGGGCAGCCCCCTCGTGAACGAGGTCGTCGTGCCGCTGGCGTTCAAGGACTACTTCAACGGGTCGAAGCCGACCGGTGACGCTGCCTACCTGCCCAAGGTGCAGGACCCCGAGCTGCCGCACCTGCTCAACCTGGTGTACGGCACCGAGGTTCCGGACTCGAACGGCAGTAAGGACGGGATCCAGCGGGCGGACCTGATCCAGGTCTTCTTGACCGGTGTGCCCGGGCTGAACCAGCCGACCGACGTCGTGGCCTCCGAGATGCTCCGTTTGAACATGGACATCCCGCCGTGCACCGACGCGTGCTCGCGACTGGGCGTGCTCGGCGGCGACCTCGCCGGGTTCCCGAACGGGCGACGTCTGTCCGACGACGTGATCGACGAGGCGCTGCGGGTGGTGCTCGGGGTGCTGCTTCCCGATCACCAGGCGCTCGCCGACACGATCGGTGACGGCGTGAACGCGAACGACAAGCCGTTCAACGACACGTTCCCGTACGTCGCCACACCCCACCCGGGCTCCGACACGAGCCCTCACTGAGCGGACGGGGCCGGCCCGCGAGGGCCGGCCCCTCCCCTCCCTCCCTCCGGGAGCCGAACCCATGACCAAGATCCCCAAGCTCGCGGTCACTGTCCTCCTGGCCGCCGCCCTTTTCGGTGTCGGCGCGGTCGGTGTGTTCCGCGCGCAGCGCACCGACGCGACCCCGGTCACGGCGACGCGTGGGGGGACGGAGGGCACGAGGGCCGCGACCGGTCAGCTCGGCGACTCGATCGCCGCGCTCGAGGCCCGGGTCGAGGCCGTCCCCGGCGACTGGCAGGCGATGGCCTCGCTCGGTCTCGCCTACGTTCAGCAAGCGCGGGTCACGGCCGATCCCAGCTACTACCCCAAGGCGCAGGGGATCCTCGAGGCCTCGCTCAGGTCGCACCCGCAGGACAACGAAGGAGCCCTGGTGGGCATGGCCGCGCTCGCGGCGGCCCGCCATGACTTCGCCGCCGCCCTGCGGTTCGGTCTCCGTGCACGGCGCGTGAACCCTTACGACGGCAACGTCTACGGCGTGATCGGCGACGCTCAGGTCGAGCTCGGCCGGTACGACGAAGCGTTCGAGACCTTCCAGCGGATGGTCGACACGGAGCCCGGCGTCGCGTCCTACGCCCGGGTTTCATACGCACGTGAGATCCGAGGCGATGTGGCGGGGGCGATCGAGGCGATGACCGCCGCGCGCGAGATCGCGGGAACGCGCGCGGACGAGGCCTGGGCGAGCTTCCAGCTGGGTGAGCTCTGGTGGAACTCGGGCCGGGTCGCCCGGGCGGCGCAGGCCTACCGTTTCGGCGTCCAAGCCGACCCCGACTACGTCCCCAACCTCGCGGGCCTCGCGAAGATCGCGTGGGCGCGCGGCGATCTCGACGCGGCCATCGCGGGCTACGAAGAGGTGGTGCGTCGGTTCCCCTCGCCTGAGCACGTCACCGCGCTCGGCGACCTGTACGCCCTCGTCGGCCAAGAAGACGCCGCCCAGCGGCAGTACGACCTCGTCAGGGCCGAGGCTGACCTGTTCCGGGCAGCTGGGGTCGACACCGACCTGGAACTGGCGCTCTTCGATGCCGATCACGGAAGCCCGCGGACCGCGCTCAGGGCGGCGCGGGCGGAATGGGACCGCCGGCACAGCATCCATGTCGCCGACGCGCTCGCCTGGGCGCTCCACGCGAACGGCAACGACACCGAGGCGGCGACCTACGCCGACAGAGCGCTCGCCCTCGGCACCCGCAACGCGCTCTTCGTCTACCACGCGGGCATGATCCGCCTGGGACTCGGCGACCGAGCGGGGGCTCGCGAACTGCTCGCCGAGGCGCTCCGCATCAACCCTCGGTTCTCCATCCTGTACTCAGCGGAGGCGTCGTCGACCCTGCGCCGGCTGGGGGGAGCCGCATGAGACGCCGTGCACTCGCCACGGCCGTGCTCGCGCTCTCGGCGTCGTTGTGGTTCACCGGGAGCGCGACGGCCCACCCCTTGGGTAACTTCACCGTGAACCGCTCGAGCGGCATCGTGCTCACGCCCGGCCGCGTCCGGATCGACTACGTGGTGGACATGGCCGAGATCCCGACATTCCAGCTGCTCCCGTCGATCGACACCGACGGCGACGGGGTGGCGAGCGCCGTTGAGCTTGACGCCTGGGTCTCCGGCGCGGCGCCGACGTACGGGGACGGCCTCCGGATCTCGATCGAGGGGGCGGCGATCGACCTCTCGGTCGCGGCCTCCACCGCAGTCACGCTCCCCGGCCAGGGCGGGCTCGACACCCTTCGGGTCGAAGCTGTTTTCGCAGGAGAGGCGCCCGCGAACGGCTCGCTCACGTTCCGGGACACGAATTTCCAAGGACAGATCGGGTGGAGCGAGGTGACCGCTGTTGGCGCGGAGGGCGCCTCCGTCTCAGCAGATGTGCCCTCTGCCAGCGGAAGCGATCAGCTGCGCCGGTATCCCGAAGACCTGCTCAAGAGCCCGCTCGACGTGACGACCGCCGAGATCACGTTCCAGCCGGGCGGGAGCGGTGCGGCCCCGGCCCCGGTCGCGGGCGCCGTGATCGAGGCCGAGGCCACCGCTCGGCCCGGGGTAGAGGCGGGCCCGTTCGGGGACCTGCTCACGAACCAGGGCATCGCGCTGATGCTGGTGGGGCTCGTGATCGCAGTCGGGTTCGGCGCCTGGCACGCGCTCCTGCCCGGCCACGGGAAGACCCTGATGGCCGCGTACATGGTGGGGGCGGGCGCGCGTACGCGCCAGGCGGTGGGCGTGGGGACCGCCGTAGCCTTGATGCACACGGTGTCGGTGCTCGCGCTCGGCGTACTGGTGCTCACGCTGGAACGCACGTTCCGACCCGAGGTGCTTTACCCGTGGCTCGGTCTGATCTCGGGCGTGGCGGCGCTCGCCCTCGGGTGCTACCTGCTGCTGACCCGCGTCCGCTCGATGTCGGGGCACGAGTCGTCGTCGGGACACGACCACGGTGCGACGGGACACGCGCATCCCCACTCCCACGATCTCGAGACATCGCACCTGCACGGGGAACCCCACGCGCAGGGTCCTCGTCCGCTCTCTCGCCGCGGCATCGCCGCGCTCGCACTGGCCGGGGGGATCCTCCCGGCGCCCAGCGCTCTGCTCGTCATGCTGGCGGCGATCAACGCGCACCGGGTGGCCTACGGGCTCACCCTGGTCGTGGCGTTCAGCGCCGGGCTCGCGGTCGCGTTGATCGTGATCGGCATGGGCGCGTTGCGGGCGAGAGACGCGGTCTCGCGTCGTCTCTCCGCGGCCACCGGCCGGCTGATACCGGTCGCCTCCGCATCGGCGATCGTGCTGGTCGGGACCTACCTGACGATCTCAGGGATCGCGAAGGTCTGACGGGATACGGGGAGCCGGGAGCCGGGAGCCGGGAGCCGGGAGGCGGGTCCGGCGATCACGCAGCGGCGCTCCAGACCACGGTCCCGGGCGAAGCCGGAGGGGCGCCGGCCGACTCGATCGTGACCAAGAGGTCGGTGAACGACCCCGGGTCGAAGGGCACCGCGAGGAAGACCACGCCGTCGTCCCACGGGAGCTCGCCCGCGTAGACCGTGCCCGAAGAAGAGCGGAGCCACACGGTGTAACTGGATCCGCCAGGTGGTGCCGGCACGCCGGTGCCGTACAGGTAGAACATGTCGGCGCCGGGCGCCGAGATCTCGGTGGCCGGCCCGACGGGCACCAGGTCGGCGCTGGGGCGCCGAGCGAGATCGAGCGCGGCCGCCATGTCGTCGGCCCGGGCCTGATGGTCGCCGGCACGAACGAATTGCGTGAGGCTCGTACCCGTGAGTCCCGCCACGATCGCGACCCCGGCGGCCACGGCGACGAGCTGCCCCGGTCGTCGTCGGCGGGGCTCCGGTCCGAGCCCGCGGTGCAATCGGGCCAGCAGCGTGTCGGGCGGCGCGAGCGGTCGCGTGGCGAGGGCCAGGTCGGCCGAGAGTTCCTGGAAGCCGGCGAGGGCATCCCGGCATCGATCGCATGCGGGAACGTGATCGGAGAGGAGGTCGTCGGCGCGGGTCGCGTCCTCTCCCGAGAGCGAACGAAGCACGTACCCCGCCAGCAGCTCCTCGATCTGCTCGTGATCCTCGATCACTCGTCGTCCTCTCGCTCGAGAAGCCTGCGGAGCTTCCGCATCGCGGCAAGGGTCCTGGTCTTGACGGTGCCCAGGGGGATCCGGAGCTCCTGGGCGATCACGGTCTGCGTCTTGCCGTCGAAATAAGCCATCTCGAGCACCTGTCGTTGTTCGTGTGGGAGCGTCGTGATCGCCCGACGGACGTCTCGTCGGCGGATCGCGGCCCACGCCTCGTCCACGACGCCCTCCGCTACATCTTCGTCTGCCAGCGCCTCCAGGTTCGATGCGCGCACCTGCCGATCCCGCAAGCGTTCCTCTCGCCGCACCGTGTCGACGGCACGGTGGTGCACGAGGGAGAGGAAGAACGTTCGGAAGACCCCCCGCGCCGGGTCGTAGGCCTCCGGGGCACGCCAGAGCGCCATGTAGGCGTCGTGGACGACATCTTGGGCGAGGATCTGCTGACCCGTCAGGCGGTACGCGAGCCCGTACGCCGCCTTCCCGTAGCGCCGGTACAGCTCGTCGAACGCCCCCCGGTCGCCTCCGCGGAGCCGGCGGTGGAGCTCGAGGTCCTCACGATCGTCGTCGCGCACGCCCTTGTTGTAGCAGAGCACCCCGGGCGCCTCCTCTGCGAGGGGCCGCTAGGATGCGTCCCGTGCACGTGATCCTCTACTCGCGCCCCGGGTGTCACCTGTGCGAGGAGGCTCGCGCGGTGATCGAGGCGGAGCGCACGAGGTCGTCATTCGCGTTCGACGAGATCGATATCGAGAGCGACGACGAGCTCGTCAGGGAGTACGGGATCCGGATTCCGGTCGTCACCGTGGACGGCATCGAGCGGTTCGAGATCTCGGTGGACCGGGGGGATCTCGCCCGGATCGTCGGCGCGCCGAGCTGAACATGGGAACGCCTCACGCCGCGCGCTAGGCTTGGGCTCGATGGCCGGGGTGAACAAGACGCACGCGACGAGGGAGCGTTCGATCCCGGAGGCCACCGTGGGCCGTCTGCCCGTCTACCTACGCGCCCTCGTCGATCTGGCCGGCTCGGGCACGGCGACGGTATCGTCCGACGTGCTCGCGGAGGCGGCGGGCGTCAATTCGGCGAAGGTGCGTAAGGATCTCTCGCACCTGGGGTCGTACGGAACCCGGGGGGTGGGGTACGACGTCGCGTATCTCATCTATCAGATCCGGCGAGAGCTGGGGCTCACCCAGCATTGGGCGATCGTGATCGCGGGCATCGGGAACCTGGGACAGGCACTCGCCAACTACCAGGGCTTCGCGGAGCGCGGCTTCGACGTGGCCGCTCTGGTCGACGCCGATCCCGAGAAGGTGGGAGCCACGATCGACGGGCAGATCGTGCGTTCGATCGACGATCTCCCTGCGCTGGTCGCCGAGCACGACATCGCGATCGGCGTGATCGCCACACCGGCGGCCGCGGTGCAAGAGGTGGCCGACCGGATGGTCGCGGCCGGCATCCGGTCGATCCTGAACTTCGCGCCCGCCACGATGTCGGTGCCGCCGGGCGTGTCGATCCGCAAGGTCGATCTTGCGGTCGAGCTGCAGATCCTGGCCTTCTACGAGCAACGGAAGGCGACGCTGGCCGAGGTTCGACGGCATGGCCGGGCCGTTGCCGACGTGGCGACAGGCCCCTGACCGGGGCCGCTCGCGCCCGGGCTACTTCGCGATCGTGATCTTGAGCAGCGCCAGCACGACGAGGATCATCACGCCGAGCAGGATGAACTGCACGCTGCCCTGATCCAGGAGGGGAACCTCGGCACCGATCATCGCTTCCCCCTTCCCTAGGCCGGGCCGTACCAGGCGGGTGCGCTCCCGCCGGTGAGCACGTCCTTGCGCTTCTTCTCCGCTCGATCCAGGAACGGAAGGACCAAGAGGAACACGAGGATCGAACCGGCGAGGAACATGTACGAATAGCGCGGGACGCTCCCCGCGTCGAGGTAGAGCCCGAGGGTCCACTGCGGCCCCCCGCCGACGTAGTGCGCCCGAGCGACCGCGAGCCGCGTGCCGTCGGGAGCCTCGGCCACCTGGACGTCGTCCACCAGGAACGCGGTAGGTGCGATCGTATGGGGGTCGAGCGCGGGGATCTCGAGCTCGGTGTTCAGCTCATCGGCCAAGAACACCTGGGCCTTTCCTTCGATCGAGGTCTTGTCGCTCTCGGCGTCGGGGCCGCTTGGGGCCGACCAGGGATCGGCGGGGTAAGCGGTGAATTCGGGATAGGCCTGCGGGGCCCCCGAGGTCGTGGCATCGAGCACCACCCACGCGGGCTCGGCGCCCTTGGGGCCGAGGTTGGTCGGCGTCTCGAGGCCTTGGGACCAGAAGCCGAACAACCACAAAGACGACTGCACGGCCAGCCAGCCCGACAGGCAGACCATGAGTACGAGGAAGCCCAGCGACCGCCCGAGGATCGCCGTCAGCAGCAGGTAGACGCTGCCCACGAACAAGATGAGGCCCATGATCGTGACCCCGGCACCCTTGGCGATCGTGCCGCAATCGACGGCGAATCCGAGACAGCTCTTCGCAACTTCCATCTATGGCTGCTCCAGGATGGTGCCGGCGTCCTGCGCCTTCTGCGTGGCGCGGTCGACGGCGACGGGGTTCAGGCATACGTTGTCTTCGAACGGGACGTTCTCCGAGCTCATGTCCACGAGGTAGTTCACGATGTCGTTGATCTGCTGGTCGTCGAGCGCGCCCTGGTAGCGGATGCTCCACGACGGCATGTACCCACGGCCCTCGTACAGCACCTGGTAGATGTCGTCGATCGAGGCGATCGCGTTGTGCGCGGGGTTACCGAGATTGCCGGCGCAGATGTTCGTGAGGTTGGGCGGGTACGCGTATCCCTCGCCCGCCTGGATCACGCCGCCTCGCAGCTCCGGCCCGTGGCACCTGACGCACCCGACGCCCAGCTGGTTCTCCTCGGAGAACAGCAGCATCGCTCGCGAGCCGCGGTAGATCGCTTGCGTCTTCAGGTCCTCTTCTTGCTGTAGGTTCGCGGAGGGCTCCCGGAGCCACGTGAAAGGGATCCAGATCGCGAAGAACGCGACCAGCACGACGCCCCATCCCATGAGCTTATGCAGGACCGGGGTCTCGAGCGCGGCGTCGGAGGGTCCCGGTCGCATCGCGCGAGGGATGTCAGGAGCCTGCTCCTTGGACCGCCCGCGCAGGTACAGCGCGAGTCCGGCCGTGAGCACCAACGCCCCGCCGAAGACGAGGAGGAGGATCCCTCCGATGTTCGCAGATGCCAGCATGCGGTTCGTCGTCCCCTTCTAGCCGGCCGCCACGCAGAAAGCGCCCTGCGGGGCTTGCTTGGTGGTGTCGGTGCCTCGTGGCGGTCCCAGCACGGGCACCGCGGTGTCCACGAGGATGTTCCCGCTGCCGTCGATCGTGATCTTGAACCGATCCATGCCGCGCGGCGCCGGCCCGAGCTTGTACTCGCCGGCCTCGCTGTACTTCGACCCGTGGCACGGGCACTCGAACCATTTCGACGTCCCGCAGAACGGAACCCGGCAGCCCAGGTGCACGCACTTCTGGTAGAGCGGCATGACGCCTTGGGCCGTGACGCCTGCCGCGGCGTAGTCGACGTCGCCGGTGGGGGTCCCGGCGTAGGGCACCAGATAGAAGCGCCCTGTGCCGTTGTACGACGGCACGCCGGTGTCGGCGATCTCGGCGAGGATGTCGTCGATATTTCCGGCCGCGATCACCGAGCCGAAGCCTCCCTTGAGGTTCGGCCACAGGAATGCGATCGTCGCCCCGCCGAACTCGGCGAGGAACACCGAGAGCGACACGACCAGCGAGCGGCGGAAGAAGTCGCGTCGCGAGACCGACTTGACCGGCTTCGATGCCTCGATCGAAGTACCGGATGCCTGCGCCTGCGCGGCCCGGTTCGCCCGCATGAACGAGAGGCCGAAGACGACCGCGAAGACGTTCAGGCCCAGCAGCACGACGAGTGCAGCCCAGACCCCCGTCGAAAGCGCGAGCGAGGTCATAGTTCGAAGAACACCCCCTGTGCCCACGGCCAGGTCCAGTTGTACCCGGGTCCGCGGAAGAACGAGCCGATGATCGTGAGGACCGCTCCGAACATGAACAAGATCGTGAACATCGTGATCGCGATCCGGCGGTCGCCCGGCCGCACGCTCGCGTTGCGGTCGACGTAGGGCACCGCGGCCAGACCAACCAAGATGAAGGTCGGGATCGTGATGCCCGCGACCATCGGGTGGAAGTATCGGAGGAGCTCCTGAAGCCCCAGGAAGTACCAGGGTGCCTTGGACGGGTTCGGCGTGAGGTTCGCGTTCGCCAGCTCGCGCAGCGGCGCGTTGATGAAGGTCGAGAAGATGGTCATCGCCGCGAGCAGGATGAACATCGCCACCATCTCCTCGATCAGGAGGTGGGGCCAGACGTTCACGCGGTCGCCCTGCTCACGCTCGACCCGCTGGATCCCCTCGGGCGGCACGAGCGCGAGCAGCCGGTGCTTGTCGGGCGCGCCTTTCTTGGGCGTCGGGAGGTTGCCGGTGGGCAGCGGGGCTTCCCGCGCGGGCGAGGTCGCGGCCGCAACCGCCACGGTCGCGGCCGGCGCCATCGCAACGGCAGCGGGGGCAGCTGCGGCCTCTGGGGCTGCAGCTGCCGCAGCGGCGGCGGGAGCGCCGCCTGGGGACGAAGCCGGCGCGGCTGCCTCGGGGTTCGCGACCCGGTACGCGCGCACCGCGGCCGAGCGCGCGCGGCCCTCGGCCACGCGGCGGTCCGTGCCCTTGGCGAGTTCCGCCTCCAGCGTGGAGTCGAAGATTCCCTGGTCGAGCGGTGTGTCTTCTTTAGCCATATCCTCTTCTTCCCCCGGCGCCTAGAGCGGTCCCGAGATGCCGCCGTCCTTGCGGATCCTCCAGAAGTGGACCGCCAGGAAGATCACCAGCACGAACGGGAGCGCGAGCACGTGGAGCACGTACCAGCGAAGCAGCGTTTCCGGCCCAACGACGGCCCCGCCGAGCAGGAGGAAGTTCGCCTGCTTCGCGATGAACGGGGAGTAGCCGGCGAGCGACGTCCCGACCGTGACCGCCCAGATCGCCAGCTGGTCCCAGGGGAGCAGGTAGCCGGTGAACGACAGACCCAGCGTCAGGAACAGCAGGATCACGCCCACCACCCAGTTGAACTCCCGCGGCGGCTTGTATGAGCCCGTGTAGAAGACCCGGGCCATGTGCAGCGACACCGAGAAGACCATGAGGTGCGCGCCCCAGCGGTGGAGGTTGCGGACGAGGTCGCCGAAGAACACCGTCGTGCGGATGTTCTGCATGTCGGTGAACGCCTGCGCGCCGCCGATGTCGGCCATAGGGCGGTAGAAGAACATCAAGAAGATGCCGGTGATGGTAAGCAGGATGAACAGGAAGAACGAGAGCCCGCCCAAGCAGAACGTGTAGGTCAGCTTCAGCCCGTGCCGCTTCACCTTCACCGGGTGGAGGTGGTAGAGCACGTTGTTCATCGTCGCGAGCGCCCGATCGCGGGAGGTGTCCTTGTAGCCCTTGCGGAACACCGAACCGGGTCGGAAGATCGACTTCCAGACCTCGGTATCGCGGATCCGATCACCGAGCTCGCTCGGTGACGGCGGCTTCAGCTTCAACCGGCTACCTCTCTCTCCACATCTCGAGCGCTACTCGGCCGCTGCCTGGGACACGGGGACCTCGGCCATCACGCGTTTCTTGCCGCCCGAGCCCTCCGGCAGTCGCGCATAGTACAGGGTGTCGGTGGGGCAACGGTCGACGCACACCGAGCATCGCGTGCAGGCGTTGTCGTCGAGCACGAAGATCGCGGTCGCGTTCTGCACCTCGTCGCCGACCGCGGGCCGATCGGCTCCCTGGACGATCTCGGTCGACATCATGTAGATGCAGTTCCAGGGGCACACGTCTTCGCAGGCTCGGCAGAGGATGCAGTTGTCGGGGTCCAGCATCAGATGCTTGGGGGACTTCACGCCCTGCGCCAGCCACGCGACGTCGACCCCCTCGACGACATAGTCGTCGTGGATGTCGACCTCGGTCTTCGTGAAGGGCATCCAACGTCTCCTTACCGGTACCCACCGGTTGGGCGGCTGTCTGATTGGGAGCGGACCTTGCGGCGCCAGTTCTGCATCACGGCGGCCCCGATCAAGATCGTGACGATCGGACCGGTGGACAGCCCCATGGCGACGGCGTCGCGGAGCAGCTTGAGCCACAGTCCGTTGGGGCCGGAGCCGTCCCACTTCAGCTTCTGGTCGGCGGTGTAGAGCCAGAAGCTCGGGATCACGGCCACGGAGATCAAGAGGAAGAAGATGATGGCGAACGAGCAGATGACCGCCTTGGTCCAGTTCCACTCGAACGACCGCATGAAGGCATCGGCACGCTCCCTGCGCTGGCCCCACTTCGACTTCGCTGCAGTCTCGACCTGGCTCATCCGCACACCTTGCTTCCTTGGGCGGGGCGATTATAGACATGTGGCTGCGCTGCCTGGCGACAACGGGTCATGCGGGCACCCCCTCACGCGGGACGGCGGGCCATGCTCGGGTTCGCCCGTAGACTGGGCGCGATGCCACTGCCTCTGTTGCTCGCCGAGATCTCGTCGGGGCTCGCGTCCTGGTGGGCGCCGGTGCTGGCCTTCGTCGCAGGGGTGGTGTCGTGCGCGAGCCCCTGCGTGTGGCCGCTCCTGCCGGGCTACGTCTCGTTCATCTCGGGCGGGGCGGCGACCGACAGCGGCAGCGGGGCGCGCCCCGATCGGCCGCTCGTCCCGATCGCGCTGTTCATAGCTGGCTTCACCGTCGTGTTCGTGCTCTTGGGTGCCTTCGCGTCGACGTTCGTCCAGATCTTCAAGGGAGCGACCGGCCAACGGATCGCCGGCGTGATCGTCGTCTCGCTCGGGCTGCTGATGATCGGCTACGCCTTCCAGCGCGGAGCAATCTCGCTCTACGCCGAGCGCCGCCCGTTCCTGCGGAAGGTCCACCCCGGCGTGGTGGGCGCCTTCCCGCTCGGCATGGCGTTCGCCGCCGGCTGGACCCCCTGCATCGGGCCCGTGCTCGGCGGGATCCTCGCGATCGCCGCGACGGGAAGCACCGCACGGGGGGTCTTCTTGCTCGTGTGCTATTCGCTGGGGCTCGGGCTGCCGTTCCTGCTCGTTGGCCTCGGGGTCCAGCGCCTGGTCGGCACGTTCGGCTGGGTGAAACGGCACTACAAAGCGATCTCGATCGTCTCGGGCGGACTCATGATCGCGGTGGGGGGGCTCTTGTTCACCGGGGCGTTCACGCGCTTCTTCGCCCCGCTCTCGCGGTTCGCACCGGGCATCTAACCGCCCCGGTCCGATGGACCCTCCGGTACGATCGACCACGCCCCATGTCATCCTCCTCGCGTTCGCGGCTCTCGGTGCAGCAGTCGGTCGCCATGGTCTGGCGGACGCTCCGCTCGATGCGCACGGCCTTGATCCTGCTGCTGCTACTGGCGGCCGCGTCGGTGGTGGGCTCCCTGATCCCGCAGGTCCCCAACAGCCCGGAACGCGCGGCGCAGTTCCTGGATACGCACCCGCTGCTCGGCGACCTGTACCTTCGCGCGGGGCTGTTCGACGTCTTCGGATCGTGGTGGTTCACCTTGATCACGGTGCTGCTGTTCGTGTCGCTGATCGCGTGCCTGATCCCGAGGACGAGGGCGACCTGGCGCGCGCTCCGCGCGCGGCCGATCCAGGCGCGCGAGATCGATGCGTTCCGCCACTATGGGGAGCGCGAGACCGCGCTCACGCCGGATGAGGCGATCGAGGTCGCGCGCCGGACGCTTCGCCGCCGCCGGTTCCGGGTGGCCCGCGACCCCGAGCGCGCGGCGCTCGCCGCGGAGAAGGGGGCCCTGCGCGAGACCGGAAGCCTGCTCTTCCACTGGGCGTTCATCCTGATCCTGGTCGGGGTCGTGTACGGCAAGGGGACCGGCTTCAGCGGGTTCGCGCTCGTGGTCGAGGGCGACACGTGGATCGACGCCCAGGCGAACTACGACGGCCAGATCCGCACCGGCCGGTTCTTCGACGGCGAGTTCACCGGAGTCGGCCTGCACCTGAACGAGTTCGAGAGCGCGTTCCGAGAGACCGGCCAGCCGATGGATTTCGTGTCTCGCGTCGAGCTGCTCGACCCCAGCGGCACACCGATCCGTTCGCAGGATATCCGCGTGAATCACCCGGCGAAGATCGAGGGCATCACGATCTACCAGTCCTCGTTCGGGTGGGCGCCGGTGATCCGTGTCGCCGACGGTGGCCGGGTGATCTTCGATGACGCGGTGCCGTTCTCCCGGCAGGAGGCGCCCGAGGGCGTGCCGCAGCTCGCGATGCCGTGGCGAGGCGTCGTCAAGCTGCCGTCCCTGCGCCCGCAGGTGGCGATCGATCTCGAGCTCTGGCCTGACAGCCGGGCCTTCCTCGAGCAGCTGCGAACGGGAACACCCGTCGCGATGCTCACCTCATTCGACCCCGTGATGCGCTACACGGTCTACGAAGGCCGCCTGACCGATCCCTCGCCGGTCTCGCTCGACGTCCGGTTGATGGACAAGACCGCCTCGGGGATCGTGGGCGCGGGGACCCGGGCCGACCTGGCGACCGGCAAGCTGCTGGAAGACGGGGCCACCCCCGTCGGCCCGTCCGTCACGTTCACCGACCTGAAGCAGTACAGCGTCTTCCAGGTCGCGAAGGATCGAGGGGTGCCCATCGTGCTCGTCGCCGCTATCCTCATCCTCCTCGGCCTGCTCCCGGCCCTGTACTCCTCGCGGAGGAAGGTGTGGGTGCGCGCCGTGCCGAGCGAGGGCGGCGCTCGTCTGCAGGTGGGCGGGTTCGCGCTGCAACGCAAGGTGCAGTTCGAAGAGGAATTCGACCGGCTCGTGGACGCGCTCGCGCAGGCTCCGGGCCACGGCCCGGCCGACGCGGAACGGGAGAAGGTGAGGACGCGATGACCACGCTGGAGTGGGCGAGGATCTCGAACGACGCCTTCAACGTGGCGCTCTTCTCCTATCTCGCCGCGATGGTCGGGTACTTCGCGTTCCTGGCGTTCGGGCGCGATCGCATCTGGAAGATCGCGCGGGCGGTCGCGTTCGCCGGTCTGGCGGCGAACCTCGTGTCGATCGCCGCCCGGGGGCTCGCGGCGCACCGCGTGCCGTGGGGCAACATGTACGAGTACTCGTGCCTGCTCGCCCTCCTCGTGGTGGCCGGGTATCTCGTGATCGTGGAGGGCGTGTACAAGCAGCGAGCGCTCGGCGGCTTCGCGCTGATGTTCTCGGTGCTCACGATGGCCGTCGCGGTGTCGTTCCTCTACGTGGGGCCGGGACCGCTGGTACCGGCGCTGAACTCCTACTGGATCAAGATCCACGTGCAGGCCGCGATCTGGGGGTCGTCGCTGTTCGCGCTCGGAGGGATCGTCACGATCCTCTACCTGTTCCAGGACCGGCGTGAGCGCGTCCGCATCGATGTGCTCCGCGCCGAGCAGCCGGCCCCGATCATGGGCGGCTCGATCGACATGCACGCGCCGCCGGATCTCGTGGGGGACGCCTCCGACGAGCCCGGCACGTCGCTCGAGCGGACGGGCGTGCTGCCCCCGGCGGCGACGCTCGACCTGATCGCCTACCGCATCATCGCCTTCGCCTTCCCGATCTGGACCTTCGCGGTGATCGCCGGTGCGATCTGGGCGCAAGAGGCGTGGGGACGCTACTGGGGCTGGGACCCGAAGGAGACCTGGTCGTTCATCACCTGGACGATCTTCGCCGGCTACCTGCACGCGCGCGCGACCTCGGGATGGCGCGGGCGCAAGTCGGCCGTGATCGCCCTCGTGGGCTTCGTGGCCTTGCTGATCACGTACTACGCCGTGAACCTGTGGATCGTCGGATTGCACTCGTACGCCAAGTGAGGCGCCGGGCACCCATCCGCGCGAAGTTTGGTGGTATCGTGCGCGCGACTCACGCCCCTGGCTTGCGGGGGAACGACTCCATCGAGAGAGGCATCGTGCGGAAGAAGGCGCTCTGGTTCCTCGGGCTCCTCGCTCTCCTGCTCATCCTCGCCGGGTGCGCACCCGACGCCACGCAGAGTCCGCTCCAGCCGGCCGGCTCGACCGCCGAAGCGCAGAAGAACCTGTTCGTCCCCGTCTTCTGGACGGCGGTCGCGGTGTTCGTGATCGTCGAGGGCGGGATCGTGATGATCGCGGTCAAGTACCGGCGCAAGAAGGGCCGGGACCGGATGCCGCCGCAGATCCACGGGAACACGCGCCTCGAGATCGGCTGGACGATCCTTCCCGCCTTGGTGCTCGCCGTCGTGATGGTGCCCACGGTCGGATTGGTCTGGGATCTGGCGCGGGCGCCAGCGCCCGACGCGCTGCACGTCACGGTCAAGGGTTATCAGTGGTGGTGGGGGTTCGAGTACACCGATCAGGACATGGCGACGTCGTACGACAAGGCCCTCGAGGTCGCCGACGTACTCGTTGTCCCGGCGGGCCGCGAGATCTACCTCTCGCTCGAGGCGAACGGCGGCCTGATCGTGAACGACGACCCCTACAAGGCCGACTACCAGGTGATCCACTCGTTCTGGGCTCCGCGGCTGTTCGGCAAGCAAGACGTCGTGCCCGGGCGCACGAACCACATCTTGTTCTCCGCGGACGAGCCGGGGATCTACACGGGTCAGTGCGCTGAGTTCTGCGGGTTACAGCACGGCCGCATGAAGTTCCGTATCCAGGTGCTCTCGGCGGCGGATTGGGACGCCTGGGTCGCGAACCAGAAGCTGGGCGGGGCCGACCCGACCGACCCCCTGGCCACCAAGGGCATGGAGCTCTTCATGAACCCATTGTCGGACGGGCGGGGCGCCTGTATCGCGTGCCACGCGATCGGGGGTACCGACGCGGGCGGCATCGCGGCGCCGAACCTCACGCACTTCGGGGCCGACACGCATTCATGTTTCGCGGGCTGCAACTGGGATGTGTCGGACGTCGACGCGCTGAACGCCTGGCTGCAGGACCCCAACGCCGTGAAGCTCGGCGCCAAGATGCCTAACTACCAGCTGAGCTCCGACGAGATCGACGCCCTCGTGGCCTACCTGACGAGCCTGAAGTGATGGAGGCGATCGGAACCCCATGGCGAGCTTGAGCGTTCCCGCGACGGGCGGCCGCGGCCTGCGTCGCCCGACGGCGCTGACCGGCTTCTGGAGCTGGTTCACGACCGTCGATCACAAGAAGATCGGTCTGATGTACGGCGTCTCGTCGTTCGTGTTCTTCATCGTCGGGGGCATCGAGGCGCTGCTGATCCGCGCGCAGCTGGCGTCGCCCGACGGCACCGTCCTGAACGCCGACCAATACAACCAGATCTTCACGATGCACGGCCTGACGATGATCTTCCTGTTCGTGATGCCGATGTCCGCGGCGTTCTTCAACTACCTGATCCCGCTGATGATCGGGGCGCGAGACGTGGCCTTCCCAAGGATCAACGCCTTCAGCTTCTGGGCGTTCATCCTGGGCGGGCTCTTCCTGTACTCGAGCGTGTTCCTGGGGGGCGCTCCCAACGGTGGCTGGTTCGGGTACGCACCGAACTCGACGACCGACCCCACGATCGGCATGACGTTCTACGCGCTCGGCCTGTTGATCACGGGCATCGCCTCGTCGGCGGGTGCCGTCAACCTGGCCGTGACGATCATCAACATGCGCGCGCCCGGGATGTCGCTCTTCCGTACGCCCGTCTTCATCTGGATGGGACTCGTGGTGCAGTTCCTGCTGGCCTTCTCCCTGCCGATCATCACAGTGGGGCTCTTCGAGTTGCTGTTCGACCGGCGCTGGGACACGGCCTTCTTCGATCCGACCCGCGGGGGCGATCCCGTGCTGTGGCAGCACCTCTTCTGGCTGTTCGGACACCCGGAGGTCTACATCTTGATCTTGCCGGCGTTCGGGATCATCAGCGAGATCATCCCGGTGTTCAGTCGCAAGCCGTTATTCGGCTATCAGTTCGTGGTGTTCTCAGGCATCTCGATCGGGTTCATCGGGTTCGGGGTGTGGGCGCACCACATGTTCGCGGTGGGTCTTGGCCCTGTCGCCAACACGGCGTTCGGCCTGTCGACGGCGATCATCGCGATCCCCACGGGAGTCAAGATCTTCAACTGGATGGGCACGATGTACAGAGGCGACCTGTGGTTCGCCACCCCGATGCTCTACTCCGTGGGGACGATCATGATGTTCGTGATCGGCGGGCTCTCGGGCGTCACGCACGCGATCGTCCCGTCGGACTATCAGCAGACCGACACGTATTACATCGTCGCCCACATCCACTACGTGCTCTTCGGCGGCGCCATCTTCGGGCTGTTCGCGGGCATGTTCTTCTGGTGGCCGAAGATCTTCGGACGACAGCTGAACGAGCGGGCCGGCAAGTGGCAGTTCTGGGTCCAGATCGTCGGGTTCAACCTGGCGTTCGGGCCGATGCACGTCCTCGGCCTGAACGGGATGATCCGACGCGAATACACCTATCCGGCCTCGCTCGGTCTCACGTTCTGGAACCAGGTGTCGACCGTGGGCGCCTACCTGATCGCGGTCGCGATCCTGATGTTCATCGTGAACGTGGTCCGCACCCAGCGGAAGCCCAGGGGCCTGGAGAACGAGGATCCGTGGGACGCGCGCACGATCGAGTGGATGACCTCGTGCCCACCCCCCGTGCACAACTTCGACGAGATCCCGACGATCCACTCGATCGACGAATTCTGGCACCGCAAGTACGTCGAGGATCACAAGACCGGGACCCTTGTGCCGGTCCAGGCCGGGGCGGCCCCGACGCACGCCGACGACGATGGGGCGCACGGTGAAGGCCACGGCATCCATCTACCGAGCCCGTCGTTCTGGCCGCTCGTGGCGGCGAGCGGGCTTCCGGTGATCGCGTACGGGGTGCTCTATTCATGGGTGGTGGTGGGAGCCGGTGCGTTCGTGATGCTCGTCGGATTCTACGGATGGGCCCTGGAGCCCTCGGTGGCGGAGGGATGAGCCGTGGCTGACGTCGCGATCGAGCGCCCGACGGGCGAGCCCGAGACCACCACGGGTCTGCCGAGCACGAAGCTCGCGATGTGGCTCTTCCTTGCCTCGGAGTGCCTGCTGTTCGGTGCGCTGATCACGACCTACGTCTTGTACCGGGGCCGCAGCGACGTGGGGCCGTACCCGGCTGACGTGTTCGACATCGCCTACACATCGGTGTCGTCGTTCGTGCTGCTGGCGTCGTCGCTGACGATGGTGTTGGCGCTCTCGGCGGCGCAGAAGCGTGACATGGGCCGGATGCGTCTCTGGCTCCTGGCCACCGCGATGCTCGGGCTCACGTTCGTGGGCGGCCAGGTCTACGAGTTCACGACCTTCTACCACGAGGGCCTGGGCATCTCGACGAACCTGTTCGGCACCACGTTCTACGTGCTTACCGGCTTCCACGGCGTACACGTGACGGTGGGCGTCATGATGTTGCTGTCGCTCGTGGGGATGTCGATGGCGGACCGGCTGCCCGACGAGCCCGCGTTCCCGGTGGAGATGATCGGCCTGTACTGGCACTTCGTCGACATCGTGTGGATCGTGATCTTCACCATCGTGTACCTGATCCCGACCGGCGTGGCACCGAAGTAGGGGGAGATCGTGGACGAGATGCAGGATCGGAGCGAGACGGCCGGCCACGGCGCGTCCGCGTCGCACTCGGCGCACGGCACGCATCCCAGCCCCAAGGAGTACATCAGGATCGGTGTGATCTTGGCGGTGCTCACGGGTTTGGAAGTGACCACCTATTACGTCAAGGTGCGAACGTCGATCCTGATCCCCACGCTGTTCGTGCTCGCCTTCGTGAAATTCGTGCTGGTGGTCATGTGGTTCATGCACCTGCGCTTCGACGACCGCCGGTATGCGCGGTTCTTCGTGATGGGAGTCGCGCTCGCGTTCACGCTCTTTCTGATCGTGCTGATCTCCTTCCGGACGTTCCTGGGGTAGCCAGATGCCCGCCTGGCACCCTCACCCCGACGTCTGGCTCCTCTTCGGATCGATCATCGCCGGCTACCTGATCGTGTGCCGTCGCCACGAAGAGGCGACCGGCACGCCGACCGAACCTCGGAAGCGGCGGCTGTTCTTCCTGGGCATGGCGGTGCTCTGGGTCGGGGCCGATTACCCGATCCACGACCTGGCCGAGAACTACCTCTACTCGGCGCACATGGTCCAGCACATGCTCTTCACGCTCGCCGCCGCCCCGATCCTGCTCGCGGGGATGCCCGCCTGGCTCATGCGCGACCTGTTGCGACCGCGCCCCGTGCGCACGGTGTGGCGGTTCCTCACGCGCCCGCTCGTCGCGCTCGTGTTCTTCAACGCCGTGCTGCTGTTCAGTCACTGGCCGGCGGTGGTGGAGGCGTCGGTGGGGTCGGCGCTCACCCACTTCTCCCTCCATGGACTGATCGTGCTCTCGGCGCTCGTGATGTGGTGGCCGGTGGTCTCGCCGCTCCCGGAGATGCCGTCACTGCCGGCACCGGGCCAGATGATGTACCTGTTCTTCCAGTCCCTCGCGCCGACGATCCCGGCGTCGTTCCTGACCTTCGGGCACCATCCGCTCTACCCGATCTACGGCACCTTTCCGCGGATCTGGGGCGTGAACGTGCTCGACGACCAGTTGATGGCGGGGCTGATCATGAAGCTCGTGGGCGGGATGATCCTGTGGACCGTGATCGCGGTGGTCTTCTTCCGCTGGGGTGCCCGGGAGAACCGCGAGGGGTTCGACGCACTCGCGTATCGTGACGTCGAACGAGAGATCCGGGCGGAGCTGAGTCGATGAGCGACAGCAAGAACCGGGAGGGGCTGCTCCTTCCCATCCTGATCCCCTTCGGGGCTCTGGGGGTGATAGGGCTGGTCTTGTTCGGGTTCTCGAGGATCCTGTTGGCGATCTCGCACAACGCGGCCACCGTGGTGGCGCTCGTCGCGGCCGCCGGGATCTTGGCGACCGCGACGATCGTCGCCGGGCGCAAGAAGGTGACGGGCGGGTCGCTCGCATCCATGGTGGGCATATCGTCGGGCATCGCGATGATGATCGGCGGGCTCGCCGTCGTGGCGGTGGGTCCGCAGAAGGAAGCGGGCGAGGGCGGGAATGCCCAGGTCGTGACGCTGGCCGCCCCGGCGGGTGCGGCCGCCACTGGGTTCAGCACGAAGTCGCTCGCGGTCGCCTCAGGCGAGGCGATCTCGCTCGAGTTCGATAACCAGGACCCCAACGTGTCCCACAACGTCGTGGTCTTCGCCGGAAAGGACGACACGGCGCCCGAGCTGTTCAAGGGTGAGCTGGTGGCGGGCCCGAAGAAGGTGGCGTACGAGATCCCCGCGCTCGATCCGGGGAGCTACTTCTTCCACTGCGAGGTGCACCCCGCGACGATGCAAGGGGTCATCGAGGCGAGCGAGGGCGGAGGCGGCAGCCCCGGAGGCCCCGGGGTCACCCTGGTTGCCGAAGGGATCGCGTTCGACACCGACAAGCTGCAGTTCCAGGCCGACGCCGAGACGGTGTTGACCTTCGACAACCGGGACGCCGACATCCCGCACAACATGGCGATCTACAAGACCCCTGAGGACACGAGCCCGCTGTTCTTGGGCGAGCTCATCACCGGCCCGGCCACCGCCAAGTACACGATCCCCGCGCTCGCCGCCGGCAAGTACTACTTCCATTGCGAGATCCATCCCAGCATGGAGGGCACGATCAGGGTGGGCGAGAGCGGTGGGGGCGGTGGTGGCGGCGTGCCGTCCGGGTCGCCGTCGGCAGTTCCCAGCGACGGCGCAGGTGGGTCCGGCACGGCGTCGATCGCGGCCGCTGGGCTCACGTTCGACACGTCGTCTCTCTCGTTTCCGGCGAACGAGCCCGTGACCTTGACGTTCGACAACACCGACGATGTCGGCACGACAGGACCGCACAACGTGGCGATCTACAAGGACGACACGCTGGCCGAAGTGCTGTTCCAGGGAGAGCTGGTGAGCGGTCCCGCGACGATCGACTACCAGGTGCCCGCCCTCGCGCCGGGGGAGTACTACTTCCAGTGTGACGTGCATCCGCCGATGAACGGGACCGTCAGCGTCGCCTGAAGCGCGCTGCGGGCTCTCCGAGGCCCGCTGGTAGCGTGGTCCCACGATGCGCAAGGTCCTCGCCGCCGTCCTGATCGCGGCCGCCGCGAGCGGGGCGTACGCGCTCTTCCTGTCGCGCGGCGACGACGGTGCGGCCAGCGGGGGTCCGGTCGCGATGAGCGCCCCGCTGCCCGCGCTGAAGGGCCCGTCGGTCTCGGGCGGCACGATCGACCTCGCCGATCTCCGCGGCCACGTCGCGGTCCTCAACGTGTGGGCGACCTGGTGCGACCCGTGCCGGGCGGAGCAGCCGGGCCTCGTCCGAGCGGCCCGGACGTATGCAGCCCGCGGCGTGCGGTTCGTCGGGCTGAACTACCAGGACAACACCGCGGCCGCGCGGGCCTGGGTCGACGAGTTCGACGTGCCCTACGACAGCCTCGTGGACGAGCAGGGCCGGTACGCCGATGACCTCGGGTTCCCGTACCTGCCCGACACCTATATCGTCGACGAGCGAGGGACGATCCGCTGGGTGATCTACGGCGAGACGAGCGAGGACGAAGTGGTGAGGCTGCTCGATCAGGTGCTTGCGGAGCAGCCGTGATGCCGGCCCACGGAGGTGCTAGCTCGCCAGCGCGTCGACCGCGACCGCCCCGAACAGTGCGGCCAGGTACAGGATCGAGTACTTGAAGAGGGCCCAGCTGCCGTCGGTGGTGGGGCGGCGCCAGAGCACCAGCGCGCGATACACGAACACGCCGCCGGTCCCCAGCGCGGTCGCCAGGTAGATCGGGCCCATCGACGCCACGGGAACGAGCAGCAGCGTCGTGCCGAACAGGACGAGCGAGTACAAGAAGATCTGCCGGCGGGTCTCGTCCTCGCCCTTGACCACGGGCAGCATCGGGACGCCGGCTGCGGCGTAGTCGCCGCTGAACCGCATCGCGAGCGCCCAGAAGTGCGGTGGGGTCCACACGAAGACGATCGCGAACAGGACCCAGGCGGGGGCCGCGAGCGTGCCGGTCACGGCGGCCCAGCCCACCAACGCCGGTACCGCGCCGGCGGCCCCGCCGATCACGATGTTCTGCGCGGTGGATCGCTTCAGCCACATCGTGTAGACGAACACGTAGAAGGCGATCGCCGAGAGCGCGAGCGTCGCGGCCAGGACGTTCACGGTGATCGACAGGAACACGTAGGAGATCGCCCCAAGGCCGAACCCGAACCGCAGCGCATGCTCGACCGTGACGGCGTGCGCGGGGAGCGGCCGCTGTCGGGTGCGCTTCATCAGCTCGTCGATATCGCGATCCAAGTACATGTTGATCGCGTTGGCCGAGCCCGCCGCGAGCGTCCCGCCCAGGAGCGTCGCGAGGATCAGCCAGACCGAGGGCACCCCCCGGGCGGCGAGGATCATCGCCGGCACCGTGGTGATCAGCAGCAGCACGATGATGCGGGGCTTCGTGAGGCGGTAGTAGGCCGTGATCGTGTCGCGGACCGACGCCGGGGGAGCCTGCGAACCGGCGTCGTCGATGAACGGCTCGACGTCACCGGAACTCGAGCGGAGGCGACCCCGCGTCAGGGTGGCGAGCGCAACCAGGGTGGCCCAGATCAGCACGGCGAACGCCACGTGCAGCACGACCGCCCACGGGCGTAGCCGCGTGAAGACGTTTGCGGCGCCCACGGCGATCTGTGCGACGAAGAAGACGGCGCCGAGCGTCGCCACGCGGACGAGGACGGGTGAGCGCTGGGCCGAGGTGCGTGCCCGCACCATCACCCACGTGACCAGCAGGAACGCGGACAGGGCGAGCACGCGGTGCAGGAACATCGGGGTCGTGACCCCGCCCAAGGTCGGGACGAGCCGCCCATCCATCAGCGGCCAGTCACGGAACGCCAAGCCGGTGCGAGGGCCTTCCGCCCGGATGTACGTGCCCACGAGCAGCAGGGCGCCGGTCACGCCCGCCGACCACACCGTGAGCCGCGAGAACCCGCGGGACGACCCCGTTCCGACGTGCGCGCTCGTGGTGAGCGAGGCGGTCGCCACGTACACGACGAAGGCGATCAGCGCCAGCGCGACGAGGAAGTGGGCGGTCACCCACCAGGGGTCGAGTTCGGTGGCGACGACGCGGTACCCGAGCACGGCCTGGCCGAGGACCAGGGGAAACGTCGCGATCGCGGGCCACAGGATCCTCGGCTGATCGCGGCGGTCGATCCAGGCCGAGATCCCAAGCCCGAGCGTGAGGCAGATCACCAGGAACGCGAAGGCTCGATGGGAGAACTCGATCAGCGAATGCACCGTGCCACTCGGGAAGAGCTGTCCCGCGTGGCACTGGGGCCAGGTGGAGCAGCCGAGCCCGGAGCCGGTGCCCCGGACCAGGCCGCCCACCGCGAACAGCACGACCGTGACGGCGGCGGTGGCGACGGCGAGCTTCTGGAAGCGGGTGCGCATGAGGGCCGACCTATGATATCGGCCGCGGGCTGTCCTGCGGGGCCGGCGTGCGCGCGGGCCGGGCTTGGGATACTGGCCTCCATGACGACCCTGCCGCAGGCCGGTGCCGCGCCCTCGTCGGCCGAGCTCGGAGGCCGCATCGACGCGACACTCCAGGAGTTCCTGGGCTCCGCCGAACGCGAGCTGTGCGCGAGCGATCCGTCGGCGTCGCCGCTGATCGAGGAGATCCGCCGCCTTCTGGGCGCCGGAGGCAAGCGGCTGCGTCCGGCCTTCTGCTACTGGGGGTTCCGGGCCACGGGAAGACCCGACGGCGAGCCCATCGTGCGTGCCTCCGCGGCGCTCGAGCTGCTGCACACGATGGCGCTCGTGCACGACGATGTGATGGACGAGGCGAGCGAGCGACGAGGGGTGCCATCGACTCACGTCCACCTTGAAGCCGTCCTCGCCGGCGTGCCGGATCCGACCGCCCGACGTCATGCCGCGATCTCCGCGGCGATCATCGTCGGCGACCTGGCGGTGGTCCTCGCGGACCGGCTCTTCCTGGAGGCCGGGTTCGAGCCGGCGGTGACGATCGACGCGCTCAGCTCCTACCACCGGATGAGGATGGCCACGGCGGCGGGCCAATTCCTGGATGTCGCCATGACGGTCGCGGGCGATCCTGCCGCGGTCCGCCGGGCGGCAGTCCTCAAGGGGGGCGCGTATACGGTCGAGGGGCCGCTCGAGATCGGCGCGGCGCTCGCGGGGGCGAACGATCGACAGCGCGACGCCCTCCGGCGATTCGGGGCGCCGTTGAGCGCGGCGTTCCAGCTTCGAGACGATCTCGTGGACGGAGAAGGCGCGCACGGCGCCACGCCCGGGCAGGTCAACGCGCTCGTGCGAGAGGCGCTCGATGCGCTCGATGCGCTCGAGGCGCCCGCGTCAGCGGAGCTCGACCCCGGGGCCGCGCACGCGCTTCGCGCCTTGGCACACCGGCTGGAGATGCCGTGACAGACGACCTCGAGGGGCTGCGCCGGGCGTTCCGCGACGTCCCGGCTTGCCGCGTGGCGACGGCGCGCGCCGACGGCGGGCCGCATCTGGCGACCCGCTGGTTCGTCTGGCGCGAGGACGGGCTGTGGTTGGCGACGCGCGTCGGCGACACCACCTGGGAGCTCGCGAGCCGTGATCCGCGGGTCTCGATCGTGATCGACCGAGGTCGCGACTGGGTCGAACTCGCGGGGGTACGGATCGAAGGCGTCGCCGAGCTGTTCCCGGCCGAGCATCCGGACCTTCGCGACCCGATGTCGGCCTGGCACGAGAAGTACCGGTCGATGCTCGCCGGCGACGGGTTCGAGCGCCTCGCCTCCCAGGTGCCGGTGCTCGGGTTCCTCCACGTCGCGCCGTCGCGCGTCGATGCATGGGATCACCGCTGAACCGGGGATTGCGGGTACCGGGAGGCCGTCGTAGCCTCGATTCGTGACGGTTTTCGTGGGTGCGGTAATCTCTGCCGTACGCCTTGTGAAATCTTTCACAAGCTCTGAGGGGAGTGCGGTTGAGCGCTGAGCGCACGATCGATACCGATGTCCTGGTCGTGGGGGCCGGCCCTGGCGGCTCGGCCGCCGCCTACCACCTCGCCCGCCACGGCGTCGATGTCACGGTCGTCGACAAGACCGCGTTCCCGCGCGAGAAGGTCTGCGGAGACGGACTCACACCGCGCAGCGTCGCCGCGATGCTCCGGATGGGGATCGACCCCGAGCGCGAGCCGGGATTCGAGAAGGTCCTTGGCCTCCGCGTGTACTCGCGGACGGCCACGATCGAGCTGCCATGGCCCGAGCTCTCGAGCTGGCCCGCCTACGGCCTGGTCATGCCGAGGATCGACTTCGACCACATGTTGGTGCAGCGCGCCGAGAAGGCCGGCGCCCGTTTCATGGAGCGGACCGAGGCGATCGAGCCGACGTTCGCCGACGGCTGGGTCACGGGCGCACTCGTGCGGCCCGCGGAGGACAAGGACGCCGATCCCACCCGGATCAACGCCCGGTTCACGATCGCGGCCGATGGAGCCGCCAGCCGCTTCGCCAAGCCCGCCGGGATCCGGCGCGACGATTCGCGCCCGCTCGGGATCGCGGCCCGGCGGTACTACCGGACTCCGTACCACCCCGGCCCCTGGTTCGAATCGTGGCTCGATCTGTGGGAAGGCGACCTGCTGCTTCCCGGCTACGGCTGGCTGTTCCCCGTGGAGGGAGGCCGCATCAACCTGGGAGCCGGGCTGCTCAATACCTTCAAGGACTTCAAGCAGGTCTCCGCGCAGCGGCTCTTCAACGCGTTCGCCACGATGCTGCCCCCCGAGTGGGAGATCGACGAGGACCACGCCGAGGGGCGCGTGCTCTCCGGGCCGCTGCCGATGAGCATGAACCGCGTGCCGTGCGTGGTTCCCGGCATGCTGCTGATCGGTGACGCGGCCGGGGCCGTGAACCCGTTCAACGGCGAAGGTATCGCCTACGCGATCGAGACCGGCGAGATCGCCTCCGAGCTCGTGCACGAGGCGCTGGTGAAGGATCGCCCGGGGCTCACGATGAGCTACCCAGCCGTACTAGAGGAGCGGTACGGCGCCTATTTCAAGATAGGGCGTGGGTTCGCCAAGGTGATCGGCCGTCCCGCGATCATGAGCCAGGCCACGAAGTATCTGCTTCCCAATCCCAAGGTGATGGGCTTCGCGATGCGGGTGATGGCCAACCTCACCGACGGCAGAGACGGCGACGCGCAGGACAAGCTGTTCTATGTGCTCCAGCGGTTGGCGAAGGCCGCATGACAGTAGGATTCCCGCCGTGCTGATCGACTACCTGCCGATCGTCGTGATGGGCGTGCTCGCCGTGGCGTTCTCTGTCGGGTCGCTCGCTGCCTCCTCGTTCCTGCGGCCCGACCATCCCACCGCGGTCAAGCTCTCGGCGTACGAATGCGGCAACGACCCGGTCCGGCTGCCCAAGGGCGAGCGGTTCAGCGTCAAGTTCTACGTCGTCGCGATGCTTTTCATCATCTTCGACATCGAGACGATCTTCTTGTTCCCCTGGGCGGTCACGTTCCGTCAGCTGGGTCTGTTCGGGCTCGCAGAGATGGCCGTGTTCATCGCGCTGGTGTTTGTCGCCTACGTCTATATCTGGCGCAAGGGCGGCCTGGACTGGGCCGAGACCGCCGTGACGCCCGTCGACGAGGCGATCGTGGCGTCCCCGAGCGAGACCACCCTCGACCCCTTGCAGGAGGCGCTCCATGCCGGTTGAGCGCGTCGAAGGGGTCCAGCTGGGGAGGACGCCCGAGGAGGTCGAGGAGGAGGTCGAGCGGGGAGTCCTGCTCACCTCCCTCGACAAGGCGGTGGGCTGGGCTCGCAAGCAGTCGATGTGGCCGGCCACGTTCGGGCTCGCGTGCTGCGCGATCGAGATGATGTCGACGGGCGCCGGCAAGTACGACCTTTCGCGCTGGGGGATGGAGCTGTTCCGCGCCTCACCGCGACAGGCAGATCTCATGATCGTCGCTGGGCGCGTGAGCCAGAAGATGGCCCCGGTGCTGCGGCGGATCTACGACCAGATGCCCGAGCCCAAGTGGGTCATCTCGATGGGGGTATGCGCGTCGGCGGGCGGCATGTTCACGAACTACGCCATCGTCCAGGGCGTCGACACGATCGTGCCGGTCGACGTGTACGTGCCCGGTTGCCCGCCCAAGCCGGAGATGCTGATGCACGGGATATTGACCCTGCAGCAGAAGGTCCGGACCGAGGGGACCTTCAAGTGACCGTGGCGATCGCACTGCCCGAGCTCGCGGAGCGGATCCGGGCGCGCTGTCCCGACACGCTGGTGGCGCGGGGCGAGGTCACCGCGATCGTCGATCGGGACGACCTCCTCGAGACCCTCGGGTGGCTGCGCGCCGAGCTCGATCTCGGGTTCCTCTCGTGCGTGACCGCCACCGACCACCCTGGGAGCGAGCCGCGGTACCGCGTCGTCTACGAGCTGCGCTCGATCGAGGGTCATCATCGCGCTCGGGTCAAGGTCGGCCTCGCCGATGGCGACGCTCGGATCCCCAGCGTGACGTCGATCTTCCCGACCGCGAACTGGCACGAACGGGAGACCTTCGACTTCTACGGGATCGTGTTCGACGGTCACCCCGCCCTCACGCGGATCCTCCTGCCCGAGGACTGGGAAGGCCATCCGCTCCGTAAGACCGAGGCGCTCGGCGGCGTGAACACCCGCTACCACGGCGCATTCATCCCACCCGTCGACACGCGCACGACGACCTGACCGATGCGGGACATGCCGACCGACGCCCCGACCCGTGACGCCTCCGGCCAGATCCGGCAGGAGACGATGATCATCAACATGGGGCCGCAGCACCCGTCCACCCATGGGGTGCTGCGCCTGCTGCTGGAGCTCGACGGCGAGACCGTTGTGACCTGCACGCCGATCATCGGCTACCTGCATACCGGTATCGAGAAGAACACCGAGTACCGGACCTGGCCCCAGGGCATCACGTTCGTGACCCGCGCCGACTACCTCTCACCGTTCTTCAATGAACTCGGCTACTGCCTGGCGGTCGAGCGGCTGCTCGGCATCGAGGCCCCTCCGCGGGCGCAGGTGCTGCGCGTCATGTTCAACGAGCTGAACCGGATCTCGTCGCACCTGGTGTGGCTCGCGACGGGCGGCCTCGAGCTCGGGGCCGTGAGCATCATGCTCTACGGCTTCCGCGAGCGTGAGGTCGTGCTCGACATCTTCGAAGAGGTCACGGGTCTGCGGATGAACCACAACTACATCCGCATCGGCGGCGTGATCATGGACGTCAACGAGGAGGGCGAGCGCAAGCTCCGCGACTTCCTCCGCGAGATGCCCAGGCGGATCGATGATTATGAAACGATCCTGAACGACAACCCGATCTGGCGCGAGCGCAACATGGGCGTAGGCATGCTCTCGGCCGATGACGCGCTCGCGCTGGGCGTCACCGGTCCGATGCTTCGAGCCGCGGGCGTGGCCGCCGACTTGCGCAAGGACGTCCCGTACTGCGGCTACGAGACGTACGACTTCGACGTCCCCGTGCGCGAAGAGGCCGACGCTTTCGCGCGGTACCTGATCCGCCTCGCCGAGATGCGCGAGTCGATGAAGATCGTCACGCAGTGCCTCGACCGGCTCGAGGAGCCCGGCCCCGTCATGGTGGAAGATCCCAAGGTCGCGTGGCCGGCGAAGCTGAAGGTCATGGACGACGGCATCGGCAACGATCCCGAGTACCTGCGCCACATCATGGAGGAGTCGATGGAGTCGCTGATCCATCACTTCAAACTCGTGACGCAAGGGGTCGAGGTGCCCGAGGGCGAGGTGTACCAGGCGGTGGAGTCCCCGCGTGGCGAGCTGGGCTTCTACGTGGTGTCCGCCGGCGGGCACCGTCCGTACCGGGTGAAGATCCGTGACCCGTCGTTCGCGAACCTGCAGGCCACGGCGAAGATGGTGGAGGGACACCTGATCGCCGACGCGATCGCGGCGATCGCCTCGATCGATCCCGTGATGGGCGGGGTGGATCGCTGATGTCGATCTTCGACGGCGCCATGCTCGAGGATGCGCGATCGGTGATCGCCCGGTATCCGCAGGGCCGCGAGCGCTCGGCCGTGATGCCGCTGCTGTACCTGGTGCAGTCCGTCGAGGGGCGGATCTCTCGCGAGGGGCTGCGGGAGGTGGCTGGGTTGCTCGACCTGACGACCGCCGAGGTCGAGGCGGTGGCGACCTTCTACACGATGTATCGGATGCGCCCGACCGGCGAGCACCTCGTGAACGTGTGCACGAACCTGGCCTGCATGCTGCGCGGCGGCAAGGACGTCTACGAGGCCGCGCACGCGGCCGCGGGGATGGCGCACGGGCAAGAGATCTCCGAGGACGGCCTGCTCACCCTGCACGAGGAGGAATGCCTGGGCGTCTGCGATCTTGCCCCCGCCGTGCAGATCGACTTCATGAACCACGACAACGTGACGCCCGACCGGATGCGCGAGCTCATCGCTCAGCTCCGGGCGGGCGAGGTGCCCGCGCCCGCACGGGGACCGAAGATGGAGAGCTTCCGCCACGCCTCCCGGGTCCTCGCGGGCGTGGAGCCGGCCGAGGAGGCGCGGGCATGACCCTCGACGTCGAGCGTCGTCTGACGCGGGACTGGGACGACCCGAGCGTGATCGGGATCGAGGGCTATCGAGCCAAGGGCGGCTACGAGGGTCTGAAGCGCGCGCTCGAGATGTCGGGCGCCGACCTGATCCAGGTCGTGAAGGACTCGGGGCTGCGGGGCCGCGGCGGGGCCGGGTTCCCCACCGGCATGAAGTGGTCGTTCGTGCCCCTGGACACGGGCAAGCCCACCTACGTCACCGTGAACTACGACGAGTCCGAGCCGGGCACCTGCAACAACCGCGAGCTCGTCGAGCGCGACCCGCATCGGCTGATCGAGGGGAGCGCGATCGCGGCCCGCGCGATCGAGTGCCACACGGCCTTCATCTATATCCGCGGCGAGTACCTCTGGCAGTCGATCGTGCTCCAGAAGGCGATCGAAGAAGCCTACGCCGCAGGGCTCTTGGGCAAGGGCATCGCGGGCGGCGACTACGATCTCGACATCGTGCTGCACCGCGGCGCCGGCGCGTACATCTGCGGGGAAGAGACCGCGCTGCTGAACTCCCTCGAAGGGCTCCGCGGGCAGCCGCGCCTGCGTCCTCCGTTCCCCGCGGTCGAGGGCCTCTACGAATCGCCCACGGTGATCAACAACGTCGAGACCCTGATGAACGTCCCCGACATCGTGACGCGCGGCGCGGAGTGGTTCCGCGAGCTTGGCACCGAGAAGTCCCCCGGCACGAAGATGTTCACGGTCAGCGGGAAGGTGGAGCGGCCAGGGAACTACGAGATCCCGATGGGCACCCCCTTCCGGACGTTGCTCGAGGAGTTCGCCGGCGGGGTGATCGACGGCCGATCGCTGAAGGCGTTCACCCCTGGCGGCTCGTCGACGCCGATGCTGCCCGTCGACGCGCTCGACGTGCACCTCGACTACGAGTCGATCGCCGAGGCCGGATCCCTCCTGGGGACCGGCGCGATCATGGTGCTCGACGAGACCGACTGCGTCGTGGCGGCCGCGGAGCGCATGGTGCAGTTCTACGCGCACGAGTCGTGCGGCAAGTGCACGCCGTGCCGCGAGGGATCGTGGTGGGCGACCCGGGTGCTCGGGCGCCTCGAGGACGGATACGGCCGCGAGAGCGACATCCCACTGATGCACGACATGGGCACGAACATCATGTTCCGGGCCTTCTGTGCGCTCGCCGACGGCGCCGCGTCGGTCATCAACTCGAGCTTGAAGCACTTCGCCGACGAGTACGAAGCGCACGTCCGGCTCGGCCGCTGCCCGCTCCGCGAGGCGCCCGCCGTCGAAGGGGTGGCCTCGTGATGGCCGACCCGACGGTGACGCTGGCGATCGACGGCAAGGAGATCACGGTGCCGAAAGGCACCCTGATCATCCGTGCCGCCGAGCAGCTGGGGATCGAGATCCCGCGGTTCTGCGATCACCCGCTGCTGGAGCCCGCCGGTGCGTGCCGCCAGTGCTACGTGCAGATCGAGGGACAACCGAAGCTCGCCACGTCCTGCACGGTGACCGTCGCGCCAGGCATGGTCGTGAACACGCAGAACACGAACGAGACCGTGCAGCAGGCACAGGTCGCGAACCTGGAGTTCCTGTTGCTGAACCACCCCCTCGATTGTCCGGTCTGTGACCGGGGCGGTGAGTGCCCCTTGCAGGACCAGGCGCTCGCCTTTGGGCCGGGCGAAAGCCGGTTCACCGAAGCCAAGCGGGTCTGGCCCAAGCCGCTGCCGCTCTCGCCACTCGTGAGCCTCGACCGCGAGCGCTGCGTGCTGTGCGCGCGCTGCACCCGGTTCTGCGACCAGATCTCAGGCGACCGCTTCATCGAGCTGTTCGCACGCGGTGCGGGGGAGCGCGTCGCGATCGCGGCCGGTGAGGACTTCCAAAGCCCGTTCAGCGGGAACACGATCCAGATCTGTCCCGTCGGGGCGCTCACCGCGTCGCCGTACCGATTCGTCGCCCGCCCGTTCGACCTGTCGACCGTCGATTCGGTCTGTCCCCATTGCAGCTCGGGCTGCAACCTGAAGGTTGATGTCCGTCGGGGCGAGGTCGTCCGTCAGCTCGCGCGCGACAACCTCGAGGTGAACGACGCTTGGCTCTGCGACAAGGGGCGGTTCGCCTTCCGGTTCCCCGACGCGCCCGATCGCCTCACGACTCCGTTGATCCGCGACCACGGGCTCGAGCCCGCCTCGTTCGGCGAGGTCCTCACGCGGATCGCCGAGTGGACCGACGGCAAGCGCGTCGCGTTCCTCACCGGCGGGCGACTGATGGACGAGGACTACTACGCGCTCTCCAAGCTCGCACGCACGGTGTTCCGCACCAACGACCTCGACCACCGTCGGGGTGGCGCGGGCGCACCCGCGGCCGAGCGCCGGGTCGCAGCGAACCCGATGTCGGTCACCTACAAGGACGTCGAACGCGCGAAGGTGATCCTGGTGGCGGGGCTCGACCCAGAGCAGGAGGTGCCGATCCTGCACCTTCGCCTGCGGAAGGCCGCCGCCCGCGGCGCGAAGATATGGGTGTTACACCCGCGCCGTACGCGGCTGCACGACCTGGCGAGCCACGTGCTGTGCCCGCCCGGCGACGAGGCGCGGTACCTGGAGGGCGGGGCCGACCCTGCGATGGACGAGGCGCTGGCCGCCCTGCGTGAGGTCGGCAACGACGCGATCGTGATCGCGGGAGAGCGGCCGGGCGTCGCCGACGCGGCGATGGCGGCCGCCCACGTCGCCGGCGCGCGCGCGACCTACGTCACCCGCCGGGCGAACGACCGCGGAGCGCTCCGGACCGGCGTGCATCCCTCGCTCCTGCCAGGCGGGCGTCGGGTCGGCGACGCCGACGACGTCGAGGCGATCTGGGGCCCGATCCTCGACCGCGAGCCCGGGCGCGACACCAACGCGATCCTGCGGGCGTGCGCCGATCGCGAGATCGACGTGCTGTTCCTGATCGGCGTCGACCCGCTGCGCGACGCGCCCGATGCGGCGCTCGCTCGCCGGGCGCTTCAGAACGTGCCGATCAAGGTGGTGCAGTCGCTCGAGCTGGGCGACCTCGAGACGTTCGCCGACGCGTTCTTGCCCGCGGCGGCATTCATCGAGAAGGATGGCCACGTCACGAACTGGGAGGGTCGGGGGCAGCGCCTGCGCCCCATCCGGGGACCGCAGGGAATCAGCCTCCCCGACTGGGAGATCTTCGCGAGCCTGGCGCTCGCGTGCGGTGGCGACCTCGGTTTCGAGACGCTCGACGAGCTGCACGACGAGATGGGCCGGCTGCTCGCGCCGAGAACGACCGAGCCGCAGGCCGTCGCCCCGGCCGCGGGTTCGTCCGCAGCCCATGCCGGCCCTCGCCTGTTCACGTATCCGCTGCTCGTGGACGAGGGGCGGCTTTCGGAGCGTGCCGACGAGCTCAAGGCGGCCCTCGAGGAGCCCGCGTTCGCCGAGATCAACCCACGCGAGGCCGAGGCGGCCGGGGTCCTCGACGGCGGCCGCGTGATCGTGCGCACGGACGCAGGCGAGGCCGAGGTGGCGGCCCGTGTGACCGAGCACGTCGCCCCAGGCGCGGTCTTCGTCCCCTTCAACCAGCCCGGGTGTGCGGCCAACTCGCTGCTGTCGGGCGAGCTCGTCACCGGCGTGACCCTCGAGGCGGTCGCGCAGCCCGATGTCGAGCCCGCCGCGGTGGGAAGCGAGGCCTCGTGACCTGGATCGACTGGGGCCTGATGCTCGCGCGGGTGGTGATCGTCTTTTTCGCCCTGTTGATCGCGGTGATGCTCTACATCTGGGTCGAGCGCAAGGTGATCGCCGACATGCAGACCCGCGTCGGCCCGATGCGCGCCGGCCCGCGCGGGGTGCTGATCACGCTGGCGGACGGCATCAAGCTGTTCTTCAAGGAAGGCATCAATCCGACGAACGCGGACAGGCCGGTCTACCTGATCGCCCCGATCATCGCGATGTTCCCCGGCTTCCTTGCGTTCGCGATCATCCCGTTCGGGACGCCCGTGGAGCTCTTCGGCCGGGTGGTCCCCATGCAGCTTGCCGACCTGAACATCGGGATCCTCTGGATCCTCGCGATGACCTCGATCGGCGTCTACGGCGTCGTGTTCGCCGGGTGGGCGAGCGGCTCTAACTATCCGCTGCTCGGTGCGATCCGTGCGTCGGCGCAGATGATCTCGTACGAGGTCGCGATGGGGCTCGCGCTGGTCGCCGTCCTGATGTACAGCGGGCATCTGCGCATGACGGAGATCGTGGCGGCCCAGGGAGCGGTCTGGAACATCGTGCCGCAATTCCCTGCCTTCGTGGTGTTCCTGATCTGCGCGCTTGCCGAAACGAACCGCCCACCCTTCGACCTCGCCGAGGCCGAATCAGAGCTCGTGGCCGGGTTCCACACCGAGTACTCCGGGATCAAGTTCGCGATGTTCTTCCTTGGCGAGTACGTGAACACCGTCACCGTGGCGGCGGTCGCCGTGACACTCTTCCTGGGCGGCTGGCGTGGCTACTGGCCCTTCCACGGCGCGGTCGCGTGGATCGGCCCACTGCTGTGGTTCATCTTCAAGCTCACGGCGGTGATCTACGTGATGATCCTGGTGCGCGCGACGCTCCCGCGCATGCGGTACGACCGCTTGATGAACTTCGGCTGGAAGGTCCTGATCCCGTTCGGTCTCCTGTGGGTGATGATCACCGGCGCGGTCGTCGTGCTTCCCGATCACTTCGGCCGCCGACAGATCCTGTTCGGCGGCGCGATCGTGCTGGGCGTGGCCACGTTGCTCTCGATGATCGCGCCATTGTTCAAACCGCGCGAGGAGGCACGAACGTGAGCGAGCGCACCCCCGAACCGCAGCAAGGATTCCTCGACGGCGCGTGGGCGATCGCCAAGGGCATGGGCACGGTCTTCAAGCAGACGTTCCGAGCCGACAATACCGAGCGGTACCCGACGGAGATCGCTCCGATCCCCGAGCGTTCCCACATCGGCCGGCACCTGCTGAACCGCCACGAGGATGGCCTCGAGAAGTGCATCGGATGCGAGCTCTGCGCCTACGCATGCCCGGCCGATGCGATCTGGGTCGTAGGAGAGGACAACGACCCGGAGCACCCGGTGAGCCCGGGGGAGCGGCACGCGAAGGACTACCAGATCAACTACCTGCGCTGTATCATGTGCGGCCTCTGCGTCGAGGCGTGCCCGACGCGCGCGCTCACGCTCACGAACTACTACGAGCTGGCGTTCACCTCGCGCGAGGATGCGATCTGGACGAAGGAGCAGCTCCTCGAGAAGCCGCCCGCGCTCGGCACCGACCCGGCGGACCGGGAGGGCTAGGTGCCGCTCGACAATGTTGTCTTCTGGGTCTTCGCGCCGATCTCGGTGGCGTCGGCGATCGCGATGCTCGTGATGCGCAATGCGGTTCACGCTGCGCTGTTCCTGATCGTGAACTTCTTCACGATCGCCGTGATGTACCTGCTGTTGGACGCGCCGTTCCTGTTCGCGGTGCAGATCATCGTGTACGCGGGCGCGATCATGGTGCTCTTCCTGTTCGTGATCATGCTGTTGGGTGTCGACCGCGGCGACGATGTGCGCGAGCGTCTCTGGGGACAGCGGTGGATCGCCGGGGCACTGGCGCTCGCGTTCGTGCTGGAGGTGGGGTTCGCCGTCCGAGCGGCCATCGGGTTGTCGACCAGGGTGCCCGGCGGGTTCGACCGGGTGAACGCCGACGGGAACACGCAGGCGCTCGCGAAGGTGCTGTTCCGTGACTACTTCTTCCCGTTCGAGGTGACGTCGGTGCTGTTGATCATCGCCGCGATCGCGGCGATGGTGCTCGCGCAGCGCAAGGCTCGCGCGATCACGCAGGCCGAGATGGACGCGGCCTCGGCGGCCGCCGGGTCCTCGGCGCCCGAGGTGCCCGCGTGAGGACACCGATCGCCGCCTTCCTGATCTTGTCGAGCATCCTGTTCGCGCTGGGCACGGTCGGGGTGCTGATCCGGCGGAACGCGCTGTTGATCTTCATGTCGGTCGAGCTGCAGTTGAACGCGGTGAACCTGACCCTGATCGCGTTCTCGCGGATGCATAACGACCTGAACGGTCAGGTGCTGGCCTTCTTCTCGATGGTCGTCGCGGCCGCCGAGGTCGTGGTGGGCCTCGCGATCATCGTTTCGGTCTACCGGCGCCGGCAGACGGTCGACGTCGACGCGGCGAGGGACCTCCGGTGGTAGGCGCCCTCGGGTCCGAGGTCGTGCTCTCGGCGCCGGCGACCGGGGCGATGCAGCTGCTCTGGTTGATCCCCGCGATCCCGCTGGCCGTGGCAGGGGTCAACCTCTTCGCGGGCCGCAAACTCGGAAGGTGGGCCGGATGGCTCGCCGTGCTCGCGGTTCTCTGGTCGTTCGCCGTGGCGGTGGCGGCCGTGCTCCAGCTCGCCAGCATGCCCGGGGATGCGCGGCTGTTCATCCAGCACGGGTTCGACTGGTTCGCCGTCGGCAACTTCACCGTGGCGGTGGATCTTCGCCTCGACACGCTCTCGGCCACGATGATCCTCGTCGTCACGGGGATCGGTCTGCTGATCCACCTCTACGCGGTCGGCTACATGCAGGGCGACCCCCGGTACGGGCGGTTCTTCGCCTACCTGAACCTGTTCGTGTTCTTCATGCTGATGCTCGTCCTGGCCGAGAACTACCTACTGCTCTACCTGGGCTGGGAGGGCGTGGGGCTCTGCTCGTACCTGCTGATCGGCTTCTGGTTCGAGAAGACGGAGAACGCGAACGCGGCGAAGAAAGCGTTCGTGACCACCCGGATCGGCGACACCGCGATGCTGATCGGCCTCGCGCTGATCGTGGCGAAGTTCGGGACGCTCGACTACGTCGCCGTGTTCGGCGCCGCGGGCTCGGTGCTCACCAAGGGGACCGCCACCGCCATCGCACTGCTGCTGTTCGCGGGCGCGGTTGGGAAGTCGGCGCAGATCCCGCTCCACGTGTGGCTGCCCGACGCGATGGCGGGCCCCACGCCCGTCTCGGCGTTGATCCACGCCGCCACGATGGTGACCGCCGGGGTGTACCTGGTGATCCGCTCCTCGGTGCTCTTCGAGATCAGCGGGACGGCGCTGGTCGTCGTCACTGTGATCGGCCTCGCGACGCTGCTGTTCGCCGGGCTCTGTGCGATCGGGCAGGACGACATCAAGCGCGTGCTCGCGTACTCCACGATCAGCCAGCTCGGCTACATGTTCGTGGCGGCAGGCTTGCGGGCCTACACCGCGGCACTCTTCATGCTCGTCGCGCACGCCTTCTACAAGGCCCTGATGTTCCTCGGCGCCGGCTCGGTGATGCACGGCATGCACGAAGAGACGGACATGAAGAAGATGGGCGGCCTGATCCGGCGGATGCCGGTCACGGGCTGGACCTTCGTGATCGGCGCCCTCGCCCTGGCCGGGCTACCGCCGCTCGCCGGATTCTTCGCCAAGGATCAGATCCTCGAGATCGCGAATCAGACCGGCCGCCAGTGGGTGTATGTGCTCGGCACGATCGGCGCCAGCATCTCGGCCCTCTACATCGGACGGCTGATCTTCCTGACGTTCTTCGGGCAGGCACGGACCGAGGAGGCCGAGCACGCCCACGAGTCGCCGTGGGTGATGACGATCCCGCTGCTCGTCCTGTCCTTAGGCGCGGCGTTCCTCGGCGTGCTCGTCCAGCGCTCGCCCGAGGGAACCTTCTCGATATGGGCCGAGTCTGCGGTCGGCACCTCTCCCGCGGGGGAGGTCGGCCTTCCGGTGGCGGTGCTCAGCACGATCGCCGCGGCGATCGCCGTCCTCACGCTCGTCGCCGCCTGGGCGATCTACGCGTCGGGACGGATCGACTGGATGGCCCTGCGAGTGCGCCTCGCACCGATCCAGCGCCTCTTCGCGAACGGCTGGTACGTCGATGACTACTACTCGACGATCCTCGTGACTCCCGGCAAGGCCGCGGCGGCGTTCACGGCCTACGTCGTGGACGCCAAGATCATCGACGGGGCCGTGAACGGGATCGGCGCCGGGACCCGCAGGCTCGCCTCGGTCGGGCGGAAGCTCCAGACCGGGTACGTGCGCACCTACGCGGCCGCGATCTTCTTGGGCGGGGTCGGGATCCTCGTCTACCTGGGGTTCCGCGTATGAGCAGGCTCTTGACGATCATCACGTTCCTCCCGCTCGTCGGTCTCGTCGTGCTGGGTGTGGGCGGCCGGGCCCTCAAGGACGACGCGGTGCGCGCGATCACCATGGTCGTCACGCTCGCAGCCTTCGTGTTGTCGCTGGCGATCATCGGGCGGTTCGATCCCGCGCAGGCAGGATTCCAGCTTGTGGAGCGGGCGAGCTGGGTGGAGAGCATCGGGCTCTCGTACTACGTCGGGGTCGACGGGATCAGCCTATGGATGGTCGTCCTCACCACGTTCCTGTTCCCCGTAGCCGTGCTGGCGTCGTGGCGCGTCGAGAGGGACGTGCGCCTGTACATGGGCGCGATGCTGCTCCTCGAGACCGCGGTGGTGGGGTCCTTCGTGGCCCTGGACCTGCTGCTCTTCTTCGTGTTCTTCGAAGCGATCTTGGTCCCGATGTATCTGTTGATCGGCGGCTGGGGCGGCGAACGCCGGATCTACGCGGCGGTCAAGTTCTTCCTGTTCACGATGGCCGGGTCGGCCTTCCTGCTGCTCGCCACGATCTTCCTCTACTCCCGGTCGGGCGTCGCGCTCGGCGGTGGGAACACGTTCTCGCTCCCGCAGCTGGTCCAGGTGGCCGGAACGCTCCCCGTGGCCACCTCCCGCTGGCTGTTCCTCGGGTTCTTCGTCGCCTTCGCGGTGAAGGTGCCGCTCTTCCCGCTCCACACGTGGCTCGCCGATGCGCATACGGAAGCGCCGACGGCCGGCTCTGTGCTCCTGGCGGGCATCCTACTGAAGGTCGGCACGTACGGCCTGATCCGATTCAACCTCGCGCTCTTCCCCGAGGCCGCGAAGTACTTCGCGACCTTCGTCTCGATCCTGGCCGTGATCGGCATCATCTACGGCGCCGTGTGCGCGCTGATCCAGACCGACCTCAAGCGGCTGGTGGCGTACTCATCGGTGTCGCATCTAGGGTTCGTCGTCCTGGGGATCTTCGCGTTCACCCAGCAGGGGATCACCGGCGGCGTCCTGCAGATGGTGACCCACGGTCTCGCCACTGGCGCGCTCTTCCTGCTGGTCGGCATGGTCTACGACCGCACCCACACGCGTGACCTCGGCAAGATGGGCGGACTCGCGACCGTGATGCCCTGGCTCACCGGCGCCTTCCTGTTCGCCGTCTTCGCCTCGGTCGGGCTCCCCGGGCTGAGCAGCTTCGTCGGCGAGTTCCTCGTGATCGTCGGGACGTTCGGCGTGAGCTATTGGTTCGGATCGCTCGCCGCTCTGGCCGTGATCCTCGCCGCGATCTACCTGCTCTGGTCGTACCAGCGCATGGCCTACGGTCCTGTGCACGACGAGCATCGGAACCTAGCCGACGTGAGCCTGCGCGAGGTCGTCGTGCTCGCGCCGGTGCTGGCCCTGCTGCTGGTCTTCGGCGTGTACCCCAGGCTGCTCACCGACCGGATCGA
>JBDTNY010000014.1:0-5707 GCA_039933515.1 Actinomycetota bacterium
GCCGAGCGCGAGGTCGCGAACTTCGGCCTGCTCGGCTACCCGGTGCTGCAGACCGTCGACATCGCGATCATGGGCGGCGAGCTCGTCCCGGTGGGGGAGGACCAGGTCGCCCACCTCGAGATCAGCCGCGAGATCGTGCGCCGATTCAACCGGCTCTACGGCGAGGTGCTCGTCGAGCCCCAGCCGCTCCTGTCGGACACCCCGCTGATCCCGGGCAGCGACGGACGCAAGATGTCGAAGTCGCTCGACAACGCGATCGGCGTTCGAGACGACCCCGATACGGTGCGGGCCAAGGTCCGTTCGTTCGTGACCGACCCGCAGAAGGTCCGCCGCGGCGATCCCGGGAGGCCGGAGATCTGTCCCGTGTTCGCGCTGCATCGCCGCTTCTCGCCCGGGGACGTGGAGCGGGTCGAGGTCGAATGTCGCAGCGGCGCGCTCGGCTGCGTCGACTGCAAGACCCTCCTCGCCGACCACATCATCGAGTACTTCCGGCCCTATCGAGAGCGGCGTGCCGAGCTGGAGGCCGAGCCGGGGCTCGTCGCCGGCGTGCTGGCTAGGGGCGCGGAGCAGGCGCGTCCGGTGGCGCAGGCGACCCTCGAAGCCGTCCGGGCGGCGATGCACTTCACATGAGCGGATCGAGCGCGGGCGCCGAGAGCACGCACGCCGCCGGGAACTTCGCCGTCGACCTGCCCGTCTACACAGGCCCGTTCCGCCTCCTCGCCGACCTGATCTTGGAGCGTAAGGTCGACGTCTGCGACCTGAGCGTCGCCTCGGTGACCGACGGCTACCTCGCCCACGCGAAGGATGCCGAGGCGTGGAACCTCGAAGAGGCGACGTGGTTCCTCGCGATCTGCGCGGTGCTCCTGGAGCTGAAGGTCGGACGGCTCATGCCCAAGCATGCCGAGCTCGACGAGGAGGACATCCTTGGACGCTCGCCCGACCTCCTGTACGCTCGCTCGCTCGAACTCGTGGCGTTCCGTAAGGTGGCCGTCGAGCTCGCGCGCCGGCTCGAGGACGAGGCGGGGTACTTCGCCCGAGACGTAGGCCCGGGGCCCGAGTTCGCCCATCTGTATCCCGACCCGATGGCGAGGCTGGCGGCGGCCGACCTGGCGAAGGCTGCCGCGCAACTCCTGCGGCCGCCGCCGATGCTGGACCTCTCGCACGTGACCCCGGTCCGCTACACCGTGGCCGACGCGATGTCGGCCCTGCAGGACCGCATCACGGCGCTCACGGGGCGTTCCGCGAGCTTCCGCGACCTTGTGGCGGACTGCGAGGACCGGATCCACGTGGTGGTGCGCTTCCTCGCCGTGCTCGAGCTGTACCGTGAAGGCAAGGTCGAGCTGGCCCAGGCGGCCACGTTCGGGGAGATCGAGGTCGAATGGACGGGGTGAAGCTCAGGTGACGGAAGAGGCGCAGCTGCACGACACACGCGCGCTCGAGGCGCTCTTCTTCGTCTCCGATGAACCGCTGGCGGCCTCGGTGCTCGCGCAGGCACTCGACCTCGATCGACGGACAGTCGAAGCGCTGTGCGATCGGCTCGCCGTCGACCTCGAGGCACGGGGTTCGGGGCTCGTGCTCCGCGCGATCGCCGGCGGCTGGCGGCTGTATACCCACCCTGACGTCGCCCCGATCGTGGAACAGTTCGTGCTCTCATCTCGCCAGGCCAGGCTCACGAAGGCGGCCCTGGAAACCCTCTCGATCGTGGCGTACAAGCAGCCGGTAACCCGGCATCAGGTCACCGGGATCCGGGGCGTGAACTCCGACGGGGTGCTCCGCGCGCTGGTTGACCGCGGACTGATCGAGGAAGCGGGGCGGGACGAGACCCCCGGCCGACCCGTGCTGTACGCGACCGCCCCCGCGTTCCTGGAGCGGCTGGGTCTTCCCTCGCTGGCCTCCCTGCCCTCGCTCGCGCCGTTGCTCGGGGTGGAGGAGCTGGCCGGGGAAGAAGGCGCCCACGCCGACGCTGTCGTCGATGCGGGCCCCGAGGACCTTGGCGAGCCAGGGATCGAGCGAGGGATCGAAGTGGGCCTCGAGGACGGTGGCGAGCTCGAGGATCCGACCTCCGCATCAGACCCCGCCTGATGGGGGAAGAGCGGATCCAGAAGGCGCTCGCCCGTGCGGGATTCGGATCCCGCCGAGCGTGCGAGGAGCTGATCGTCCAAGAACGCGTCACCCTCGAGGGGAGGGTCGTGACCCTGGGCGACAAGGTCGATGTCTCGACCCAGACCGTCGAGGTCGATGGCGTGAACGTCAACCTCGACCCCAACATCAGGTACTACGCGCTCCATAAGCCTCCGGGCGTCGTGACGACGATGAAGGATCCGCAGGGGCGCCCCGATATCCGTGGATTCCTCCCGCCCGAGGGCCCGCGCGTGTTCCCGGTCGGAAGGCTCGACCTCGATTCAGAGGGCCTGCTGATACTCACGAACGACGGGGATCTCGCGAACCGGCTGATGCACCCCAGCTTCGGCGTCGAGAAGGAGTACCTCGCCGAGGTCGAGGGCACGCCCGGTCCCCGGCACCTGGCGCGTCTTCGCGCCGGCATCGAGCTGGAGGACGGGTTGGCACGCGCCGTCCGGGCCAAGCTCGTCGCGCAGAGCGGCGGGCGGGGCGCCGTGCAGCTGGTGATGACGGAGGGGCGCAAACGCGAGGTTCGGCGGCTGCTCGAGGCCGTGGGGTTGCCCGTCACGCGCCTCGTCCGCCTGCGGATCGGCGGTGTTCGGCTCGACCGGCTCGCGCGGGGGGCCTTGCGCGAGCTCACCCTCGACGAAGTCCTGACGCTCCGGGGTCTCCCCGGCGGGTAGCCTGGTCTCGCGCGGGCCTGTCCCGGCGGGAAGGGATCGAACGATGAACGTGCGTGCGGCCCGTGGGGCCATCGTGGTGGGCACTGACGAGTCCGAACGACTGCTCACCTCGAGCGAGCGACTCTTGCGGGCGATGCTCGAGCGCAACGCGATCGAGCCCGGGGACCTCATCAGCATCCTGTTCACCGTGACCGCCGACCTCAGATCGGCCTTCCCGGCAGAGGCCGCCCGCCGGATCGGACTCGGCCTCGTGCCGCTGATGTGTGCGCTGGAGATCCCCGTCGAGGGCTCGATGCCGTCGGTCGTGCGCGCCCTGATGCACTTCCACAGCGACCGCGGACTCGCGGACGTGGCGCACGTGTATCTCGACGGCGCGGAGTCGCTCCGGGATGACCTCGACACCTGATCGCGTCGCCATCGTCGGCACGGGCCTGATCGGCACCTCGATCGGGCTCGCCGCCGCGCGCGTCGGCTGCACGGTGGCCGGGTGGGACGCCGAACCGTCGATCGCGCGTCGAGCGTCGCAGATCGGAGGGTTCCGGGCGGCGGTGAGCATGGACGACGCGGTCAGCGACGCCGACATCGTGGTCGTCGCGACGCCGATCCCCGCTATCGCCGGGTTGGTGGCCAGAGTCCTCGAGTCTGCGCCCGGGGCGGTGGTCACCGACGTGGGGAGCGTGAAGTCGCACGTGCTGGCCGATGTCACCTCCGCCGTGCCACTCGCGGACCTGCGACGGTACGTGCCCGGCCACCCAATGGGGGGCAGCGAACGGTCGGGTCCCGAGCACGCCTCCGCCTCGATCGTCGACGGCATCGTGTGGGTCGTTTCGCCTCCCCACCAGGCCGACCTCACGCGGATCGAACGCCTCGAGGGATGGATCGCGCGCATCGGGGCGCAGGTTGTCCGGATGGACCCCGGCCGGCACGATCGGCTGGTGGCGTTCGTCAGCCATCTTCCGCAGGTCGCCTCGACCGCGCTCATGGACCTGGCCGCGACCGAGGAGGCAGACGAGCCCGAGCTCTTGTTGCTGGCGGCCGGAGGGTTCCGCGACCTCACCAGGCTGGCTTCGTCGAACCCGGCGCTGTGGAGCGACATCCTCCTGTCGAACCGGGAGGCGATCGCGGAGGCGCTCGATATCTACGCCGCGCGGTTGCAGGCGCTCCGCAGGCAGATATTGGAGGGCGACGGTGTGGGCGTCGAGACCACGTTCGAGCGAGCGAAGGTGGCGCGGCTCCGGCTCGCTACGAAGGCGACCGTGCGTGCCGGCGTGGCGGTGCTGCAGGTGCCGGTGCCCGATCGCCCGGGCGCACTCGCATCGCTCACGGCGGCGCTCGGCGAGGGCGGCGTGAACATCGAGGACCTTCAGATCGTCCACTCGCCCGAGGGCGGGCGCGGTACGGTGCACCTGATGGTCGCCACAGATGCGGCCGGGTCCGCGGCCACAGTGCTCGCGGCCAACGACTTCGACCCGACCCGCCTCGCCTAGGAGGAAACCCCGTGCGCGTCCGGATCACCCCGGGAAATCGACTGCGCGGGAGCGTGGCCGTTCCCGGGGACAAGTCGATCGCGCACCGTTGGTTGATACTCGCGGCGACGGCACAGGGGTCCAGCCGTCTACTCGGGGTTCCGGCATCTCTCGACGTTCGCTCGACAGCGTCGTGCCTGTCTTCGCTCTCCGAGAGGACTCGACCTGGACTGGAGGCATGGTCCCGGAACGATGCCGCCACGGCTCAAGGTCATGGTTCCACGTGGAACGGGAGCGCCGTCGGTCCGCCCGACACCCCGGTTGAGGTCGAGGGTGAGGGCTGGGCCGGGCTGCATCCATCCGGGAGCGACCTCGACTGTGGGAACTCTGGCACGGCGATGCGATTGCTCGCCGGCGTGGCCGCGGGCTCCCCGTTCCGCAGCGTGCTGACGGGTGACGCGAGCCTGTCGTCTCGACCCATGGAGCGTGTCGCCGAGCCGCTCCGGGCGATGGGTGCCTCGGTGGCCACGCACGAAGGGCACGCGCCGCTGACGGTCGAGGGTGGTCACTTGCAGGGGATCACCTACGACACCCCGGTCCCCACGGCGCAAGTCAAAAGCGCGATCCTGCTCGCGGGGCTCACGGCTGCAGGGCCGACCACCGTTCGAGAGTCCGCGCCGACCCGCGATCACACCGAGATCGCGCTCGAAGCGCTCGGCGTGCCGATCGATCGCGAGGCCAACGCCGTCACGATCAGGCCGTTCCAGCACGGCGGGATCGAGGGCCGCGTGCCCGGCGACCCGTCGTCGGCCGCCTTCCTCGTAGGGGCCGCGGCGCTCACGGGCTCCGATCTCACGATCTCGGAGGTCGGCCTCAACCCGAGTCGTATCCACTTCCTCGAGGTGATGGCCCGGATGGGGGTGCGCACCGAGTGCAGGGTCGAGCGGGTCGAGATGGGCGAGCCGGTCGGCGAGATCTGGGTGGCCGCGGGCGACGGCGTGCGAGGGACCCAGGTACGCGCGGAGGAGCTTCCCCTCGTTATCGATGAAGTCCCGATCCTGGCGATCATGGCGAGCCTGGGACAGGGTGAAACGAGGTTGGCCGGCGCGGGCGAGCTGCGCGTGAAGGAATCGGACCGGCTCGGCGCGCTGGTACGGGAGATCGGCTCGCTGGGCGGATCGTGCCAGGTGGAGGGCGACGACCTGGTCGTGGCAGGCGGGGTTCCGCTCGGTGGGGCCGCGCACGCCCGAGGCGACCACCGCATGGCGATGGCGCTCGTCGTCGCGGCGCTGCCGGCCGGCACGACCGTCGAGGTCGACGACGTGGGTGCCGCCGACGTGTCGTTCCCGGGGTTCCTCCAGCTGTTGCGGTCGCTCGGGGCGTCGATCGAGGTGATCGAACCGTGAGCGTGCGGGTGGTGGCGATCGACGGGGCGGC
>JBDTNY010000015.1:0-15143 GCA_039933515.1 Actinomycetota bacterium
GTGAGGTTGCGCACGAAGATGTGCAGGCGGCCGTTCGGCGCCGGGGTCGTCAGGTTCGTCGACCACGACTCGAACGCGACGGCGGTCCCGTCGGAGCTGATCGAGGGGTTCTGGCTGCAATCGTTCGCTTGTGCCCCACCGTTCGTCAGACTCACGCGCTGGGTCGAGGTCAGGTTCAGGTTCCGCAGGAACACGTCGGTGCAGGCGTTCCCGTCCGAGGTCGGCGAGATCAGGTTGGTCGCGTCCGAGGAGAACGCCACGAGCGCGCCGTCGCCGCTGAGCGAGGGATCCCAGCTGCAGCTGTTCCCCTGCGCTTCCAGGTCGGAGATGCTGGCCCGGGTCGTGGTGCCGAGGGCCGGCGTGCGCACGAAGACGTCGGTGCAGCCGTTGTTGTCGGTTGTGGGGGAGATCAGGTTGGTCGCGTCGGAGGCGAAGGCGATGACGCCGCCGTCGGTGCTGAGCGCCGTCGTGCCTGACGGATTCGTCTGGTCGCTGTACACCGCGGTCTCGCTGGTGTTGTTCGCCTCGGCTTCCAAGTCGGAGACGCTCACGCGAGTGGTGCTCGGCGGGCCTTCATGCAGACGAAGCTTCAAGGTGCCCTGATCGCCGGCGTAGCCGTCGACCGCGATGCGGTAGGTGGTGGCGGCCACGGCGTCGAAGTGCACGATGCTGGTGAGGACGTCGTGGTTCGGGTCGTCGTCGTTGGAGACCACGCCGGCGAGCGCGTTGACGCTGGTGCCGATGTAGATGGCGAGCAGCGTGTCGAAGCTGCTGCCCGCGGTCGAGATCGTCGCCGGACCGTTCGTCACGGGAATCCACGTGTACCAGACCGATGCGCCGCCCGGGGTGCCCGCGTGTTGGGGCTCGCCCGGTTCCGATGTGGCGGCGGTGTTCGAATCGCCCGTACGGAGCACGCGCGTGCCGGTGAGCGCGGTGGCGGCGGTGAACGTGTCGTTGAGGGGCGCGGCCGACGCCGGCAGGGCCACGAGGCCGAGCAGCATCGACGCGGTCGTGAGCACGGTCAGGTATCGACGGATCATCCCTTGGTCCTTCCTTGGGCGCGCCGATCGGCGCGACACGTGGCGCTGACCGCCCACGGGGAGCGGGAACGGTGCAGCAGGGAGAAGTATCGGCCGTGCCGGCGGCTCGCTTTACCCCGCCGTGCTACGCGTGGGGCGCCGGCCTGGGGGGCTGGGTCGCCGTCCACGCGCGCAGGTTCTCGATGTGCGAGCGCGGCTCGATCCCGTGGTCGCAGTTCATCGGGTCGCCGCAGGGCGGGTTGCCCTCCATCGTGAAGTAGTTGAACCGGCAGTCCGGGCAGTAGACATCGAGCTCGTGCGGCAGGTACGGGCATTCGCCCCATGAGCACGAGCGGGCCCCTTCGCCGGTCGCGAGATCGTAGCCGCACCCCGGACACGCCCTGAAGCCTTCCCATCGCGCCATATGTGTCGCCTCCTGCGGTCCAGTCATAGACCTGTCCGCCCGAGGCGGTGCGGGCCGAACGGACCCTTCGCAGGCGGCCGAAGGACCCCGGGGCGGTATCCTCTGTGGCCGTGAGGCCGAAGGACGGATCGCCGCCTCGGGGCGACCGGCCGGGGTGTTCCCGCTGCGGCCGACCCACCTACGATCCCGACAAGCGCGGGGTGCCGTGGGTGCGGGCGGTCTCGGGCGGCGCGCAGGTCTTGATCTGCCCGGAGTGCCAGCGCGACGTCCCTGAGTGGGCCGATGGGCTGGACCGGTGCGGCGCCTGCGGAGGGACACGTCTGTCGGCGATGCTCGGCGAGGTGGTGTGCCGGGCCTGCGGCCACACGGAACGCGCGTGAGCGCGGGCGTTTAGCTCAGTTGGCTAGAGCGCCTCCCTTACAAGGAGGAGGTCGGGGGTTCGAGTCCCTCAGCGCCCACCGAGACGAGCGACCCCTTGAGTGGACGTCGCGTGGCTCCCTAGGCAGGCCACATCTCGAACACCGCCGTCACGCGTCGCGTGGCGAAGTGGATCGAACCATCACCGCTCCGGTCATCCAGGTCGGCCATGAAGTACGCGAATGACCCCGGGCCGTCCCAGGGAGGCTCTGCCCACGTGACGGTGGTCGTCATCGGGCCATCGTGGGAAACGAGGGGCATCGTTCGAGTTGGGACCGGGCTAGGGCATGGGCTGGGCGGATCGGTGAGCGGGCAACTCGTCGAGATCCCGAGGTGTGCGAGGTCGCCTGCGCTGAGCCGGTAGGAGAACGTGAGCGTGATGACGAGCTGGAACTCGCCGGGCCCACGCGGGTCTGGAACCGGCCATACCGCGATAGTGGCGGGTTGACACGGTGAAGGATCGGTACAGGTGAAATCGCGTTGGCGAACCTGGGTTCTGACGATGCGTCGGAACCCCTCGGGTGTCACTCTGCCCGGCGCGTCGACGCCGGGCTCGAGGCGAACATCGGCACAGGCCGCAAGCACCAAGAGGGCGACCGCAACAACAGCCAGGCGACGCACACCTACATCGTAGCCTCCGTCGATGGGCGTATCCGCTCAGGCCCTCGGCGGCTTAAAATCGGGGCTGCCACGCGAGTCGTCGACAGGGCGAACGGCTCGATGTTCGATCTCGCCGAGCGCAGCCCACCGCCCCCGTTCCTCGCCGGCAGAGTGATGTCGGCGGAGTGATAACACCGCGCCGTCCAGAACGCTCTGTAAGGGTACGGAGGTGGATTTGGGTGAAGACGCTGGCTTCGACGTGCTCTATGCCGCGGTCGGCCCCCGGCTGTGGCGATCGATCCTGGCGTACACGGGCGGTCGCAGAGACCTCACCGACGACATCGTGGCCGAAGCGTTCGCCCGAACCTTGGCTGCATCCGACGTGCGTGATCCCGAGCCCTACCTCTACCGGGTCGCGTTCCGGCTCGCCGCACAGGAGCTGCGTCGCGCACCCACGTTCGAGACCTTGCCGGAGACTCCGGTGTCTGACGATCCCGGCCTCATCGAGCTCTTCGGCACCCTCCGCGAACTCTCGGCTGGGCAGCGAGCTGCCGTGTTCCTTCGATACCAGGCCGATCTTCCGGTCGAGCAGGTGGCCAAGCTGATGGGCACGTCGTCAGGGGTCGTTCGTATCCACTTGTTCCGTGCGCGGAAGAAGCTCGCAAGGCTCCTCGGAGGTGCGGATGATGAGTGAGCGCTGGAAAGAGGAGCTCGACCTCTTGGACACCGTCGCGCCAGATGTCGGGAAGCTGCGCGCACTCGCGGCCTCCGGCCCCAACGAGTCGCCTCCGAGTGACCCCGGACCTGGGAAGCGTGCGGCGATCATCTCCTTGTCGCTGGCCCTCGCGCTCCTCGGGTTCGCCTTCGTGTTCATCGCGCTTCGAGAAGAACCGCCGGAGACGACCGTCGGATCGCCGAACGCCAGTCTCGTCCCGAGCGGCGGCAGCTACGGCCTCACCGACTTCCAGGTTGAGTTCCCGACGAAGCCCCCCGACGGTGATGGACCCGCCGTCGCGCTCGTTACATTCACATCCCGGTGGACCTCACCGAACTTCCCAGGGGAGGCGCCCTGCACGATCCGGCTCCTCGACGCTGATGACCGAGCCCTCGCGACCCTGGAGACCGGGCTCACCGCGATGATGAGGGAAGATCCCGGCCAATCGGTCGAGATCGAGGTCCCCTCAGGCATCCCTGCGACCGCCGAAGGTGAGTGCGGCCCCGGGGTGATCTTCGACGGTAGCTCTCAATACGTCTTCTCGAACCTCGCCGTGGAGGAAGACCGCATCACCGGCGATATCGCATGGTCAGCGGGTTCCCCCGTCGGCGAAGCCGCATGTGCCGCCAGAGTGGCGGATCCTGACGGCAACTCGATCATCCAGGTGTTCACCCTCGGCGCGGGACCTGGTGCTGACCGCACTATCGTCCTGCTCCCGGGGAAGTTTCCGGATTCGGGGACCGCTGAGGTGAGGTGCGAGCCCTATCGGACCGAGGAGCAGCTTCAGGAGGGGTACTGGTCGCCTTGGACGCCAAGTCCTGTGCCGACCGCCGAGGACATCGTCGAGGGACGCGCTCCCATCGGCGAACCGCTCGCCGAGCTGCTCGGGCTGAAGCTCGAACCGAGCTTCGAAGCCGCGCTCCCTTGCACCTACTGGCAGGGGGTCGGAGAGGCCGGAGGCTACTGTCTCGCGGGCCTCGATATGGGCGAGATCGACGAGTACGCGATCGCCCTCGCCTTGCGTGGGCACCGGATAACCCAAGATGAGCTGGCCGCGATCACGGATGCTTTCAGCAGTCCGGGGACCGGAGTGGACGATCCTCCGATAGCGAAGATCCCGATCATCCAGGAACGGATCAGGTCCGTTGAAGCCGAGCTCGCTTCGTTGGATACCACCACGCCGGACGGAAAGGCCAAAGAGGATGTGTTGAGGGCCCAGCTTGCTGCCCTCGATGTCAGGCTAGGGGAGCTCTGCCGGGAAGCGGGTTCACCCGGCATCTGCACGACAGCGCGATGAGCTCGTCAACCTCGTCGGATCCTCGGAATCCGGTCCCTGGGGGAGAGCCTCCTCTGAAACTGGAGGGTGAGAGATGAGGATCAACGCTCGCCGTCGAGTCACTGGCGATAGCGTCCTGGCCATCGCCCTGGTGATGCTCGCCGGGTGCGTTAGCGAACCCGTCTGCACCGCGGTCGGCGCCCCTTCCACCCTCACGGTCGACGTCGCCGAAGTCTTGGCTCAACGCGATGTGCCGATGCGCGTCACCGTCTGCGTTCGAACTACGTGTCACAGCGCCCCGAGACGAACCGGGGTTCGCGACGGGTTCGTCGAGGTCGACGAGCCGACGATCGAGGACGAAGGTCCGGTCGAGGTCCGCGTGATCCTTGAGACGCGCTCCGGGGAGGTGGTCTACCGAGAGACCGCCACCGTGCCGTTGGGACGGATGCAACCGAACGGGCCGGGGTGCGACCCGATCAGATACGCGGTGGCGCTCAAGGCGACCGATCAGGGACTTGTCCCGGCCTGAGTCTCGCGGCGATCAAGGGACCGTCAGCAGGTCCGACGGGGGTAGCCATGCGATCGGTTCGTACGACTCGGTCTGGAGGTCGAACGACGACAGGTCGGATCCGTCGACCCGGATCACGTGGAGCTGGGTCGACGAGTCGTCGACGACGGCGAGCCATGAACCGTCGGGCGACCACACCGGCGCCTCCAGGCCATCGCACCGCGGGTCCGAGCAGACGTCGAGCGTCCGCGAGGCGGTGCCGGTCGCGGCGTCAAGCGCCAGTTCACCCGATCCCGCCACGCCGGTGATCCATCGGCCATCGGGCGACCAGCTCGGCCCGACCGTCTGCGGGCAGTAGTCGGGCTCGCAAGGGGACAGAGGCCGGATCGCGCCCGTGGTCACCGACACGATGAAGGTCCCGGTCGGCTGCCGATCCTCGCGGCTGAAGTCGTAGCGGGAGAAGGCGACCTCGGTCGAGTCGGGCGAGAAGGAGCCCGCGACGTCGAAGGGGCATCCCTCGTTCGACGACTCGGCCGGACACGCGCTCGGGTCCTCGGGCGTCATGCGCTGGACCGACGACCCGTCGCTCCGAGCGACCCAGACACTGCCCGAGATCGGGACGGGTCCGATGGATCGCGTGCGAAGGACGTTCGAGACCGCCACCCACCGGCCGTCCGGGGACCAGATCGGGCGCCCGAGCCCGTCGCCACAGACAGCCTGGGTGCACAGGTCGATGCCGGTTCCGCTCGCCACATCGATCGAGCGGAGGACGCGTTCCCCTCCGACGACGTCGAAGAGCGCGACGTGGGTGCCATCGGGGGACCACGCAACGTCGTGCGCGCAGCTCGCACTCTCGCACCAGCCCGGATCGGCTTGGTCCCCGGTGGCGAGATCCATCAGCACGAGGTGGTCGATCTCCCGGAACTCGCCCTCCCGGATCTGCTGGAACGTGTAGCGGTCGAAGACGACCTTCGACCCATCCGGTGACCACGCGGGCGACCCTTCGTAGGTCTTGGGGGTCTGGGTGAGGTTCCGCGTGGCGCCGGTCGTCGGGTCAAGGAGGAAGAGGTCGCGGTCGTCGGCGCGGAGTCCCTTGCCGACGAACGCGATGGGACCGTTCGGGTGGGACGGGGCCACTTGGCTCCAGACAACACCGGTTATCGACAACACCGCCACGACCGCGAGTGCGATCGCTGCCGTTCTGCGTGGACTCACGGTCTCGTTCGCCCTGACGTGCACCTTGCTGCGAGCGTATGCCCAGAGCTGCTGCGGGTTGGGTCGCCCCAGGGCATACGCTCCGAAGATGCGACGGAGGATCGGTCGAGCCGGGATGGCGCTCACGGCTGTGCTGGCGGTCGTGGCAGTGGTGTGGCTGCCCGGCCACGAAGGCGCGTCATGGTCGCCCGCGCCCGGCGAGCTGGTCCGCTACCGCCTCGAAGGTGCGCCGCAGCCGATCGCCGTCGGGAGGGGCGCCGCGTGGGTGTCGCTCTCAGGCGTCGACGACAGCGGGACGTTCGCCAAGGGCATCGCGCGGATCGACGCCCGAAGCGGCGCCATCCGGCAGGTCCCAGGCACGATCGGCGCTCTCTGGCCTGCGGTCGGTGAGGGCGGGGTCTGGGTCACGTGCGATGCGAAGTCCTGTGGCGGACGCATGGTCCTCCAGCTCGATCCGGCCGGCGGCGGCGTCGTGCGGTCGATCCCCCTACCTGACCGCGCGGCGCAGATCACGACCGGGCTCGGTCGCGTATGGGTCACCCTGGGCGATGGAGGCATCATCGGCATCGATCCAGCCACGGGCGAGATCGACCGCCGGATCGAGGGAGGCTTCGACCTGATCGGCTCCGACGGGGAGGCGTTGTGGGCGACGACGCTCGATGGGGGACCGCATGGCGTCGTCCGCCTGGACCCCGACAGAGGGGAGCCGCTGACCAGCTATGACTTCCCCGATCCCTGCAACCTCGAGGTCGCCGGCGGCTACGTGTTCATCGCGAGCTGCGACGGAGGCATGCATGCGGGCACGGGGACCGACGAGCTGGCCGCCCTCGACGCGTCGACGGGCACGGAGCGATATCGCGTGCCCATCAACGGCTATGGACAGATGCGACTCGCCGACGGAACCCTGTGGATCGCGGAGGGCTCGGACGACGGGAAGACCAGCGACCTGATCCCGCTCGACCCATCGACCGGAGCTCCAACCGGCGCGACGGTGAGGGTCCGCCACGGGGAGCCACGGTTCTCGATCAGGCTGAGCTTCCCGCCGCACGTGTTCTTCGCCGTGGGGGCGGGGTCGCTCTGGTTCACCGACTACGTCGCGGGCGAGGTCCTCAGGATCGGGCTGCCGGTACCGGACGCAACCTCGGGCGACCCGCGATGCCTGAGCGACGACGCGGACGGACTCATCTCGTGCAAGGAGGCGTTGCAGATCGCCGACCGAGAGAGCGGGATGGGCAGCACCCTCACGGTGGAGGCTCGCCTCACGACCTATCGCGGGTCGCCCGATTCGCCGGAGCGTCGCGTGTGGGCGGTCACGTACCACGACGTACAGATCCCGGCCCACGGACCCCCGGGCTCCGTGCGCTGCTGGTTCGGTGACTGGGAGGTCACGATCGATGCCGAGACGGGCCGGTTCCTGTTCGCGGGGACGAGCGGACCGAACGTCCCGTGTACCTCGCCACCTCCGTGAGCCATGCGGGACGGGGCATGTCACCCTTCAAGCACGCTCCTACCTCGTCCGAACCCTGGAGCTCCCCGCGTAACACTCGCATAGCAACGCATGGGGTAGTCCGAGGCACTGAGACGTACTCCTGTGAGAACCATGTGGCCTGCTCGACCCCGTGACCTGCGGTTTCGCTGTCCTACAAGGAGGAGGTCGGGGGTTCGAGTCCCTCAGCGCCCACCCATAGATGCCAGGTCAGAGGCACGATTCCCCCCGACACTTGCAGGCGGCCAAGTCGGGGGGCGTCCATGTCAGCGCGTCAGGCACGACGAGCTGTCCAGGACCAGGTTCAGTCGACCGTGATCGTCACGGCCAGCGGGAGGTGGTCGGAGGCGTCGGAGTGCGCGATCTCGAACTCCGACGTCCGGAGGTCGGACGTGGCGAAGATCCAATCCACCCGGTCGCCCGGGAACACGGGATCGCGAGCGGTGGGCTCCGAGGGCACCCCGATCGCGTCTTGAACGCTGACGAGACCCGCGCCCGTGAATGCGGCGACATCGTCATCCCCGGGCTGCATGTTCATGTCACCGGCGATGACTGTGTGGGGCCGGTCGCCGAACGCTCGCGTCAGCGCGGCGATCTGCTGTGCCCGGGTATCGGTGCCCGTCCCCGTCTCGAGATGAGTGCCCACGACGGTGAGCGTGGTGCCGGCCACTTCGAACTCGATCGCAACCGCGCTCCGCTGCTGCGGGCCCGCACCGTACGGGAGTTCGACCATGTCCCGCTCAACGATGGGGAACCGGGTGAGGATCAGATTGCCGAACCGGCCATCGGCGGCGGGAGCCCACACGTATCGCATGCCGAGTCTGTCCGACAGCCAGGATGCCAGGTCGAGTCCACCGCCGATCGGCCATCCGCGGGACACCTCCTGGAGCACCACGACGTCGGGCGCCTGCGCCTCGATCGCGCCCGCGATCCGATCAGGCGCGACCTGCCCCATCGCGTCCACCCCCGCGTGCACGTTCCAGCTCACCAGCCGCAGGCTCAGCTCGGTTCCCCGATCTGGCACGCGCACGGGAGCCGTGTCGCCAAGCACCAACGCTGCGACCGCCAGCATCACCAGTGGCGCCATCAACGGCAGCGCGAACGGGTCACGTCCCGGCGCACGCGCCGCTGTCGGCCGGCGCGCCGGTGCCATCGCGGCCAGGCCGATCGCAGCGGCGGTGGCGGCCGTCAACACCCGGGGGTCGAACGGCAGCGGGCTGACCGCGTCGATCTGGTCGGCGAACACGACCGCCGCGAAGCCCACCATCCCGATCGCCAAGGCCATCGCGGTGCGGCGGGCACCGGGACGATCGGGTTCGCCGCCTCTGCCCAGCGCCGTTCCGAGCATGGCTCCAGCCATCGTGCTCCCAGCCACCATCGCCACTGCCAGCCCCACGCCGTGCAGGCCCGGGATGGCCCACGTCACCAGGACCAGCGCGCCCGTACCGACCGCGGCGACCCCCGCCCGAGACCGCGCGCCCAGCACCCCGATCGCGACGCATGCGGCGGACTGGCCCGCGAACACGACGGCCGTCCCGGCCGCGACCGAACCACCGATGGCTGCGTCCACGAAGGCGACATTGCCCAAGATCAAGATCTGCAGGGCCAGGAACGAGCCCAGGGCGGCCATCGGCAGGACGCGGGCGAGCCCGACCTCCCGTGTCCGCTCGTCGGGGCCGGTGACGAGACGCCAGATCGCGAGCGCGAAGACCCCCACCACCATCACGGTCCAGGTCGCGACAGGTCCGGTCTGCCACAGGATGTCCCAACCGCCGGCGAAGCCCTGGACCACGGTGTCGAGCGCCATCCCGAGGATCGCCGCCGCCGCGAATCCCGTCCCGCCCTCGAAGCGCACCGACCGCGCGTCCGCCAGCAGGAACGTCCAGCTGAACAGGGCGAAGACCACGGCGACCGCCCCCAGCCACACCGGCACCGGATGCACGAACTGCACACCCAGGGTGGCCACCCCGAGTCCTGCGGCCGACGCCAGGCGAGCCCCACGCGGCCCGAGTGCCCACGCGAGCCCGGGGTAGGCCAGCGGCGCCGCGAACACGAAGGTCGCCAGCGCGGCCGCAGGCAGGGTTCCCCTCGTTTCTCGCAGGCCGAACGTCAACGGGATGAAGAGCCGGATCAGCGCCACACCCAGCGCCGTGCCGGCCGCCGTCGCGACCGTGGCGGCGCCGGGGGTGAACCGCCGAAGGTCGATCACGGCGTCGCGGATGACGCTGCGTTCGCCACCTCTACGGGGATCTCCTGGGCGAACGCGTCGGCGATCGCCTTCGCGCCTTCGGCGCTGGGGTGGAACCCGTCGTCGGCGATCCACTCCGGGTGGGTGCTCGGCGCGTCGCCGTAGGCCTGCAGGTCGACGACGACGGCGCCTGTGCGGGCCGCCACCTGCTCGATCGCCCGGTTGTAGCTCTCGACCGCGGCTCGCACCTGGCGGGGAGCGGGGAACGCGATATCGGGCGCCGGACACACCGGCGCGTCGACGGGTGGGTTCGGGCGGCAGGCCAGGTAGATCGGCAGCGAATCGATCCTGGGCGTGGTGGCGACCAACACCGTGGTGCTTCCATCCGCCGTCAGCTGCGTGAGCAGGAACGTCAGTTCCTGTCGATAGGTTTCGGCCGTGACGCCCGAGGCCAGGTCATTGACGTTGAGCCACACGGTCACGATGTCGGGCTCCAGGGCCACCGCCTGGCTCAGCTGTTCCGAGATCGCCTCGGCGAGCGTGCTTCCGGGCCGACCGAGGTCGTAGAGCACCGCGTCGGGCAGGGACGTGCGCCACAGCACCTTGGGCCAGGCCTGGGTGAAGGGATCTTGGGTTCCCACGCCCGCGGTTTCGCTGGCGCCGATGGCGACGTAGACGACCGGGTCGCCCGTGACCGGCGGCACAGGTTGTTCGATGACGGCCCCTCCACCGCCGCTGCATCCGGCCAGCGCGGCGACCACGATCAGCGTGAGTGGCACGACGCTCGATGTTCTCATGCCCCACCCACGGCTTCCCTCGCGGGCAATCGAGCGGCGCGCCGTGCCGGGACCGTGCCGGCAACCAGGGACAACAGGGCCGCCCCGGCGATGCCGGCAACCACGAGCAGGATCGGCACCGAGAGTCGGACACCTTCCAGTCCTTGCTGCGCGAGATAGTCGTTGACGAACGCGGCCACCAGCGCCGCCGTCGCGATGCCCATCGCTGTCCCCGCGATGCCTCCGATCGCCCCGACGAACGTCGCCTCCAACAGGAAGACGCGTTGCACATCCCGGTCACGGGCCCCGATCGCCTTGAGCACGCCGATCTCCCGTCGTCGCTCCCGCACCTGCGCGAGCATCGCGTTGGTGATGCCGAGCGCCGCGATCACCAACGCGATGAGCCCGATCGCGCCCAGCACGATATCGACCACCCGCAGGTATCGCTGCACGCTGGCGATCAGTTGCTCGGGCGCGCTGGTCGAGTACCCGAGTTGATCGATCCGCTCTCGGACCGCCCGCACCCCTCCGAGCGTGTCGGCGACGACGATCAGGCCCGAGTACTTCGACGTGGGGAGCGGTTCCCGGTCGCCGTCCCCAACCCCGCCCAATGCCCAGGTTCGGTCCGCCTGGGTCTGCTCGATCGGCACCAGGAACATGGCCGGCGCCGCTTCCTGGGCGACGACGCCGACGATGGTGGCGGCCACCCATCGACCCCGGTAGTCGCGCTCACCGTCGCTCGTGATGTAGACCTGGGGATGGGCCAAGGCGACCCGTTGTCCGATCACCGTGCCCGGGTCACCTGCGTCCAGACCCAATGCGTCGAGATATCCCAGGGTCACGGCCGTCTCGTTCGACAGGCCGGCGGCCGGGAGCCGGCCGGCCAGCACCGTGACCGGTAGACGGCCGGGGTTGCGCAGGTCGACCCCGACCATGCGGTCGAAGATCGGCCCGTCCGCCCCGGTGCCCTCGGGGGGGATCGCGAGCACGTCCAGGTCCAGCACCGGGGCGACCACATCGACCCCCGGCAACGACTCGATCCGGCCCACGACGTCGTCGTCGATCGGCAATGGCGGCCCGAGCCGGAAATCGTCACTTTGGAGCTGGCCGGGCTCGGCCCGCGCGGCGGCGACGCGGATCCCGGTGATGGGACCTCCCTTGCTCACCTGGTTGATGACCCGGGAGTTCGCCGTCACGACGATGGTGGCGAGGGCCACCAGCAGGGCGCTGGCGAGTGTCACCGCCAAGATCGTCAGCACGGTCCGTCCGAACCGTCGGGTCGCACTCTCCAGGGCCAACCGGAGTGCGTCGGCCCACCTCACGCCGCCCACCGTCCGGCGGCGAGCCGCAGCACGCGGTCGGCCCGCTGCGCGACGGCATGGTTGTGGGTCACGACCAACAGGGTGCAACCCAGTTCGTCCCGGAGCGACTCGAGCAGGTCAAGGACCTGAGCCGCCGCGTCCTCATCCAGATTGCCGGTCGGCTCGTCGGCGAGCAGCAGACGGGGCCGGTTCGCCATAGCCCGGGCGATAGCGACCCGCTGGCGTTCCCCACCCGAGAGCGCCGAGGGCCGATGGTCGGCACGAGCGGAGAGCCCGACCGCGTCGAGCAGGTCGGCGGCGCGCCGCCGGCGAGCCGCTCGTCCGGTTCCGGACAAGGCCAGGGCGAGTTCCACGTTCTCCAGGGCGGAAAGCACCGGCACCAGTCCGTAGTGCTGGAAGACGAAGCCCACGGTTTCCCTCCGGTAGGCCGCCAGGTCGTCTCCTCGCAGCGACGCCAACGAGTGCCCACCGACGTCGATCGCGCCCTCCTGCAGCGCATCGAGACCCCCCAGCAACGAGAGGAACGTGCTCTTGCCCGCGCCCGAGGGGCCTGTCAGCGCCGCGTACCCGCTCGCCTCGAGATCCAGATCCACGCCCCGGAGGACGACCAATGAACCGCTAGAGATCTCGTAGGTATGGCGGACGCCCCGGGTGCGCACCGCCACGCCGCCGGGCGGCTCTCCACGGGGGTCCATACCGCCAGTGTCGCATCATGCCGCTCGGAACATGGCCCGCACCCCCGAGACGCGAACGTCCGGTCTGTGTTTCGATTCTCGTAAGGTTCGCCCACCAGGATGCGACGACGATCCGATCAGGAGGAGCCCGCGATGACCGCTGCCCATCTCGACCAGCTCGCACCCATCATCGAGCAGGTGATCGAACCCAACGCCGTCGGCATCGACCGAGACGCCAAGTTCCCTCGCGAAGCGCTGGAGGCCATGGGCCAGGCCGGCCTCCTGGGACTCGTGAGCGCCGGCGACATGGGCGGGGCCGGCGCAGGTGTCCGCGAAGCGACCGAGGTCATCCGCGAGATCGCGAAGCACTGTGGTTCGACGGCCATGGTCGTGACGATGCACTACGCCGGCGCGCTGGTGATCGAGGCGCACGGGTCGACCGAGCTCCGGCAACGCATCGCACGGGGGGAGGCCATCACGACCCTGGCCTTCAGCGAAGCCGGCTCGCGTTCGCACTTCTGGGCGCCCACCTCGACGGCTGGAGAGACCAGCGATGGTCGCATCCGGCTGGACGCGCGCAAGAGCTGGGTGACCTCGTCCGGTGAGGCTGATGTGTACGTGTGGTCCTCCCGCCCTGTGAAGGCAGAGGGCATGTCCTCGCTGTGGGCCGTGCCGGCCAACGCCGAGGGGCTCAGCAGCCCGGCGCCCTTCGACGGTCTGGGTCTGCGGGGGAACGCCTCCACGCCTGTGACGGCCGACGGGGTCGTGATCGACGCCGAGGACGCGCTGGGTGAGGACGGCTCGGGGTTCGACGTGATGATGGGTGTCGTGTTGCCTGCCTTCTCCGCCTTCAGCGGTGCGTGCTGCACGGGGTTGATGGAGGCCACGGTCGCGAGTGCAGCGGCCCACGTCGCGGGCACGAGCTTCGAGCACCTGGACGGCTCGACCCTCGCGGACCTGCCCACGATCCGCGCCTATCTCGCACGCATGCAGATCGGCACGGATCAGGTCGCGGCCCTGCTCTCGGACACCCTGGCGGCCATGGAGACGGGCCGTGAAGACACGATGCTTCGCGTGTTGGAGTTGAAGGCGGCCGCCGGCGAGGCCTCGACCCAGGTCACCGATCTGGCGATGCGGATATGCGGAGGCGCGGCGTTCCGCAGGGAAGTCGGGGTCGAGCGCAGGTTCCGCGATGCTCGTGCCGCGACCGTCATGGCTCCCACGACCGACGTGCTCTACGACTTCATCGGTAAGGCCGTCACCGGCATGCCCCTGTTCTGACGTCGACGCGAAAGGAACGCCCGTGACCGATCGACCGCTCGTGCTGGGGGCCGTGGCCTATGACCCCAAGGTGGTGACCATCTGGGAGGGATTCAAGGCCTACCTGGGCGAACGTGGCCTACCCGTGGACTACGTGTTGTTCTCCAATTACGAGACCCAGGTCGAATCCCACATGCGCGGCGGTATCGACCTGGCGTGGAACTCCCCATTGGCCTGGGTCCGCACCCGTCGTCTGGCGACGAACCAGGGTGTCGAGGTGTGGCCGCTGGTCATGCGCGACGCCGACCGATCGCTCACGTCGGCCTTCTTGGTTCGGGCCGACGACCCCGCGACCTCACTCCAAGATCTTGCCGGCCGGCGCGTGGGCGTGGGGGCGGTCGACTCACCACAGGCGACCTTGATCCCGCTGCAACACCTCCGCGAGACCGGCGTATCGCTGGAGGACATGGACCTGATCCATCACGATGTCTTCGCGGGCAAGCACGGTGACCATGGGACGGCGGAGCGGATGGAGGCGGCCGCGCTGGCGGCCGGTGACGTCGAAGCCGCCTGCGTGCTCAGTGCCAACGTCACCGTGTTCGAGTCCGAGGGGATCGTCGCCCCCGGAGCGCTCCGCGTGCTCGGCGAGACCGCCGAGTTCGATCACTGCAACTTCACCGTGGGCCCGGGAGCCGAGGCCGATCCAATGGCTCGCTTCGGGGAGTTGCTCACGGCCATGAACTACGACGATCCCGACGTCCGACCGCTCTGCGATCTCGAGGGCCTCAAGCGGTGGGAGCCGGGCCGAACGAGCGGGTACGACATGTTGGAGCGTGCCGTCGATGCGTCCGGGTTCTACGACGAACATGGTGCCATCACGGCGTCGAACTATCGCTACTGACCGGTCGAAGCCTCGCCGCTCGCGCGCTCCGCTGACACCCCCGATCATCGCCAAGACCACCAACCTCGATGAGACGCGCATCCGGGCCTTGCCGCAGAGGCCATGACCCAGGTTGCACCCGGCCGATGTCATCAGCAACTCCGGCCACCGCCGGAACCGGCCGGAACCCATAACCAGCAATGACAGCCCAACCGCTCCGACGCTGACCGCCGGCACCTGGGCCCTGGACACGTTGGGGGTTCGTTCGAACAGATCATGCTGATGTTGCCGACGGCGGGTACAGGCACCACTTCCGGGAGTGGTGGGCATGCACTGGGTGACCCGGGCCTCCGGTGGCAGTATCGAGGTATGACGACCATGCG
>JBDTNY010000016.1:0-5672 GCA_039933515.1 Actinomycetota bacterium
ACGCCACCGGGCACCTGTGGCTGAACCAGCCCTCCCGTCTGGAAGGGAAGCGCACGACCACGATGGAGCGCCTCTTCTCCACGCATCCGCCGCTCGACGAGCGGATCAAGCGCCTCGAGGAGATGTGACGATCCGGTCGTGATGGCCTGGGGTGTTTGAGCCTCCGGGGAACCGCCGCTACCATAGATGTCCGGGTCCCTGCTGGGACCCGTTCTCATGCCGAACCTCATCTCGCATCTCCGGGAGGTAGCAACGTGGCGTTGACCTCGCGCGGCAAGACCCTGATCGCCGGTGTGGCGACCGTCGCCCTCGTGGGCGGTGGCGCGCTGGTGTTCACCGGCAACGCGGGCCCCGTCAGCACGATCACGACGAAGTTCGTCGGCGCCGACCCCGACCCCTGCCCGCTGACGGGGATCGTGCCGACCGGCGACAAGCCGGTCCCGACCCGACCCGTGCTCGCGGTCAAGGTCGAGAACACCCCCGACTCGTACCCTCTCGCCGGCCTGAACGAGGCTGACATCGTGTACGAGGAAGTCGTCGAGGGTGGCATCACGCGCTTCATCGCCGTCTACCATTGTCAGGGTGCCCCGCTCGTCGGCCCCGTGCGCTCGGCGCGCACGACCGATCCGAAGATCCTGCTGCAGTTCGGTGCACGTCCGCTGCTGGCGTTCTCCGGCGGCGCTCCGAAGGTCGTGAACATCGTTCGCAAGGCGGGCGTGATCGAACTCACCGAGGACGATCCCGCGCCGGCGTTCACGCGCGACGACGCCCGCGTGATCCCGCACAACCTGTTCACTGGCACCCAGAAGCTGTGGGCCGCCGCCGCGAAAGCGCACAAGGCGGCGACGGCGCCCGAGCCGGTGTTCACCTACGACGAAGCGACCCCCAAGCCGAGCAAGAAGACCGCCTCAGCCACCATCGTCTTCTCGAGTCTGGCCACCGCGGAGTGGCACTGGGAGGGCGGGCGGTGGGTGCGCTACCTCGATGGCAGCCCGATGACGCTCGAGAGCGGCGACGAGATCGCGGCCGACAACGTGGTGATCCAGCAGGTGGAGACCACCGAGAGCACCCAGTTCAGTGACGTCGCGGACTACCCCTCGCCCGAGGTCACGGTGACCGGCAGCGGGAAGGCCTGGGTCCTGCGCGACGGCAAGCTGATCATCGGTACGTGGGAGCGCGCCTCCGAGGGTGACCTGACCGTCTTCCGCACGAAGAAGGGTGACGAGATCGCCCTGACGCCCGGCACGACGTTCGTCGAGCTGGCGCCCACGGGCATGTTCGACGCCACGATCACGTTCGGCAAGTAGCCTCCGAGCCACCTCGCCGCACCGGTTCGGCGACCGGGCGAACGGTTCCCGGCGGTACACTCGGGGGGCAGGGTTCGTCCCGTAGTTCGTCCGAGGAGGGTACGTCGTGGAACGCGAAACCGGCACGTTTCGGGTGAAGTCCGGCCTGGCGGAGATGCTGAAGGGCGGCGTCATCATGGACGTCACCACAGCCGACCAGGCCAAGATCGCCGAGGACGCCGGTGCTTGCGCCGTCATGGCGCTCGAGCGCGTGCCGGCCGACATCCGGCGCGACGGGGGCGTCGCGCGGATGGCCGACGCCACCAAGATCGAGGAGATCCAGCAGGTCGTCTCGATCCCCGTCATGGCGAAGGCCCGCATCGGTCACTTCGTCGAGGCCCAGATCCTCCAGTCGCTGAACGTCGACTACATCGACGAGTCCGAGGTGCTCACGCCCGCCGACGAGGAGTACCACATCGATAAGTGGGCCTTCACGGTGCCGTTCGTGTGCGGCGCACGTAACTTGGGCGAGGCGCTGCGGCGCATCGCCGAGGGCGCCGCGATGATCCGCACGAAGGGCGAGGCGGGGACCGGCAACGTCGTCGAGGCAGTTCGCCACGAGCGCGCGATCCTCCGCGAGATCGCCGAGTGCACGACGCTGCGGCCCGAGCAGTACGTGACGAAGGCCAAGGAGATCGGGGCGCCCGTCGAGCTCGTGCGGATGGTGGCCGAGCAGGGCCGCCTGCCGGTCGTGAACTTTTCCGCCGGAGGGATCGCCACGCCCGCCGACGCCGCACTGATGATGCAGCTCGGGGTCGACGGTGTGTTCGTGGGCTCGGGGATCTTCAAGTCCGAGGACCCGGCCATGATGGCGCGCGCGATCGTCGAGGCCACCACGCACTTCCAGGACGCAGACGTGCTGGCCAAGGTCTCGCACGGACTCGGCGATCCGATGGCCGGCCTCGAGATCGCGACGCTCGAGACCCGACTGCAGGACCGCGGCTGGTAGCCGTGCTCCGCCCGCGGTGACCTCCGTGAAGGCCGGTGTCCTCGCACTTCAGGGAGACTTCCGCGAGCATGCGTTAGCGTTCGCAGCCGCCGGGGCAACGCCGGTCGAGGTCCGCACGGCCGCGCAGCTCGACGACGTCGACTGCCTCGCGATCCCCGGCGGGGAGTCCACCACGATCAGCAAGCTCGCCCGCCTCTACGGCCTGGTCGAGCCGATCCGCGAGCGCGTGGCTGCCGGCATGCCGATCTTCGGGACCTGCGCGGGCATGATCGTGCTCGCCGAACGAGTGCTCGGAGGCGAACCGTTGTTCTCCCTGATGGACGTCACGGTTCGACGCAACGCCTACGGCCGCCAGGCGGATTCGTTCGAGGCCGAGGTGGAGGTGCGCGGTGTGGACCATGCGGTGCGCGGCGTGTTCATCCGAGCCCCGTGGATCGAAGACGTCGGCCCCGGCGTCGAGGTGCTCGCGACCTTCGAGGACCGTCCGGTCGTCGTGGAGCAGGGCCATCTGCTTGTGGCATCCTTCCACCCGGAGCTCGTGGGTGAGACCGGTCTCCACGACTACCTGCTGAGGAAGGTGTAGCGCGATGTCGGGCCATTCCAAGTGGGCGACGATCAAACGCAAGAAGGAAGCGACCGATTCCAAGCGGTCGAACATGTACGCGAAGCTGCTGCGCGCCGTGGAGGTCGCAGCCCGAGAGGGCGGCGGCAACATCGACGGGAACATGACGCTCGCCTCTGCCGTCGAGAAGGCCAAGAGCTTCTCGGTCCCCAGCGACAACATCGAGCGGGCGATCAAGCGTGGGACGGGCGAGGACAGCTCCGGCGCTCGGTACGAGGAGCTCTTCTACGAGGGCTACGCGCCAGGAGGTGTCGCGCTCTTGATCGAGGCGCTCACCGACAACCGGAACCGCACGGGCCAGGAGATCCGTCACGCCTTCACGCGCAACAACGGGAACCTCGGCGAGTCCGGGAGCGTGGCGTGGCAGTTCACGCGCAAGGGCCTGATCGTCGTCGAGAAGTCGGTCTCGCCCGACGAGGAGCGGATGCTGGAGCTCGCGCTCGAATCCGGCGCCGAGGACCTGAGCGACTCCGAGAGCTCGTGGGACATCGTGACCGACCCGCAGACGTTCAAGGACGTGCAGGCCGCGCTCGAGGCCGCGGGTGTGCCGGTGTTCTCCGCCGAGATCTCGATGCTGCCCCAGACCGCGATCCCGGTCGGCGGCGGCGAGGCCCGGCAAGTGCTGAACCTGATCGAGGCGCTCGAGGAGCTCGACGACGTGCAGAACGTCTACGCGAACTTCGACATCCCCGAAGAGGTCATGGCCTCGCTCTGAGGGAGCGGATGATTCCGCGCGACCTGAAGGACCGCCGCCGTTGTCACGGGTAGGCCGGCGAGGAGGGTGTGGTTGCCGGGCAGCTCGAGCGAGCACGACGGTGGTGCCCTTTCGAACGGCTGCATACATGGTGTGGTAGCCGCTACCGGGGACGCTTTCGACGCACAACGAGGCACTGCTATCAAGTCGAAGTCTCGCCGCCCGACTTGAACAAGCGGTGACAGGGGTCCGGATCCGCCGCTACTCGCGCGTGCCTTGACCTGGATCGAGCGTCCGAGCTAACGTGTTGTTATGAAGCACAACGGCGGGTCGGTCGAGCGTGGATTCGGCGTCTCGTGGGGGTCCAGGCAACGACACCCGAGACAAGGACCCCGGAGACGTGTGGGACGGTGGCGCATGATCTCGAGGTATCGACTCTTGGTGTCTGTGTGCGCCGTGCTCGCAGCGGCTCCGTTTTGCCTGCGCCAACGACCAACCCCGGCATCCTCGCCAAACCGACACTTCCGGCTACGTGTTCGACCACGTCTCCGTACGTGGGCGCGACGAGGGAGCGATGTGGGTAGCGACAGTCGGTTGGGATGCTCACTGGAGGACGGCTGAGTTCCCTGGCGTGCGGAGGTGCACATGGTCGGTCTCAGATGCGGATGGTGGCAGCGTTGGAATCTACACCGACAACCTGACCATCATGCAGGACGTTGCCGAGGACCTTGAGTTGTCCATCGAGACCTCGGGTCGGCCTGCGGCTGCCTCGATGACGTGCGAGCCCGATCGACTCGATGTAGGCCGGCCCTACTCGTATGAGATCTCGAAGGTCGAAGCGCTAGCGCCTGAGCGAGAGGGCGACCCATGGCGCCTGCGATATGACGCGCGGTGGCAGGGCGTCGGCGCAGCGGGGCCCGTCACGTGCGTGGCGGAGCTGATCGAGTCGAGCGGAGGACCCACCCTGGTCGATGAGGTGAATATCTTCGCCGCGGATGGAGTGGCGATCGCGGGGGAAATCTCGGTCCCCGGGTCATCCACGCTAGGCCCCGGTGTTGTCCAGGGCGGCCGGATCTCAGAGTGCCGCCCCCTCGGAGGCTAGGGCGAGCACGCTAGGTTCGAGGTCTTGGGCTTCCTTGAGATACATCAACTCCGACCTTAGACTGAGCGAACTCATGTTCGATACCTGTGTGCTCGGCGTTGACCCCGGCATCGCCCGGCTCGGCCTCGCGGTGGTCGCCTCCGAGGGCCGCCGCCAGTCGCTGGTGTGGGCCGACACGGTTCGCACGCCCTCGGACATGGCCGAAGCGAGCCGGTTGCGGCTCCTTGCCGAAGCCATGCGCGCCGCGATCGGCGAGCACCACCCGACCGCCGTGGCGCTCGAGCGGGTGGCCTTCAACCGGAACACGGTGAGCGCGCTGACCGTGGCGCGCGCCACCGGGGCCGTCATGGTCGTCGCGGCCGAGGCCGGGCTCGACGTTGCCGAATACAGCCCGAGTGAGGTCAAGAGCGCCGTGACCGGCATGGGGAACGCCGACAAGGAGCAGGTGCGCTCGGCGCTCGTCCGCGTCCACGGCCTGCGCGACGTGCCCTCCCAGCCCGACGCCGCCGACGCCGTGGCCGTGGCGCTCACCTACCTCGCCGGCGCCGCATTGCGCGCGGCCGGGACCCGGGCGACGGCGAAGCTGGGAGCCCGATGATCTCGTTCGTGGAGGGCGAGGTCGTCGAGAAGACGGCCAACCGGGTGGTGCTGAACGTCGGAGGGGTCGGGTACGACCTTCAGGTTCCTACCTCGGTGGTCGGGGCGTTGCCGCCGATCGGGCGGGCCACTCGCGTCCATACCCGCATGGTCGTGCGCGACGACTCGATGACCCTCTACGGCTTCTCCACTCCCGACGAGCGAGGGCTGTTCGACCTGCTCACCGGCGTGACCGGGGTGGGGCCGAAGGTGGCGCTCTCCTTCCTGTCGGCGCTCACGCCCGACGCGATCCGGCGGGCCGTCGTGTCGGGTGACGCCGTGGCGCTCACGGTTGTCCCGGGCGTGGGCAAGAAGGTCGCGCA
>JBDTNY010000017.1:0-24589 GCA_039933515.1 Actinomycetota bacterium
ATCTCGCGGGCGGCGCTGCCGGCGTTCGTCACGGGCGGGATGCTACCCCGCAGCCGCGGCGTCCATGACCACGACCGTGCGGATGACTTCGCCCGCGAGCATCGCGCGAACGGCCTCAGCGAGGTCGTCCTCGGTCAGTCCCACCTCACGCGTGACCATGCCGTCGAGATCGAGCGACCCGGCGAGGTACCACTGTGCCATCGCGGGGAAGTCCTCGTCGGGGATCGGATCGCCGCCGTCGCTGATCAACAGGCTCGTCTTGCGCGGGTACGCGGAACGCTCCGAACCGTTCCACGAAAGCGTGATCTCGCTGGGCAACGGGGGCACGCCGATCGCAACCGCCGTGCCGGCGAAAGCAAGCATCTCGACCGCCTGGCTCACGCACGCGGGGTTGCCCACGGCTTCGAAGGCGAAGTCGACCCCTTCGCCGCCCGCCAGCTCACGCACCGCGTCCACAGGATCGCCGGCCGACGCGTCGACGACGTCGGTCGCGCCGAACCGCGCCGCCCATTCGAGCTTGGCGGGTGCGATGTCGACGCCGATCAGCCGTTCCGCGCCCGCGATCCGCGCGCCCTGCAGGGCGGCCAGGCCGATGCCCCCCAGCCCGATCACCGCGACCGTGGCGCCCCGCCAGACCTTCGCGGTCTGGAGCGCGGCGCCGACACCGGTCGAGACACCGCAACCCAACAGGCACGCCCGCGAGAGCGGGATGCCGTCGGGCATCGGCACCACCTGCGGCGCCGTGACGACGGTGTGCGTGGCGAGGGTTCCGCACCACAGGACCCCCGTGAGGACCGCGCCGTCCCGAGCTCGCCGAACGCGCGGTGGTTGTGCGAGCTCGTGGCCGCACCGGCGGGGCATGCCGCGACGGCACTGCCGGCACCGGCCGCAGGGCACGGCCCAGGCGAGCACGACCCTATCGCCGGGCGCAACGTGCGTGACACCCTCGCCGACGGCCTCGACCACGCCCGCCCCTTCGTGGCCGAGGAGCATCGGCCAAGGGGCGCCCCAGTTCCCGTGTTCGATCGCCCACACGTCGCTGTGGCAGACACCGCTTGCGGCGAGCCGCACGAGTACCTCGCCCGCCTCCGGATCCTCGATGCCGATCGCCTCGATCGCGATCGTGCCGCCCGCGCGGTCGACGACGGCTCCGTATCCCTCGCGTGCCATGCGATCCCCCTGTCTCGGTCGTAGCGGCCATGCTAGCGTCGGGTCGTGGACGCGCAGGCCCTTTCCTCGATCGCCGAGCGCCGGTACGACGAGTTCGTCGTCGCGCTCGAGCGTATGGTCAACGTCGACTGCGGCTCCTATTCGCCTGCGGGTGTGAACGTGATCGCCGACCTCTGCGAGGCTCGGTTCCACGAAGGCGGCTGGTCGGTGAAGCGGACGCCGCACGTGCCGGCACCGGACGAGCCCCAGCTGGGCGATCTGGTGGTGGCGACCCTCGAAGGGGGCGGCGGGCCCTCGATACTGCTCGTCGGCCACATGGACACCGTCTTCGATGACGGGACCGTGGCCGCGCGTCCGTTTTCGATCGATGGGCACATCGCGCGCGGCCCGGGCGTGTCCGACATGAAGGCCGGACTCCTGACGGGCATGGTCGCGGTCGAGGTGCTCCAGGAGGCCGGCTTCGAGGGCTTCGGACGGATCACTTACGTGTGCAACCCCGACGAGGAGATCGGGTCGCCGTTCAGCGGGTCGACGATCCGACAGCTGGCGCCGCTGCACGACGTGGCCTTCGTGCTCGAAGGGGCGCGCGCCAATGGCGACATCGTGAGCGCGCGCAAGGGCATCACCGACTACACGATGACGATCCACGGCCGTGCCGCCCATGCCGGTGTCGAGCCGGAGAAGGGCCGCAACGCGCTGCTGGAGGCAGCCCACAAGATCATCGAGCTGCAGGCATTGAACGGCCGGTGGCCGGGGGTGACGGTCAACGTGGGCGTGACGAGGGGCGGCACCCGGAGCAACGTCGTGCCCGACCGTTGCGAGCTCCAGGTCGACCTTCGCTCGCCGGCCCTCGAGTCGCTCCAGGCTGCGGAGGCCGAGATCGAGCGGATTATGGCCGATCACGTGGTGCCCGATGTCGTCACCGACGTGCACGGAAACGGCTGGCACCAACCCATGGAGAAGAAGGAGGGCGGCGCCCGGTTGGCCGCGATCGCGATGGAGGTGGCCGCCGAGCTCGGGTTCGAGCTCCGCGATGCCGCGACGGGGGGGGCCTCGGACGCGAACACGACATCGGCGGCGGGCACGCCCACCCTCGATGGACTCGGCCCCGTCGGCGGCGACGATCACGCGCCCGCGGAATGGATCGATCTGCGGAGCGTCGCGCCGCGCGTCGCCCTCCTGGCCGGGATCGTCACCCGCCTGTGAGCGCCGGATCTTCCTTCCCGCGCGAGCCTCAGGACTTCGATGTGTACCGAGCGTTGGTCGAGGGCATCCCCGCGATCGTCTACCTTGACCGGCCCGACGAGTACTCCACCAACTTCTACACGAGCCCCCAGGCGGTGGAGCTGCTGGGCTATACGACGGAGGAGTGGGGCGCTTCCACGGAGTTCTGGATCGAGAAGATCGATCCAGACGACGTCGAGGCCGTGATCGAAGAGAACCGCCGCTCGAACGCGGCCGGGGACCGGTTCTTCGCCGAGTACCGCATGCGCGCGAAGGACGATCGACTCGTATGGATCCGCGACGAGGCCGTGCTCGTGCTCGATGACGATGGACATCCGCTGCACTGGCAGGGCGTGATGCTCGATATCACCGCGCAGAAGGAGGCGGAGGAGAAGCTCCGTTGGAGCCTCGACGTGCTTCGCCGCACGGTGCAGCAGCGTCGTGACCTCGCGCGGAGGCTTGAGCACGCCCAGGAAGAAGAGCGCCGCAGGATCGCGGCCGATATCCACGACGACCCGATCCAGGTGATGAGCGCTGTGGACCTGCGCCTGCAGACCCTCGCGGCTACGGGCGGCACGATCGGCGCCGCGGAGGTCGAGGATCTCCACGAGATCGTGCAGCGTTCTATCGACCGGCTTCGCTCCCTGCTGTTCGAGCTGCGTCCCGGCGCCCTCGATCGCGAGGGTCTGGTGGTCGCGCTGCGGCAATACGCCGACCACGTGGCCCGCGAGACGGGGTGGACCGCCGAGGTCGTCGACGAGCTCGGCGAGGAACCTCCACGCGAACTGCGGGCGACCCTCTACCGGCTGGCGCAAGAGGCGCTCACGAACGCGCGCAAGCACGCGGACGCGAGCCACCTGACCGTGGAGGTCGCCTCGGTCGACGACGGGGTGAGGATCCGCGTCGGCGACGACGGCGTCGGCTTCGACCCATCGAACATGCATGAGCCACGGCCCGGACACATCGGTCTGTCGACCATGGTGGAACGGGCCGAGCTGGCAGGCGGCTGGTGCAAGATCACGAGCACGCCCGGACGAGGGACCCTCGTCGAATGCTGGCTGCCCGCCGACGACGAGCACGAGGCGCGATCCGGACGCCTTGCCTGAGCGTCAGGCCTGCGTCCGCCCGAGCGCAGGGTCGATCGCCTCGCCGCTCTCCGGATCGAAGAAGTGGAACCTCGCGGCGTCGAGGGAGAGCCGCACCGGGTCGCCGGGGCGGCACCTCGTGCGGGCGTCGACCCTCGCACAGAACCGCGCCTGCTCCTGCGTATCGGCGATCAAAGGGATCTGATCGCGATCACCCTCGTCGCTCGCCGCTGCGATCGTATCCTCGGTCATGACCGGAGGCGCGTCGACGGGGAAGATGATGTGCACCTCGGAGCCTAGCTCTTCAGTGACCTCGGCCACGACGTCGATCGTGGGGAGGCCGTCGTCCTGCCGTATCGCGCAGTCCTCGAGGTCGCTCGGCCGGATCCCGAGGATCACGGTGCGATCTCGATAGGCCGTGAGGTTCGCCTCGACGATCGGCAGCGTGATCGAACCGAACCTGAGGGTGTCGGCATCGACCGTCGCCTCGACGAGGTTCATGGGGGGCGACCCGATGAACGCGGCCACGAACAGGTTCGTCGGGTGGTTGTACAGGTGCTGCGGCGTATCGCACTGCTGCAGGATGCCGTCGCGGAGCACGGCCACGCGCTCGCCGAGGGTCATCGCTTCGACCTGATCGTGCGTCACGTACACCGTTGTCGTTCCGAGGCGTTCGTGGAGGCGGGAGAGCTCGGCACGCATCTGCACGCGGAGCTTGGCATCGAGGTTCGACAGCGGTTCGTCCATCAAGAACGCGCGCGGCTCGCGCACCATCGCTCGACCCATCGCGACGCGCTGCCGCTGACCGCCCGAGAGCTCGGCAGGCTTGCGATGCATCAGCGGGTCGAGGCCGAGGATCCGGGCGACGTCGCCGACGCGGCGGTCTTGTTCGTCCTTCGGAGTCTTGCGGAGCTTCAGTCCGAATCCAAGGTTCTGCTCGACGGTCATGTGCGGGTAGAGCGCGTAATTCTGGAACACCATCGCGATGTCGCGGTTCTTCGGCGGCAGGTCGGTGACGTCGGTGTCGCCGATCGTGATCGTGCCGGCCGTGACCTCCTCGAGCCCGGCCAGGATCCGCAGGATCGTCGACTTGCCGCAGCCCGAAGGCCCGACCAGCACCATGAACTCGCCGTCGCCGATCTCGAGCGAGACGTCGTTCACGGCGATCACATCGTTGCCGAAGACCTTCGACACGCGCTCGAGCACGATCTTGGCCACTGGTCGTCTCCTTAGCGTCGCCGGTGAGTCTGGGCGGCGAGCCGGTCGTGGGTCAATGCCCCCCGCAGCCGTCGATGGGCCGCGGGCCCGGCGCCCAGGCGATCGAGCCCCAGCAACGCGGCGCCGAGCACGGGGGGGGCGGTGAGCACGTGGGTGCGCGCCGCGGGAGCAGTCGCATGGATCCCCTCGTCGATCCGGTCGAAGAAGGCGACGTCGTCGTTGCGGAAGAGCCCCCCGCCGAGCACGACATCGACGTCGAGCCTCGCCATCCTGAGCCGCCTGATCGCCGTGCTCGCGAGGAGGACGATCTCGTCGGCCTGCCGGTCGATGATGCTCCGAGCGATCGGATCGCCCTCGGTCGCCGCCCCGAACACCACGGGAGCGAGCTCGGCGACCAGCGCCTCGTCGATCCTCCCCAGGTACAGCGCCTCCAGGACCTGCTTGGGGCGCCTGAGCCCGAAGTGCGCGGGCACGAGGCGTGCGAGGGAGGTCGTGTCCCCGCGGCCGTCTTCGGCGCGGATCGCGAACCACAGCCCGGCGCCACCGACCTCCGCCCCACCGCCCCAGTCACCCGAGATCGGTCCCACCGATGGGAACCGGGTGATGCGCCCGTCTGGGGCCACGCCCGAGCAGTTGGTCCCGTAGCCGCAGACCACGCCCACGCCCCAGGTGCGATCGGTCCCCGCGCGAAGCACGGCGAACGTGTCGTTGCGAACGATGTCCTGGGTCGTGACGCGACGCGATCGGAGCCACCCCACGATCCGACGATCGTCCACGGCGAGGTCCGCGCCCGCGAGGCAGTACACCCCGAGCTCCGCGACGGGGAACCGCTCGAGACTGACCTCGGCGTCGGCACAGACCGCCACGACCACGTCGATCACCTGGCCCATGTGGGTGTCGCCCCCGCTCTCCCCGAAGTCGCCCGTGGGGATCCTCGCGGCTCCCAGCAGCGTCCCGTCGCGCCGGACCAGCACGGCGTCCATCTTCGAGCCGCCCCCGTCCACGGCGAGGATCGCCGGCCGGGTCACGGCAACCGGTCCAGTTCATCGATCGTCACGAAGGTGGCCTCCATGTCACGCAGGCCGGTGACGATCGGCGCGAGCGCGTCCGCCGTTCCTCCCGGCCACGTGTGCAGCAGCACCACGGCGCCGTCGCCTCTGGTGCGCACGCCGTCGAGGCAGGATTCGGCGATCGCCGGGCCGCTCCGGTGTGGCTCCCAGTCCTCGAGCTCGACATCCCAGTGCACGTCGCGGTACCCGGCGGCCTCGATCCGCGCGAGCACGCGCGCGTCGTCATGGCCGGCGCCGAACGGACAGCGGAACCACGGCTTAGGATCGCGACCCGTGGCCTCGACGATGGCCGAACGCCCGTCGGCGAGGTCCTCGTCGATGCCTGCGTCGCGCAGGAGCGGCAAGCGTGCGTGGTAGTGGGAGTGGTGGCCCACGAGGTGGCCCGCATCGGCGATCCGTCTCGCGAGCGCGGGCTCGGCCTCGGCCCAGCGACCTTGCACGAAGAAGGTCGCGAGGACCCCTTGGTCTTGCAGGGTATCGAGGATGCGCTCGGCGTTCCCCCGGGGGCACCAGGATCGGTCGGGATGTTCCGCATCGAAGGTCAGCGCAACGCGCAGCTGGCTATTCATGGGTCGTCACCTTCGCAGCCCGATAGTACGCACCGGGCTCGCGCCCGTGCCGAGTCGCGAGCCGCCACGCGAGCAGCTGGATCGGGATGACCGAGACGGCCGGCGTCAGCCCACGGTCGAGCGTGCCGGTGGTCAGCGTTCGCGCTCCCGGCAGCTCGTGGGCCCCCGCGGTCACGAGCAGCACATGGGCGCCGAACCGGACGAGCTCCGTGGCGAGCTCGAGATCGATCTCGAGCGTCTCGGGCTCGGTCGCCACGAGGATCGCCGCGAGCCCGGGGCCGACGAGCTCGAGAGGACCGTGCCGGAACTGGGCCGTCTGCAGCGACTCGATCGGGATGCCGACCGCCTCCTTCACGGTAAGGGCCCCCATCTCGGCGGCGGCCCGGGCCGGCCCGCGCCCCAGGATCACCGCGGTCTGCGGGTCTGCGAACCAGTCGGCGAGCTCGTCGGCGACCCCCACCTCAGCGATCAGGCGCTCGGCCGCGCCCGCGGCGAGCTCGGCGGCTCGGTCGACCCGGTCGATGACCGCGACGGGGTCAAGCCCGGCGAGCACTCGGCCGACGGCAGCGACCACGACCAGCGACGCCGCGAACGTCATCGTCGAAGGCCCCGACTCCTTGCCCGCCCGTGTATCGAGGACGTGGTCGGCCGAGCGAGCGAGCGTGTTCCCGGCGCCGTTCGTGACGGCCACGACGATCGGCGGCCCGGCGTCGCGCCGCACGAGGTCGAGGAGGCGCACGATCTCGGCGCTTTCGCCCGACTGGCTGACGGCGATGAGCAGCGCATCACCGTTCGCGATCGCGCGACGGAAGTGCAGCAGCTCCGCTGCGTCGACCATCGTGGCGGGGATCCCCGCCTGCGCGAGCTCGGTGACGGCGGGGTAGCAGGCGTCGTACGAGGACCCCATGCCGGTGAAGATGAGATGCCGCCCCGTCGCGGCCGCGGCGATCGCGCGGAGCGCCGACTCGTCCTCGCGGAGTCCGGTCGCCGCGCGTCTGAGGGCATCGGGCTGCCCCGAGATCTCGGCGATGAATGGGTCAGGAAAGTTTCCTAACGATCTCATCGACGCGAGTGTACGATGCCGATCAACGGGCTGTGAAGGTGGGCGTGATGGGGGTCAAGGTCGCGGTCGTCGGTGGCGGAAGCACGTATACCCCAGAGCTCGTTGAGGGCTTCGTGACCCGCGGTGACCGCCTCCCGGTCGACGAGCTGAGCCTGCTGGACATCGATGCCGAACGGCTCGGTGTCGTCGGGGCGCTTGCCGAGCGGATGATGCGCCGTACGGGCTGGAATGGTCGCTTGGTGCTCACGCAGGATCGCGTCGAGGCGATCGAGGGTGCTGATTTCGTGATCGTGCAGCTGCGCGTCGGGCAGCAGGCGGCCCGGTACCGCGACGAGACGATCCCTCCGCGCCACGGGTGCATCGGCCAGGAGACCACCGGACCGGGCGGGTACGCGAAGGCGCTCAGAACGGTGCCTGTGGTGCTCGACCTCGCCGAGCTCACCGCGGAGCGTGGCGCGCCTGGCGCGTGGTTCGTCGACTTCACGAACCCGACCGGTCTCGTGACACAGGCGCTCCTGGATGCCGGGCATCGGGCGATCGGACTCTGCAACGTGGCGATCGGATTCCAGCGTGCGTTCGCCGGGCACTTCGGTGTCACGCCCGATCGCGTGCAGCTCGAGCACGTCGGCCTGAACCACCTGACATGGGAGCGCAAGGTGCTGGTCGACGGCGTCGACCGGCTGCCCGAGATCTTGGGCGAGGCCATCGACCTGGTGACCGACGAGACCGAGATGCCGGCCGAGCTGATCAGGACCCTCGGCGCGATCCCGAGCTACTACCTGCACTACTACTACCTGGCGGGGCGCGTCCTCGAACGTCAGAAGACGGCGCGAACCCGGGCGGAGGAGGTCATGGAGATCGAGGCCGGCCTGCTCGAGCTGTACCGGGATCCCGCGCTCGACACCAAGCCGAAGCTGCTCGAAGAGCGCGGCGGGGCGTTCTATTCGGACGCGGCCGCGGCCCTGATCGCCTCGCTCCATGCGGGCACCGGCGACGTGCAGGTGGTGAACGTCCGCAACGACGGCGCGATCCCGAACCTGGCGGCCGACGACGTCGTCGAGATCGCCGCCACGGTGGATCGCGACGGGGCACACCCGCTTCCCGTGGCGCCGCTCGCCCCCGACATGCTCGCGCTCGTGGCACACGCGAAGGCGTACGAGCGGCTGACGATCGACGCGGCGATGACAGGGGACCGCGGGGTCGCCCTGCGCGCCCTCATCACCAATCCGCTGGTGGGCGATTACGACGTGGCCGCGCCGCTGCTGGAGGAGCTCCTCGAGGCGAACCGCGACCTCCTCCCGCGTTTCTTCCCGCCGGCCTGACGTCCCCGTGCCTCCTCAGATCGCGGGCAGCTCGCTCGCGTTCCGCTGGATCTTCGCGAGCGCGTCGGCTGCATCCCGGACCCCACGCTCGCCATCACGGAAGACGGTCTCCATGAAGTACACGGACTCACGGAGCCCGGCCGCCTCGGCCACGGGGAACGACATCGTCTGGGGGTCGAGGCGGGCGGCGTGCTCCACCGCAACCGGCAGACGGGAGAGCGAGGGCTGGAACAGCTCGTAGCGGCTCATGGGCGGGTACTGCACCTCGGCCGGGATCCCCTCGGCCTCCATGGCCGCGCACACGACCTCGTTGGTCGCGCCGCCGAAGGCCTCAGGGTCGATCGCCAGGATGTAGTTGTAGAAGCTCCATCGCGTGATGCGCTCGTCGTGCGGCATCACGCGCACGCCTGCGATCTCGGCCGCCATGGCCTCGAACGCCTTGCCCGTGACGGCGCGGGCGGCCTGCTGCTCGGGGAAACGGCGCATCGCGACCACCAGCAGCGCGGCGTTCAGCTCGCTCAGCCGGTAGTTCGCGCCGAACGTGAATTCCTTCTCCTCGGGATCCTTCGCCCGTCCACAATCGATGATCGAATGCGCCCGGCGCCCGAGCGTGTCGTCGTTCGTCAGCAGCGTGCCGCCCTCGCCTGAGGTGAGGATCTTCGAGGACTGATGGCTGAACGAGCCGAAATCGCCGATACAGCCGGCGCCTTGGCCGCGCCACTGCTGCCCGTGGGCGTGCGCGCAATCCTCGATCACCGCGACTCCGTGCGCCTTCGCGATCGCCATGATGCGGTCCATGTCGGCCATCTGATGGCCCAGATGCACGGGGATGATCGCCTTCGTGCGGGGCGTGATTGCGGCCTCGACTGCGTCCGGGTCGATGCACCACGTGTCGGGAAGGACGTCGACGATCACGGGGAGCGCCCCTGCCGCCATCGGCGCGTACGCCGTCGCAGCGAACGTGAGCGCCGGCACGATCACCTCGTCGCCCCAGCCGATGTCCAGCGCCTTGCACGCGACCTCCATCGTCACGGTGCCGTTCATCATCAGGACCCCGTGTCGAGCACCCTGGTAGGCGGCGAACGCCGTCTCGAACGCCGTGCCGTTCACGCCCGGCTCGGGGAACCCTCCCCACTCGCCGCCGCGCACGACCTCGGCGACGGCCTCGACGTATTCCTCGTCGGGGGCGGGCCAGACGGGGTACGGCGTGGCGCGGACGGGGGTACCGCCGTTGATCGCGAGCTCAGGCATCGTCGGCTCCTCTCGGGTGGGGTAGCGTGGCTCGATGGGGCCACGCGTCGTGGTGATCGGCGGAGGATCCGCCTACATGCCGGGTATCGCCTTCGCCGTGGCACATACCGCCGAGGCGTTCGCAGGCGGAACGTTGGTGCTGCACGACATCGATCGCGACGCGCTGGATCTGCAGCGGCGCCTCACCACGTCGATCCTTCGGTCCCGGGGCGCCGGCGCGGTTCGCGTGGAGGCGCAGCCCGACCGCTTGCGGGCGATGGAGGGTGCCGACGTGGTGCTCGCGGCGTTCCGACCGGGCGGGCTCGAGGCTCGTCACCTCGACGAGCAGATCGCGATGGACCACGGGATCGTCGGCCAGGAGACGGCAGGGCCGGGTGGTTTCGCGATGGCCCTGCGATCCGTGCCGATCGTGCTGGAGATCGCCGCGGAGCTCGCGCGCGTGACGGACGACGCGGTCCTGCTGAACTACACGAACCCGGTGCAGATCGTGAGCGAGGCGGTGCACCGGTTCGTGCCGGGCGCCCGGTACCTCGGGTTGTGCGATCAGACGGCGGGCGAGCAGGAGCTCCTGGGCCGTCTGCTCGGCGTGCCCGCCGGGTCGGTCGAGCTCGATACCCGCGGCACGAACCACATGACCTTCACGCAGGCGGTCCGCGTGGACGGGAGCGATGTCACCGACGAGCTCTGGGCGCTGCTCGACACCCTCGACCTCGAGTCGCTGCCCGACCATGCGGATCGACGGGTGGTCCGGCTGTTCCGGATGCTGCGCTGCGTGCCGAGCGAGTACCTGCAGTACTTCTTCTTCCACGACGAGGTGTTGGCTGAACAGCGTGCCGCCGGCAGGACGCGCGCCCAGGAGATCATGGCGATCCTCCCGGAGGTGGTCGGGAGCTACCGACGCGAGGCGGACGCCGAGATGCCCCGGCCGTCGATGGAGCGCGCGAGCGAGGAGCATGGCGACTTCGCCATACGCATCGCGGCCACGATGCTCACCGGCGGTACCGAGCGCACGATCCTGAACCTGCCGAACGTGGGCCAGGTCGAGGATCTGCCCCGTGAGGCGATCGTGGAGACTCCCGCGATGCTGCGGGGGTCGCGGGCCCAGCCGATCTCGCAGGGTGCGATGCCCTCCGAAGTTTCGGGCTTGGTGCGGCAGATCGCGTCCCACGCCGCCCTGACGGCCGAGGCCGCGCTCGCGGGCGACCGCGCGCTCGCTTTGAAGGCCATGGCGATCCACCCGCTGGTGCGGAGCGTCGGCGTGGCCGAGTCGCTCGTGGACGCCTATCTCGCTGCGCACGCCGCGCACCTCCCGCGGTTCCACCCGGGTTGACTCCCCGGCTGCCTTGACCACTCTTCGGGCCGAAGCGTAGCATCGTCGTGATTAGTTAGGAAAGTTTCCTTCACGGGGAGGGGTTCCGACGAGCGGCGACCAGACGTTCGCGGCGGGCACGCCGAGCCTGTTGCGGGCGATCAACGAACGCACCGTGCTGGAATCGATCCGACATACCGGGCCGGTGGCGCGCGCGCAGATCGCCCGGGACACCGGGCTCTCGAAGCCGACCGTGTCACAGGCGCTCTCGAACCTCGAGCGTGCCCGACTCGTGCGCGAGGCGGGACGCACGTCCGGCGGTAAGGGCCCGACCGCGTTGCTCTACGAGCTGAACCCCCGGGCCGGATGGGTCGTCGGCCTCGACGTCGGGCGCCACTGGGTGCGCGCGGCGATCGCCGACGTGACCGGCGACATCGTGGCGCGACGCGACGAGCGGGCCCGCGTCCGGAGCGCGGCGACGCTGATCGGTCAGCTGGGCGAGATCGCGCACGGTCTCGCGTCTGAGGCAGGTATCCGGTGGCAGCAGGTCACATTCGCGATGGTGGGCAGCCCCGGGGTGTTCGAGCCGACGCGCGGGCAGGTGGCGCTGGCGCACAACCTGCCCGGATGGGGTCGCCAGGGGCTGGTCGAAGCCGTGCAGCGCGAGCTCGGCACCAACATCGCATTCGAGAACGACGTGAATCTCGCCGCCATGGGGGAACGGTGGCGCGGGCTGGGCCGCGGCGTCGACGACTTCGTGTACTTCCATGTCGGGACGGGCGTCGGGCTTGGGCTCGTGCTGAACGGTGAGCTGTTCCGCGGCGCACGGGGGGCGGCCGGGGAGATCGCCTATCTCCCGATCGGCGCGCCCGATCCGCACGAGCGACGGAGCCGGCGCAGGGGCACGCTCGAGCGCTCCCTGGGTGCTGACGGGGTGGTCGTGGCGGCTCGCCTCGAAGGCATGAAGCCGCCGCTCACCGCCAAGAAGGTGTTCGCGGCCGCTCGTAGGGGTGACGATCGCGCCCTTCGGGTCGTCGCGGGCGTGGCCGAGCACATCGCGGTCGCGATCGCCGCGGTGGTGCCGGTCGTCGACCCCGAGCTCGTGATTCTGGGCGGGGGCATCGGGCACAACGGCGATCTGCTGCTCGCCCCGGTGATCTCCGAGCTCCGCGCCCTCTCGCCGTTCGCACCGCGCGTCGATGTGTCGGCGCTCGGTGAGGACGCGGCGGTCGTGGGTGCCGTGGCGATGGCGCTCCGGGCCGCTCAAGACCGGTTGTTCGCACGGACCGACGCCCGCGGGGGGATCGCCGTATGACGGGGTGGATCAGACAGATGACGATCGGGAGGGAGGCCAGCATGAGACGGATCCTGGTGGCGGTGACGGCGTTCGCGTTGATCGGCGCCGCGTGCACGGCGGGAGGTGACGAAGGACCGGCGTCGCCCACCGACGCGAACGCGTCGCACGAACCGGTCACGATCGAGATCTGGGGCGCGTGGACCGGCCGCGAGCTGAAGCAGTTCAACGCGATCTTCGACAACTTCACGGCGCAGTATCCGTGGATCACGGTCGAGAGCGTCGGCGCCGTCGACGACCCCAAGATCATCGCGGCGATCAACTCCGGCACGCCGCCGGCCGCCGTGCTCTCGTTCGGCCTCGACTCGGTCGGCAAGTTCTGCCAGTCGGGCGCATGGCAGGATCTCACGCCGTTCATCGAACGCGACGGCTACGACCTCTCTCAGTTCCCCGACGCGGTGTTCAAATACACGAGCTTCGGCGGGAGCCAGTGCGCGCTGCCGTTCCTGACCGATGCGTACGGGCTGTACTACAACCTCGACAAGTTCGAGAACGCCAGGCTCTCCGGACCGCCGAAGACGATCTCCGAGCTCACCGATTACGCGAAGCAACTCACGGAGTTCAACCCCGACGGTTCGATCAAGGTCATGGGGCTCGTGCCGTTTTCCGGCTACTACGAGACCAACTCGGTCACCCTGTCGATCCCGTTCGGCGCGAAATGGTACAGCGAGGACGGGACGACCTCGGCGGTCGACACCGACCCCCAGTGGAAGGCGATCGCCGACTGGCAGAAGGAGTTGGTCGACTTCTACGGCGGGCCCGAAGCCGTCACGAAGTTCGTGGCGCAGCAAGGTGATGAGTTCTCCTCGTCGAACGACTTCGAGACGGGCCGCGTCGCGATGAACATCGATGGCGAGTGGCGGACCGCCTTCATCGAGAACGAGGTCCCCGACCTGAACTACATGACGGCGCCGATCCCGGTGCCCGACGACATGGCCGACTCCTATGGTGTGGGGCAGATCGGCGGCACGATCATCGGGATCCCGAAGGGATCGCCGGATCCGGAGTCGGCCTGGCTCCTGGTGTCCTGGATGGCCTCCGACACCGACACGCTGGTGTACATGGCCAACAACGTCAGGAACGTCCCGACCACTACGGCGGCGCTCGAGTCGCCGGACCTGGAGGTGACCCCGCAGTTCCAGACGTTCCTGGACATCTTCGCCAACCCGTCCTCTCACTACAAGGAGACCTCCGCGATCGGATCGCTCGATCAGGACCTGGTGGGCGGGTTCCTGGAGAAATGGCAGCAGGGCAAGGTGACCGACCTGCAGGCGGGCCTGGATCAGGTGGCCGAGCAGATCAACGCCGAGCTCGCCCAGGCATCCGGGCCGTAGCCGAGGGGCGAGTCGTCCATGGCAACGCCACCGATCGCCGGCGTCGCCCGCGGGACGGGAGCGGTCCGCCGCTCCCGTCCCAGCCGGCGGACCCCGTGGAGGCTCGTGATCTTGTTCCTGTCCCCATGGGCGATCGGCTTCCTCGTGTTCATCGTCTACCCGATGGTGACGAGCCTCTACTTCTCCTTCACCCACTACGACCTGCTGTCGACCCCGCGATGGATCGGGCTCGACAACTACAAGTTCATGTTCACCAAGGACGCGTTCTTCTGGCTGTCGGTGAAGAACACGGTGTGGATCGTCGCGGTCGGTGTCTCCGTCCGCATCCTGTTCGCGATCGCCACGGCGACGCTTCTTACCAGACCGCGTCGCGGGATCAAGGGCTATCGGACGATGTTCTTCCTGCCATCGATGGCGCCGCCGGTCGCCGCGGCGCTCGCGTTCGTCTACCTGCTGAACCCCGCCTTCGGCCCGCTGAACCAGCTCCTCTCGAGCGCCGGTGTCGCCGATCCGCCGCTGTGGTTCTTCTCGCCGTCGACCTCGAAGTGGGGCCTGGTGATCCTGGGGCTCTGGGGCGTGGGTGACGCGATGATCATCTTCCTGGCGGGGCTTCTGGACGTGCCGCGCCAGCTGTACGAGGCCGCCGACATCGAGGGGGCCGGTCCCTGGCAGAAGTTCCGCTCGGTGACCCTGCCGATGATCAGCCCGGTGATCTTCTTCTCGCTGGTCACCGGCATCATCTGGGGGTTCCAGTACTTCACGCAGGCGTACGTGACGTCGACCGTGAACGCGACGAGCAAGACGAGCCTGGGGTACCCGGAAGGGTCGCTGCTCTTCTACTCCGTCTACCTGTATCAGCAGGGATTCAGCTACTTCAAGATGGGCTACGCGTCGGCGCTCGCCTGGGTGCTGTTCGTCGTGACGATGGCCTGCACACTCGTGATGATCCGCACCTCGCGCCGATGGGTTCACTACCAGGGCGGGGAGATGTTCCGGTGAGCGCGCGCGGGCTCGCGACCGCGGCCGGGATCGCGCCGAGGCCGATCCCCCCCGGAGTGAAACGACGCCGGATGTTGAGCTCGGTCGCCGACCACACGCTGCTGATCCTGTTCGCGGCGATGTTCATGTTGCCGATGTTGTTCATCCTCTTCACATCGCTGATGACCGACCAGCAGTCGCTGTCGTCGGTGATCTGGCCCCGCCCGTTCGTGTGGAGCAACTACGTCGAGATCTTCAGGGAGGTGCCGCTCCTCAGCTACACGTGGAATACGACTCAGATCGCGGTGCTGTCGACGCTCGGCACGGTGCTGTCGTGCGTGCCCGTGGCGTACGCGCTCTCCCGTATGGAATGGCGCGGACGCAACGCCGTCTTCGTGGTGGTCCTCTCGACGATGATGCTGCCGTTCCAGGTGACGATCATCCCGCTGTACATCGTGTTCGTGCGGTTGCACATGATCGGGACGCTCACGCCGTTGATCTTGCCGGCGTTCTTCGGCGACGCCTTCTCGATCTTCCTGCTCCGCCAGTTCTTCATGTCGATCCCCGAGGATCTGTCCGACGCGGCGCGCGTGGACGGCGCGAGCGAGTGGCAGATCATGACCCGGGTGATCGTGCCGCTCGCCAAGCCGGCGATCGCGGCCGTCGCGCTCTTCAACTTCCTCTATGCCTGGAACGACTTCTTCGGGCCGCTGCTGTTCCTGGGCAACAACCCGAAGCTGTGGACCCTTGCGATCGGGCTGGTGGAGTTCCGCTCGATGCATCGCGTGCAGTGGAACCTGACGATGGCGGCCTCGCTCGTGTTCATGATCCCGGTGATCGTGCTGTTCTTCCTGGCGCAGAAGGTCTTCATCGAGGGCGTCACGCTCACCGGCACGAAGGGGTAAGGGACCGTGCGGCCCGGAACAGCGATGCCGAGGACGGCGTTCCCCGAAGGGTTCCTGTGGGGGGCGGCAACGGCCGCCTATCAGATCGAGGGCGCGTGGGATGAGGACGGCAAGGGGCCGTCGATCTGGGACACGTTCAGCCACACGGCGGGGAGGGTCCGTGACGGCGACACCGGCGACGTCGCGTGCGACCACTACCACCGGTACGCCGAGGACGTGCGCCTGATGCACGACCTGGGGCTGCGGGGTTACCGCCTCAGCGTGTCGTGGTCCCGGGTGTTCCCCCAGGGGCGCGGTGCGGTGAATCGGCGCGGCCTGGATTTCTATGACCGACTGACCGACGCCCTCCTGGCCGCAGGGATCGCGCCCATGCTGACCCTGAACCACTGGGACCTGCCGCAGGCGCTGCAGGACCGAGGTGGCTGGGGCTCGCGGGCGACGATCGACGCGTTCGTCGCGTACGCCGACGCCCTGTCGTCACGCCTCGCCGACCGGGTGCCGATGTGGATCACGCACAACGAGCCGAGCGTGATCTCGGTCGACGGCCACGTCGTGGGCGAGCATGCCCCCGGGCTCACCGATCCCGCTCTCGGGCTCCGGGTGGCCCATCACCTGCTCGTCTCGCACGGCCTCGCCGTCCCGGTGTTGCGAGCGAACGGCGCTCGCCAGGTGGGTATCGCGATCAACGTGTGGCCGCAGACGCCGGCGACCGAAGCTCCTGCGGATCTCGCCGCGGCGGAGCGGCGGTACGCGGCCGAGGCGGGTTGGTACCTCGATCCCTTGTACGGCAAGGGCTACCCGGCAGAGATACAGGAGATCTATGACCGCCGGGGATGGGCTCCCGCAGTGGACGACGGCGACATGGCCGCGATCGCCGCGCGCACCGACTTCCTGGGGCTCAATTACTACTCGCGAGCCCTCGTGCGGGCCGACGAGGCTGCCGAGCCGTTCGGCGCGGCCGACGTGCGAGAACCGGGGGAGTACACCGACACGGGGTGGCTCGTGCACGCGGACGGGATGTACGACCTGCTCACGCGCGTGCAGCGCGATCACGCGCCGTCCGCGATCTACGTCACCGAGAACGGCGCCGCGTTCCCCGACGTCGTCGCTCCCGACGGGGCCGTGCACGACGAGCGCCGCGTGGCCTACTTTGACGGCCACTTCCGCGCGGCGGCGAGGGCGGTCGCCGACGGGGTCCCGCTGAAGGGGTTCTTCGTATGGTCGCTGCTCGACAACTTCGAGTGGGCGGAGGGGTATTCGAAGCGGTTCGGGATCGTGCGGGTGGACTTCGACACCCAGGTGCGCACGGTGAAGGACTCCGGATGGTTCCTGCGCGACGTGATCCGCGCGAACGGTGTGTCGATCGAGGGGAGCGAACGATGAGGGTGGCGCTGTTCGGGTGCGGATGGATCCAGGACTTCCACGCGCGCGGGGTCCTCGCGCACGGCGACGAGCTCGTCGGGGTGGCCAACCACCGCGAGGAGACCGCGCGACCGTTCGCGGAGCGCTACGGGATCGAGCATGTCGTCACCGACTGGGAGTCCCTCGCAGCGGACCCCACGCTGGACGCCGCGATCGTGGCCACGCCCAACGCGCTGCACGCCCGGCAGGCGATCGCGCTCCTTCGGGCGGGCACCCACGTGCTGGTCGAGAAGCCGATGGCGACGACGGTCGCCGAGTGCGACGCGATGATCGAGGCCTCACGTGCCTCGGGGGCGTCGCTGATGGTCGCGCACTGTTGGCGCTTCCGCGACGAGGTGATCGCGCTCCGGGATCGGATCGCAGCCGGTGAGCTCGGCGACGTCGTGAAGACCCGCGGATACGGCGTGCATGCCGCCTGGGGACCGAGCGGTTGGTTCACCGATCCCGGGCTCGCGGGAGGCGGTGCGCTGGTCGACATGGGCGTGCACGCGATCGATACCGCTCGGTTCCTGCTGGGAGATCCCTACCCTGCGTCGGTGTGCGCCGCGATCGGCACGCGATACGCGGAGGGTCGCTACACCGTTGACGACGACGGGATCGTGCTGATCGGCTGGTCGAACGGCACGAACAGTCTCGTGGAGTCGGGGTGGTGGCAACCCCACCTGGGCGGGCTCGAGGCCGACACCGAGGTGTACGGCACGAAGGGCTATGCCCGCATCTGGCCGCCCGAGGAGCCGTCCGAGGACTACGAGCACTGCACGCAGCCTATGTACTCCTCGCAGATCGCCGAGTTCCTCGACGCGGTCGCCGAGGGACGCCAGCCCCGCCCGAGCGGCGAGGACGGTTGCGTGGTGATGCGCGTCGTCGAGGACGCGTACCGGAGCGGTCGCGAGCGGTGAGCGCCGTGCCGATGCCCGCGGTCGGACTCGACCCGTTCCCGCTCACCGTCGCGAACGGCGCGGCGCTCGACCGGCTGCGGGAGCTCGGCGGCGGCGCGATCGTGTGCACGATGGCCGAGCCCTGGGCGCTCGTGTCGGCTGAGACTCCGGCGCCGCATCACATGATCGAGGCGGCGAGTGTCGAGCTCACGGACCTCCGTACGGCCGCCGCCGCGGTGCCGGCCGGGGGCGAGGTCGTCGTAGGTTTAGGCGGCGGCTCGGCCCTCGACACCGCGAAGTTCGTGGCCGAGTGGACCGGCCTTCCGTTGGTGCAGATCCCCTCGATCATCTCGGTCGACGCGGCCTTCACCGCGCCCTACGGATACCGCGACGGATCGCGGGTGCGCTACGCGGGGGAGCTGCGGCCGGTCGAGGTCATCGCGGATCCCGCGTTGATCAGGCGGGCGCCGCCTGGCCTGAACCGCGCGGGCGTCGGCGACCTCCTGAGCTGCCACACGGGGATGTTCGACTGGCGGCTGGCCGTCGACGCCGGCCGGGGGGACATCCCCTGGAACGACGAGGCGGCGGCGCTCGGGCGTGCGGTCCTGGACGGACTCGAGGCCACGGCAGACGATATCGCCGCCGTCTCCGAGGAGGGCGTGCGGTTCCTGGCCGAGACCCATCGAGCGGTGGGGGCTGGGTGCGTGGCGTTCGGCGCGCGCTTCGAGGAAGGGAGCGAGCACTTCCTCGCGTACTGCTTCGAGTGGCTCACGAACGAACATCGCGTGCATGGCGAGCTGATCTCGTGCTGCGTCCTGGCGATGTCGTTCGTCCAGGGGAACGACCCCGACCGCGCGGCCCGGATCGTGCGCGCGACCGGCGTCGACGCCCGGCTCTCGAACCTGAGGATCGACGACAAGCTGTTCACCCGGATGCTGCTGGAGCTCCCCGGCTGCTGCGAGCGCGAGGGCCTGTGGCCGAGCGTCGTGGAAACGGTCTCGTTCACGCCCGAGCTGGCAGCCGCAACGGCTGCTCACGTGCGGGCGGTGACCGGCCGAGACTAGGACCGACTACTTGATCGGGGAGCCGGGCGCCACGCGCTGGCCGAGGTTCATCCAGGTCAGCAGGCACCGGTACAGCACGCGGAGGTCGTCGGTCTCGAATCGAACGCCGCGTGGTCCGCAGCGCACCGTGCCGGGCGAGAGCGCGCACATGTCGGCGACCGCGGTATCGGTCGTGTCGATTTCGAGCGCGTACGGCCCGGGCGGCAGGAACAGGTCGAGCTGCTCGGGATGCTTCACGACCTCCCGGAAGATCCCCCGGATCGCTGCCCGCGCCTTCGCCGGCGACTGCGAGCGTCCGACTCGGTTCCCGAGACCTTCTTTGACCGCCACGGTCTTGATCCAGGGAAGCTTCTCCATGGCCTGATCACAGCACGCGCGGTCGCCCGTCACGAACCCGACCGGCACGCCGAACGTGCCGGCGAGCGCGGCGTTCAGGTGCGTCTCGTTCCAAGCCTCGCCGTTCACGCGGACGTCGGTGAAGATGCCCGCGTACGTGTGGTCGAGCACGGCGTCGGCGGTGCCCGCTCCTGCGTGGTAGCCGATGAACGCCGCGCAGGAGAACCCCTCGGCGATGCCGGTCATCATGCTGAACGGCACCTTCGGTGTGCCCTGCACGAGGTCCGCGCGCGGGTCGAGACGGTGCGGCAGGAGGTTGCCCATGTCGCCGTGCGAGTCCGAGACCACGACGGTTCGCGCCGCGGCGTCGGACGCTCCCGCGACGGCCGCGTTCGCCTCCTCGGTCATCAGCTCGCGCGCCCACGCGTAGTCGTCGGTACCGCGCAACGTCTGGCGACGGGTCGTGATGCCCGCGATCCCCTCCATGTCGACCGAGATGAAGACGCTGAGCGTCATCGCGCACCCCCCGCGGGGATGCTAGTCGCGCTCGGGGGCCGGAGCGAGCGTCGCGACATTTTCGTTCGCCACGACGATGAGCGGGGTTCCGAACACCTGCTGGAACCGGTCGGCGACGCCACGCGGACGCCAGCCGGCGGGCACGGGCGCGACGACCTCGAAGCCGCCACGCAGCACGTTGCAGCTGAGCGGGGCGGCGGCCCCCGGCGGGATCCTGCGGTTGAGCTCGTCGGCCAAGGCCAAGGTCGCGGCGGCGCGCAGCACAGCCGTGCGGTCTTCCGCACGCACCAGGCGGCCGTACGGGCCCAGCCGCGTGTCGTCGTCGGCCTGACGGAGGATCGCGGTGAGTGCGCCGAGGTCGGCGTGGGAGAATCCGGCGAGGTCGGCGGCCATCACGATCATCGCCGCGTGCTCGAAGCGGTCGTAGTAGTCGATGGCCCTCCCCACATCGAGGATCGTCGCCGCGTGCTCGAGCATCTCGCGCACCGACGTGGGGGCGGTCGGCTCGAGCGCGCCGTGCAGGTGCAACGCGAGGCCGGCCCGGCGACCGGCGACCGAGGGATCCCACGCCACGAACCGGGCCGCGAGGGTGGCCACCGAGATCGTCCGTACCCAGTCGGCCGGGGGGACCCCGCCTCCCGCTCCGGTGACCAACGCGAGGCCCTCGCGCAGTCCCCGGCTCGAGACCACGATCTCGGCGGCGCCGATGCGGCGCGCGATCGCGTCGGCGACCAGCGCGCCGCCCACGATCGTGTCGGCGCGGTCGGGGTTCAGCCCCGGGACGCGCGCGCGGCGCTTCATCGTGCGGCGGGCGAGGTCGTCGACGAGCGCTGCGAGGCGTTTCTGCGGCAGCCGGTAGCCGTGAAGCAGCGGCATCGGATAGTCGGTGCGCTTCAGGTCGACCTTCGCCAGGTTGCGGATCGTGCCGCCGATCCCGACGAGCTGTTCGCCGTCCGCGAGCTCGGTGATCTCCTCGAGGGCGAGTGCGTCGACGGCCGCCTTCTTCAGCGCGCGGAGCTCTTTGTCCGACGGGGGGTCGGTCTCCAGGAACCGGTCGCTCACGCGGAGCGAGCCGAGCGGGAGCGACCAGGAACGAACGAGGTGACGTTCGTGGAACCGCGAGAGCTCGACGCTGCCGCCGCCGATGTCCATCGTGAAGCCGCTGCGCACGGGGAGGTCGTGCACGGCCCCGAGGAACCCGAGCCGGGCCTCGTGCTCGCCGTCGATCGTCTGCAGCGGCACGCCCAACCGGTGCGCGCGCGCGATCAGCTCGTCGCCGTCGAGCGCGTCGCGGACGGCCGAGGTCGCCACCGCGATGATCCGCTCGGCCCCCGCTCCTTCGGCGACCGCCAGGAAGTCGCGCAGCGCCTCGATCGTCCGGTCGATCGCCTCGGTTCCCAGCTCCTCGGAATCCCGGAGCTCACGCGCGAGCCGGAGTGGCGCGCGCGCGTCTTCGATCACGTCCAGATGCTCTCCCTCGCGCAGCCTGAAGACGATCATGCGTCCCGAGTTCGAGCCGATGTCCACGACGGCGAAGGGCCGGTCGTCGGGCGCGGGTCGCTCGAGCGTGCTCATCCCCCGATGCTCGCATACGCCGCCCGGCGGCGAACGGCCATCCTTGACACACCGGGGGCACTCGACCATCGTGGGCGAGACGTGCCAACTGCCTAGCCGACATCACCTGACCGCACGGGGCGCCCCGCCGCCCCACTCTCGGCCTGCCGCGGCGGAGCCCCGTTCCCGCCCCATGCCCCGACCACCGAGGAAGATGCGACGTGCGTCGACTACGCCCAGCTACTGTCTACCTGATCTACGAGACCGCAGGCGGGTTCATGTTCCGCCTGATGGCCACCGTGTACACCGTGTTCGTCGTGGTGCGCCTGAACCCCACGCCGTTCCAGCTTTTGCTGCTTGGAACCGTGCTCGAGGGCACGTATCTGGTGTTCGAGCTGCCGACCGGGGTGGTGGCCGACACGTTCGGCCGCCGCGTGTCGGTGGTGATCGGGGTGGTGGGCACGGGCGTCGCCTTCATCGTCCTGGGGTTCGCGGGGACCTACTCCATGGCGGTCGTCTCGCAGGTGCTGTTCGGGATCTTCGCCACCTTCACGAGCGGCGCCGACGTGGCGTGGCTCACCGACGAGATCGGAGAAGAGGCCGCACGCCCGCTCTACCTGCGCGCCGAACAGTGGTATCACGTGGGGGCGCTCGTCGCGATCGCGGTCAGCGTCGCACTCGCGTCGATCGACCTCCGGCTGCCCGTGATCACCTCGGGCGTCGGGTTCCTGGGCCTGGGCGTCTTCCTGGCGTTCGCGATGCGGGAGGAGGGGTTCAACCGGCGGGAGCGACCCGAGGGCGAGGCGATCCACCGATCGCTTGCCGGCACGCTCAAGGAGGGCGTGCGCGTGGTGCGAGGGCACCCGGTCCTGTGGCTGATCATCGGGACCGCCGCGATCCATGGCGCGTCAACTGAGGGCTTCGACCGGCTTTCGGACTTCCATCTGCTGAAGGACATCGGGCTGCCGGCGATCGGTGGGCTGAACCGCGTCGTCTGGTTCGGCATCCTCGACGGCGTGGGGATGCTGCTCGGGCTTGGGGCGCTCTCGATCGTGAAGCGCCGCACGCACCTGCGGGGGCACGCCACCGTCGCGCGCATCCTCGCGGGCATCGATGTCTTGCTGATCCTCGGGGTGGTCGCCTTCGGCGTGGTCGGCGCGTTCTGGGCGGCCGTGCTCGCGTTCTGGCTCGTCGGGGCGCTGCGGAGCGTGCGGGACCCGGTGTTCACGGCCTGGGTGAACCAGGGGCTGGACCCGGCGACGCGAGCAACCGTCAACTCGATGGGCACGCAGTCCGACGCGATCGGACAGACCGCCGGCGGCCCGCCGCTCGGCCTGATCGCGGGCGCGGTGTCGGTGCCGGCTGCGCTGGTCGTGTCGGGGCTGCTCCGCGCCCCGGCGCTGCTCCTGTACGCCCGCGCGATCAAGCGGGGGTCGGTGGGGACGCTCGCGCCGGACGAGATCGACGAGGTCTTGACGTTGGACGAGGACGAGCCGCCGGACGAAGCCCGGTTCCCGGAGATCCCGGGAGACTAGGAACCGACCGGGGGCACGTCGATCACGCCGGGCGCCCGGCGCCGGCGGGCGTCTTCGCCCCGCTCCCAATCGCGGATCGCCTCGGCGATCGCCATGACGATCGCGGCGCCACCGGTGAGCTCGATGATGCGCCCGATCGGGGAGCGGCGGAGGCCGGGGATCCGCATGACGAGCGGGATGGAGACGATCAGGCCGGTGGCGACCATCCCCCGGAGCCGCCGCCCCGTCGGGGAATCGAGGAAATCGGCCAGCTCATCGATCGACATCTCGGCCCGGTCGGCGAGCTCGCGGAGCCGGCGCACGTCGAACCGGCCGTGCTCGGGGGTCGCGTCGGAGGCATCCATGCGTTCCAGACTAGCCGCCGCCGCGCGAAGCGAACGGGCGGATCGGCTCGGGCAACTGGACGCGGACGCGCGCGTCCACGATCGCAGCGCCGTTCGCTCGCACGATCACCGGGTTGCAGTCCATCTCGGCGATCTCGGCGTGATCCGCGCACAGGGCGCTGACGCGCAGGACCACGTCGCGGAGCGCGTCGACATCCGCCTTCGGCGCGCCGCGGAAGCCGTCGAGCAAGGGGAACGTTGCAAGGCCTCGGATCATCTCGTCGGCGTCGACATCGGTGAGCGGCGCCACCCGAACCTCGACATCGCGCGTGAGCTCGACCGTCACGCCGCCCGCGCCGACCGCGATCATGCCGCCGAACATCGGGTCCGCGGCCGCGCCCACGAGCATCTCCACGCCGGCGGCTTCCACGCGCTGCGCAATCGCCGCGGCCGCCGCGGCCACGGCGGGTCCCGGCGCGAGGTCGAGCGCCACGGCCCCGACGTCGGTCTTATGGATCGGGCCGACCGCCTTCAGCGCGACGTGCCCCTCGAACGCGTGCGAGACCCGTTCGGCCTCCTCGGTCGTCGCGGCCGGCGCCTCCCGGACGGTCGGCAACCCGTAGCACTCGAACAGCAGCCGCACCTCGCCCGCGTCGAGCCAGCCACCCTCGCGGCCGAGCGCCCCGGCGAGCACGGCGGCGGCTTCGTCCTCGCGGATCCCCGCGAGCACGGGGAACGCGCCGAGCGGCTTGGCCCGCCAGGCACCGAGCTCGACGGCGTGCGCGAGCGCGATCGCCGCCTGCTCGGGGTAGGCGTACGAGGGGATCCGCACGCCGGGCGCGCGGAGCGGCTCGGGCAAGCCGCGCGCCGACATGAAGCAGGTGAGCACCGGGATCCGGCGCTCGATCGATCCGATCGCCTCCACCATGTGCCGCGCGACCTCGTGTGCCGAGGACTCGAGCGGCGGGATGTAGATCACGATCAGCGCGTCGATGCCCGGGTCGGCCGCCACCGTACGGATCGTGCGCGCGTACTCCGGCCCGCCCGCCGAGGCGATCATGTCCACCGGATTGGCGGCCGAGGCCTGCTCCGGCAGGAACGACGTGAGC
>JBDTNY010000018.1:0-35129 GCA_039933515.1 Actinomycetota bacterium
GGAAGTTCGGGCCGAGCCCGCCGGCGCCGATCGGCGGCCGTGGCGACGGGGCGGGGCCCGGCGTGGCGCGGGTGCATGCCGCGAGGATCGAGCCGGCCGCCGGCACCGTGGCGGCGACCAGGCCGGCCCGGCGGAGGAACGTGCGGCGATCGATCCCAGCGCTCACGTCGCCCATCCTGTCGGACCCGTGGCCGTGACCGCAAGGCACGGACGCCTCACGGTTCGAGGGGCGGCGGCTCCGCGCCGATCCCCCAGGCGTCGGCACCCCCGTCGATCACCACCGTCGTACCAGTGATGTAGGCGGCGCCGGGGGAGGTCAGGAACGCGATCGTCGCACCGACCTCCTCGGCCGAGCCGGCTCGACGAGCCGGCACCATGGCCTCGAACGCCGCGATCGTCTCCTCACCGCCGTACTGCATGAGGCCGTCGGTCCGCACGAGGCCGCACGCCACACAGATCGCTCTGATCCCGAACCGGGACCATTCGATCGACAGGCCCGACGCCAGGTTCTCGAGCGCCGCCCGGGCCGAGGAGGAATGAGCCATCGTCGGGATCCCGCGACGCGGGCTGAACCCCACGAAGATCACGACTCCTCGTCGAGCGGGGATCATCCACCGGGTCGCGACCTTGTGGGTGACGTCCCACGGCGCGTCGACGTTCAGGCGGTGAACCGCGCGGAACCCCTTGAGCGCGATGTCTTCCGCGGGGGCGGCGAACTGCCCGCCGGCGTTGTTCACGAGCACGTCCACGGCACCGAACCGCTCGCCGACCTCGTCGAGGAAGGCATCGACCTGTTCGGGGTCCCGGACGTCGCAGGTGCGGGCGAGGACGGAGTGCCCCGCCGCCCCGATCTCGGCGCGCACGCCCTCGAGGGGGTCGGGGCGGCGGCCGCAGATCGCCACCGACGCTCCCGTGCGCGCCAGTTCTCGCGCCACGGCGCGGCCTATCCCGGTGCCCCCGCCGGTGACGATCGCGACCGCGCCCTCGTTGGCGTCCTCGGCGAGCGGAGACCTGAAGTTGGTCGTCATCGAACGCAGTATGGAACACCAGCAACCGAGACCGGATTATCGCCTCGTGGTCGTAGGCTAGGGGCATGTTCGTGTTCGTCCTGATCTTGCTGCTGATCGCCGCGATCTTCGGTGTGCTCGGCGCGGTCCTCAAGTGGACGCTGGTCCTCGTGCTCGTCTCGCTCCTCACCGTGGCGGTGTTGGGCGCGATCGCCGCGTGGATGGTTCGGCGCCAGTTGCGCGCGCTCCGAGCCGAGGGCTCTGAACAGGTCACGATCCGGCGCGTACTCCGGCGCGACGCCTCGGCGCCGACGCCCGACCGGCTCCCCGGCGAGCGCGACGATCGGTACTAGGCCCGGCGACCGCGGGCTCGGGCCACGACAAGGTTGCGAACCTCACCGGGCGCGTAGCCGACCCGGTCCCTGAGCCATCCGCGCGGGGCGCCGGCATCCTCCCGCAGATCGCCGGACCGCAGCGCCCATCCCGCGGCGCGTGCAGCGAGGTAGCGGAGGGGCTCCGGTGGCACCTTCGCGATCTCGGGCCCCACCACGGGCAACGACGTCCATCCGTCCTCCACGCCTTGCACTAGCGACGCGAGGATCCGCCCGCCCACCATCGTCTGCGACAGCCCGTGACCGCTGAACCCGAGCCCCGCGTGGATGTTGCCCGGCGCGAGCGTCTTGTAGAACGGGAGGAAGCTCATCGACTGGTCGATCGGGCCGCCCCACGCGTGGCTGAACCTCACGCCTTCGAGCTGCGGGAACAGGTGGATCAAGCCCTCGGCGGCCGCCCGGGCGACCGCACGATCATGGGTGACCGCCCGCCCGCTCGCCCGCCCGCCAAGGACGACCCCGATCGCCCCGCCGCCGATCGCGATCCTGCCGTCGTCGGTAGGACGCAGGTAGTACAGGAGCTCTCGCCCGTCGGCGATCCCGACCTGCGAGGTCCACCCGATCTCCTCGAGCCGATCGGGGATCGGGTCGGTCACGACGACGTTGTCCACGATCACGGCGAAGCTCCGCCGGAACCCGGGCCACGAGGCCGCCCACGATCCGGTCGTCAGCACCACCTGATCCGGGCGCACGGCGCCACGCTCGGCACGCACCACGGCCGGGCGGGATCGCTCCATGTCGACCACCTTCGTGCGTTCGAAGATGCGCACGCCGCGCTCGAGGGCCACCCGCCGGAGTCCGCGGGCGAGCCGAGCCGGCTGCACGATCGCGCCCTCGTCGATCATCCGGGCGGCGACGATCTTCGGGGAATCCGCGATCGCTCTCGCGTCCGCGACCGAGATCGGGCGCATCTTCTGTCCGAGCCCGCGCGCCGCGAGGAACTCCGCCGGTCCCTCGCCGCCGGGGCCTTCCTGCCAGACGGCGGTACGGATGCCCATCAGCCCTTCCCGGTGGTACCAAGCGTCGACGTCATGCGCGGCGAGCCACTCGCCGACTTCCGTCACGGACTCCGCCAGGAGTTGCAGGTAGTGAAGTCCCGCGTCGTCGCCGAACAACCCGCACACCGCGGGCGCGTCCCACCACGACGACGAGAAGAATCCGCCGTTGCGCCCGCTCGCGCCGCCGCCACAGATGTCTTGTTCGAGCAGGACGATCCTCATCGTCGGTTCCCGGTGCGACAGCTCCACCGCGGTCCATAGCCCCGCGAAGCCGCCACCGACGATGCACACATCGGCGGCGACGTTCGACTCGAGGGGCGGGCACGGCATGCCCGGGTCGGCGGCCAAGGCTTCCTGCAACCAGAAGCTCCGCGCGGAACCCGGATCGGGCAGGTCCATCCGGCTCCGGCCGCTCATGCCGACCGCCGGCGTGCGGTGCCGAGCCTGGCCGCCACGAGCCGGGCGAGGCCGCGACCGATCGCGAGGAACAGGAGCGTGAAGGACAGACCGACCGCGAGGAAGGTGAGGAACGGCGCGATCTCGGAGGGCGAACCGACCCATAGGGACCGGATCACAAGCGCGATCGGCACGGCCACGATCCACGTTCGCAGCAGCGTCGCGAAGCCGGGACGCCGATACGTACTGAGGGCAACCGAGACGATCACCCAGGTCCCCAGCAGCGGTACCGCGTTGCGCAGGAAGATCTCGACCAACGTGCCTTCGTGATGCGACCGCATCCCCGCGAGCACGAAGGCGACCAGGGCGAGCAGGTCGACCGCCACGATGACCACCGGGGCGCTCCCGGCCGGCACTGGTCCCCGCGCTGCGGGCGGTCGGGGCTGCGAGATCGACATCGATCCATGATGGCAGCCGCACGGATCGGCCGCCTGTGCCACGATGGCCGCTCATGGCCACCCCGACCTTCCCCGTCGGCGGGTGCCGGATCGCGGCCCTCGCGTGCGTCATCGCGCTTGCGGCCTGCGGCGGCTCCTCGCCCCCCCCGCCCCCACCCCTCCGTCTGTCCGTCGACGGTGTGATCCGCGAGGTCGCGCCAGGGACCACGCTCAAAGGCCTAGGTTTGCACGCCCACGACGGACGCCTGCTGTCCGTTTCCGGCAACGTGCTGGACCCGCTCGCCGATCCCGGACGGATCGTCGTGAACGGACATGTGGCGCCACCCCGGAGCCCGCTGCACGATGGGGACGCGATCCGTGTCCTCGACGGTGAAACGCGAACCGAGGGCACGCGGAGGATCGTCGCGGAACTCCCGGGGCGGCACGTGGGCAACCCCGAATTCAGCCTGCGCACGTACCGGATCCGCCAGGTCACCGTCGAGGGACGGCTCAGCGGCGAACCCGTGTCGTTCATCGAGATCCCCCGGGGAACGGGCCGGGCGCCCAAGGCGGTCGCCCTGACGTTCGACGACGGTCCGTGGCCAAACGCGACCGATCGGGTGCTGGCGATCCTGCGCCGCCTCCACGTGCGCGCCACGTTCTTCATGGTCGGCCGTCAGGTCGAGGAGTACCCGGAGATCGCCCGGCGGGTCGTCGCTGCGGGCCACGTGATCGGCGATCACTCATTCGATCATCCAGAGGGCTTCGCGTCGCTGTCCGACGAACGCGTAGGCGCCGAGATCGCCGACACGGCCGCACGCCTCGCCGACCTCGGGGTGGTGCCCACGAGCTTCAGGCCGCCCGGCGGCAGCTACGACGACGGTGTGGTGGCGGCCGCACGGAGCCAGGGCATGCGCACCGTGCTCTGGGACGTCGATCCCCGCGATTGGGTCTCCGGCGTTCCAGCCAAGCTGATCGTGTCCAGCGTCCTCCGGCGCGTGGAACCCGGCTCGATCATCCTGCTCCATGACGGAGGGGGCGACGCCCAGCACACGATCAAGGCGCTGCCGATTCTGATCCGCGAGCTCAGGCGGCGCGGCTATCGGTTCGTCGCGATCCCCGGGCCGAACGGGTAGGCAGACCGTAGGCTCGGAGCATGGAGCGGTGCACGCAAGAAGGCGCGCACGACGAACCCAGCGCTCCGGGGCCGGACGACGGGGGTTGGCGCTGAACGCCGCCACGCGCCGGATCGTCGACGAGCTCCGGGCGGCCGCCGAGCCAGGTCGCAAGACGGGGATGGCGCGCGTCGGCATCCGTGTGGACCACGCCCTGGGCGTAAGCATCCCGCAGTGTCGTCGGATCGCGCGGGGTCATCGGGGGAACCACGAGCTCGCCCTCGACCTCTGGGCGAGCGGGATCCACGAGGCTCGGATCGTCGCATCGATGATCGATGATCCCGCCAACGCCACCCTTTCGCAGATGGAACGGTGGGTGGCCGACTTCGATTCGTGGGATGTCTGCGATCAGGTCTGCAGCAACCTGTTCGGTCCGTCGACCCATGTGTACCCAGCCGCACGAGTTTGGTCGCGTCGCGACGAGGAGTTCGTGCGCCGTGCAGGGTTCACGCTGATCGCCGAACGAGCGGTGCGCGACCGCGTGCACGACGACGCCTTCTGGCTCGGCTGGCTGCCGGTGATCCACGACGGCGCCACCGACGATCGGAACTACGTGAAGAAGGCCGTGAACTGGGCCCTCCGTCAGATCGGAAAGCGAGACGTCGTGCTGAACGCCTCGGCGATCGCCGAGGCCGAGCACCTGCTCAAGCTCGGGTCCCCGAGCGCGCGATGGATCGCGCGGGATGCGTTGCGAGAGCTTCGGAGCGACGCGGTGCGGGCGAGGCTACAGAAGCGCGGCTAGCCTGCGAACATCGCGGAGGCGAGCTCCCCGTACGCCGGCAGGCACAGCTCGCCGTCCTCGCCCGAGACGAACTGCACGCAGACGTGGTCGGCCCCGGCGTCGAGATGCTCACGTACCCGCGCCGCGATCGCGTCGACGTCGCCCCATGCGATCGTGGCATCGATCAGCCGGTCGCTGCCACGTCCGGCGACATCGGCGTCGTCGAAGCCGTGTCGCAGCAGGTTCTTCGCGTAGTTCGGAAGGTCCAGGTAGTGGACCGCCCAGCCGCGGGCCACCTCCCGGGCGCGGACCGGGTCGGACTCGAGCACGGCCGTGAGCTCCACGGCGAGCACGGTGTCGGGACCGAGCGCCGCGCGAGCGTGCTCCGTGTGTTCCACGGGCACGAAGTAGGAATGCGCGCCTAGCGCCCGCTCCCGCGACAGCTGCAGCATCCCGTCCGCGAGGGCAGCCAACAGGCGAGGGACCGGAATCTCGGGCGCCCACCCCCACGGCGTCGCGTCCATCCGGTCGAGATAGTCGCGCATCCGTGCGAGCGGCCGATCCCACGCGATCCCACGCGACTCGGTCGAGTACTCGTGCCCGACGCCGATCCCCAGCACTGCCCGTCCCGGATGGGCGTCGGAGATCGTGCGGCCGCCTTGGGCCATCACCTCAGGTTGTCTCGCCGTGATGTTCGCGATACCCGACGCGACGGTCATGCGGCTCGTCGCCGAGAGCAGCAGCGACAGATGGGCGAACACGTCCCGCGACGACGACCCCTCGGGCACCCAGATCGTTCGGTAGCCCAGGGTCTCGAGCTCACCAACCTGCGAGCGCACCGTGTCCGCGGGCCGCGCATCGAATGCGAAGGTCCACGCCCCGATCCGGCCGAGCCGCTCCCGAAGCGCGTCGTGCTCCGTCGTCATGCTGGCACGCTACACGACGCGAAGGAGGGGGCCGCGCCGGCCCCCTCCTTCGTCGCGTTCCAGTGCTCCTACTCCTTCTCGCCGGCCTCGATGAGCGCGGCCGGTGAGTCGGGAACCAAGACGGTGGCCTCGAGTCCGTGGCCCTCAACTTCGACCCTCGGCAGCCATTCGAGCCACCCCGGCAGGTACCAGTTGCGGTCCCCCAGGAGCTTCATCGTCGAGGGCACCAGGATCGAGCGCACGATCGTGGCGTCCAAGAAGACGGCCACCGCGAGCCCGAACCCCATCTGCTCCAACGAGGTGAGGCGTCCGGCTGCGAAGCCGGCGAAAACCGCGACCATGATGACCGCCGCGCCGGTGATGATCCCGCCGGTCGTCCGGAGGCCGTACGCCACGGCCTCGGCGTTGTCCCGCGTCTTGTCGTACTCCTCACGGATCCTGCTGATCAGGAAGACGTGGTAGTCCATGGAGAGTCCGAACAGGATCGAGAACAGGAACAGCGGGAGCCACGCCTCGATCGCATCCACCTGCTGGAACCCGAAGAGGTTCGCGATCCCTTCACCGATCGCGGGACCGCCCTTCTGGAAGACCAGCACGATCAAGCCGTACGCGGCACCAACCGACAGCAGGTTCATCACGATCGCCTTGGCCGGAACGACCAGGGAGCGGAACACCACGGTCAGCAGCAGGAACGACAGGCCCAGCACCACCAGGATGATCAGAGGCGTGTACCGGTCGGACGTGTCGAAGAAGTCTCTGACGAACGCGCTCTCCCCACCGACGAGGACCGAGGCGTCCACCCCGTCGAACGACGCCGGGATGTAGTCGGTCCGTAGGGCGTCGATCTCCAAGATCGCCGCCTCGCTCTGCGCATCGGTTGCCTCACCGGCAAGCGGGATCTCGATCAGCGCGACGGAACCGTCCTGACTCACCTGAGGCTCCCCAGGCGCACCAAGGTTGGGGTCATCGGCGACGGCCGACTCGAACGAGTCCACCGCCTGCTGGATCTCGGACGAGAGCGTCCCCGGCGCACCCGCGGCGCCGGGCGTCCCGACGTCCTGTCCCGAGATCACGATCTGCGCCTTCGCCTGCGCCCCAGACCTGGGGAACTCGGCGATCAGTACGTTGTAGGCCAGCTTCGACTGGACGTCCTCGGGCAGCGTGCTGATCCCCGACAGCCCGGTCTTGATGCCCATGCCGTCGTCCTCGGGGTGCCCCTGGATCCAATACGGGAGTGAAAGGGCGATCATGAAGGTCCCCGCCACGACGAGCCATGCGACCGGGTGCCCCATCACGGCACGAGACGCGCGATCCCAGAATCCCCCGGGACGACCGTGCTCCGTGTCACGGTTGCGACCGAATATCTTGCCCGCGTTGATCTTGTCGCCGAGCATCGACAGGATCGCTGGGAGCAGCGTCATCGACGCAGCGACCGACACGAGCACCACGATGATCGCGCCGCCGGCCAGGCTGCGGAAGATCGTGGTGGGGACGAGCAGCATGCCGGCGAGCGCCAGCACCACCGTCAAGCCGCTGAAGAACACCGCGCGGTTCGCGGTTGCCCCCGAGGCGGCGATCGCGTCCATCTTCTCGCGCCCGCGCTGCCGCTCTTCCCGGTAGCGAGACACGATGAACAACGAGTAGTCGATACCGACGGCCAGGCCCATCATCGAGATCAGGTTCGGCGTGAAGAAGCTGAAGCTCCAGAGCTGACCGAACAAGCCGACGATCCCCAGCGTGACCGCGATAGCGAAGATCCCCATCACGATCGGCGTGACCCCGGCCACGACCGCGCCGAAGACGACGATCAGCACGATGATCGCCGCCATGATGCCAATGCCTTCGCCGAACCGCAGGTCCTCTTCGGAGATCTTCTTGAAGTCCTCGGACGAGCTCACCTGGCCGAGCATGTACGCCGTCACACCACTGCCCGAGGCCTTCTCGCGTAGCGCGTCGATCTCGGTGACGTGCTCGGTGGCCACGTCGATGTCGCCGGCGTAGACCATGAAGAAGAGCACGGCCTTGCCGTCCTCTGACGGGATCGGGCCGAGCGCCGCCAGCCTCGGGTCGGCTGCCGCTTCGGCGGGTGCGGGGAAGGACGGCGGCACGGCAGCCACGACATCGGGACCGAGCTGCTGCAGCCCAGCGAGCAGGCCGTTCACCTTCTCGAGGAACGCGGGATCCTGCACGGCGCCGGCGCTGTCGCCCGCGACGATGAATGTCTCGGATACCGAATCGTCCGCGAGCTGGCGGTCCTCGAGGATCTGCTTGGCCTGCTTGGCCTCAGGCGTGTTCGTGAAGTCGAAATCGGTCGTGAGCGCTCCGCCCAGCAGCGTCGCCAAGGACGCGATGCCTGCCACCAAGATCAGGAACCAGATCCCGACGGTCCTGCCCGGATGCCTGCTGCTCGCTCTCGCGAGTGACTCGGGATTGATCTTCATCTCGCGTTCCCCCCCTTCCGCGCCGGCCGCGCCGGGCTCACGTTGACGTACGGTGTATGCTTACGTTGTACGTGAACATAGACGTACATCGTAAGGTTGTCAACCGAACGGACGGTGAACGGTGTCCCCCAAAGCCGATGCTGCCGACAAGCCCAGAGAGCGGCTCACACGCAACCGGGTGATCGACGCAGCCCTGCAGATCATGGACGCCGAGGGGGTCGAGGCCGTGACGATGCGACGGGTCGCCCGAGAAGTCGGCGTGGAGGCCATGTCCCTCTACAACCACGTCACCGACAAAGAAGACCTCCTCGACGGCATCTGCGCCCGGGTCATGGCCGACTTCCGGTTCCCCGACGAAGACGGCGACTGGGTCGCCACGACGCGTCACGGCGCGTCCGAGTGGCGCCGCGTGCTGAAGAGTCACCCCAACGTCCTCGCGCTGTTCGCCGAGCGCAATAAGCCGATGACTGACCTCGATGCCCTGATGCCGATGGAGTTCGCACTCCGCACGATCGGGCGAGCCGGCATGGGAGAACGCGAAGCTGTGCAGGTCTTCAACGTGATGGGCGGCTACATCATGGGCTTCGTGATGATGGAGAGCGGCCGGATGTTCGGCGGTGGCACGATGGAGAAGGACGCCCCGTCGCCCGACCAGATGACTCATGTGCTCGCGGCCGGTCAGCTTCCCTGTGTGGCCGCCGCGCTCCCCCACCTCGCGAACTGCGACCCCGACGAGCAGTTCGCGTTCGGCCTCGATCTGTTGCTCGCCGGGCTCAAGGCCCGGTACGGCCTTCTCGCTTGAGCCGGGTCAGATCAGCGCCAGCTCGCGGCCGACCCGGCCGAAGGTCGACAACGCCTCAGCGAGATCGTCCGCGGTGTGGTCCGCGGTCACGATCGTGCGCACGCGGGCCAGGCCCTTGCCCACGGTCGGGAAGACGATCGCCGGGCAGAACACGCCCTCCTCGAAGAGCCGCCGCGCGAACGTCTGCGTGGCCTCTTCGTCGCCGGTGATCACCGGTGTGATCGGCGTCTCGCTGGTGCCCGTCTCGAATCCGAGCGCTTGAAGGCCGTCCTTCAGCGTGGCCGTGTTCGACCACAGTCTCGCGAGCCTGTCGGGCTCGTCCTCGATGATCGCGAGCGCCTCGATGCACGCGGCGACCACAGCGGGCGGCGCGCTCGTCGAAAACAGGAAGGGGCGCCCGCGGTTCGCCAACCAGTCGGTGAGATTCGTCGACCCTGCGATGAACCCCCCGAGCACCCCGATCGCCTTCGACAACGTCCCCACCTGGATGTCCACTCGGCCGTGCAGCCCGAAATGATCGACGGTTCCGGCGCCACCGGCGCCCAGGACCCCGCTCGCGTGGGCGTCGTCGATCATCATGATCGCGCCGTGACGCTCCGCGACTTCCACGAGATCCGGCAAAGGCGCGATGTCGCCGTCCATCGAGAACACCCCGTCCGTGATCAGCAGCTGGCGGCGGCCCGGCTTCGCGGTATCGGTCAGCAGCCGGTCCGCGTGATCAGCGTCGCGATGATCGAAGACCGCGATCTCGGCTCGCGACAGCCTCGCTCCGTCGATGATCGAGGCGTGGTTCAGCCGGTCACTCACGATCACGTCCTCTTTCGACAGGATCGCGGCCACCGTGCCGGCGTTCGCTGTGAACCCGGACTGGAACATCAACGCGGACTCGGCGTGCTTGAACGCCGCGAACCGCTCTTCCAGCTCGTGGTGCAGCGCCATGGTGCCCGCGATCGTGCGGACGGCGCCGCTGCCGGCTCCGAGCCGGAGCGCCGCGTTGCTCGCAGCCCGATTCATCCGCGGATGGCTCGCGAGCCCCAGGTAGTTGTTCGAGGCGAGATTGATCACGTCGCGCCCATCGAACCGGGCGCGAGCTCCGGTCATCCCCTCGAGGGTCCGGGGGTGCAGGAGCAGCCCGCCTTCTTGCAGCGTGGCCAGCTCATCCTTCAGATAGTCGAGCGCGCCCATCTCAGCCTCCCGGCAGCATGATGACCTTGCCCGACCGGCCCGATGCCGTGGTCGCGAAGGCCTCCTCGTACCTCTCGAGCGGGAATCGGTGGGTGATCACCGGCCCGACGTCGACGCGCCCGGTGGAGAGCAGCGTAGTGGTCTGCTGCCAGGTGCGGAACATCTCGCGGCCCGTGATGCCCTGGAGGCGGGCCTCCTTGAAGATCACCTGGTCGTTCAGATCGAGCGTCACCTTCCCGTCAGGGAGTCCGAGCAGCGACATCCGGCCGCCGCGCGCGAGCATCCTGGTGCCCTGGTCGATCGCGCGCGCGTTCCCGCTCATCTCCAGCACGACCTCGGCGCCGGTCCCCTTCGTGAGTTCGAGCACCGCGTGCACCGGGTCGGTCTCAAGGGGGTCGATCGATACGTCGGCGCCCATCTCGGCGGCCTTTCCACGCCGGTACTCGTTCGGCTCGATCGCCACGACCTTCCACGCGCCGAGCGAACGGGCGATCGCCACCGCGAACATCCCGATCGGCCCGCAGCCGATGACCACCACCGCGTTCGTCGCGATGTCCTCACCGCCCCCGGTGCCGAAGGCTGCATGCACCGCATTGCCGAACGGCTCCATCACGGAGGCGGCGTCGGGGTCGATCCCCTCGCCGACGACCCAGGCGTTCTGCGCCGGCAGTACGACGTAGTCAGCGAACGCCCCTTCGACGTCGACCCCCAGGATCCGAAGGTTCTCGCAGATGTGTGCCCGGCCCGTCTGACAGGTGGAGCAGTGACCGCACGCGATGTGCGTCTCCGCCGCCACGAATGCGCCGGGCTGGAGATGATGCACCTCGTCCCCCACCGCCTCGACGGTACCGGCGACTTCGTGCCCGAACGTCATCGGCACCTGCGGGATGCGACCTTCTGCCCACTCGTTCCAGTCGAAGATGTGGAGGTCCGTCCCGCATATCGACGCGCCATGGACCTTGACCAACACCTCGTCGTCCCGGGGATCTGGCACCGGAACCTCGACCAGCTCTGCGCCGGGGGCGCGCGCGGTCTTGCGGAGTGCTCGCATCATGGCTGCCACGGTGCGAGCGTATCGGTTCGAGCCATTGCCCGCGGGCGGGAACCGACTCGCGATCGAGACCGTCGAACCCCGAAACGACCCGGACAGAGAGGATCGACCATGCAGCTCCGCGCCGTCGCCGCGATCGCGGCCCTCACCCTCGCATCAGCAGCCTGCGCCGACGCCTCGTCCACGACCTCGGGCACCGGTGCCATCGCGCATCCGACCGGGGCGAGCGAGCTCGTGCTCCGCGTCGCGACCGGTGGCGGGTTCACCGCACCCGAGTACCAGCTCCGCCTTGTTCCCGAATTCAGCCTCTACGGCGACGGGACCCTCATAGCCCCCGGGGCACAGATCGAGATCTACCCCGGCCCGGCCCTCCCGTCGCTCCAGGGGCAATCCGTTTCCGAGGAAGGCATGCAGGCGATCCTTCAGGCCGCGATCGACGCGGGCGTGGAAACCCGTCACGACATGATCGACATGGGCAGCACGATGGTGGCAGACGCACCCACCACCACGTTCACGATCTCGGCCGACGGGACGACGAATTCGTTCGGCGTGTACGCCCTCGGGATGTTCGACGGCGAACGTCCCCAGGGGATGTCCAAGGAGGAGTACGACGCGCGGGCGGAACTCTCGACGTTCGTGCAGGAGATCGGATCGCTCCAGAGCTGGCTCCCCTCGGGCTCACTCGGCACCGCCACCGATCAAGCTTCGACCGGGGCCCGCGTGTACGTCGGCGATGTCCGTCGCGACGAGCAGCTGTCGCAGCCGAAGATCGCGTGGCCGCTCGACGCTGCCCTCGCCTCCTTCGGCGAGCCCGGTGGCGCCGGCTACCGATGTGGAGTCGTGACCGGCCCCGACTGGACCGACACTCTCGGCCCGCTTGCCGCGACGGCGAACGAGCTCACCCCGTGGGCGAGCGACGGGGAAAGATACGGCCTCGTGTTCCGCCCGTTGCTGCCCGACGAGTCGAGCTGTTAGCCCGCATCGTCGGGCTGAGCCGGCCAGGAGACCGCTGCACCGGTTCAGCCGAGGCTGACCGGCGTTCAAGAACTGCTCCCTCGCAGCCGACAACTCAAGGGTCTACCGAGAGTCAGGTACGGACCTTTGACGCTGAACGAGCACGAGGAATCGATCGCAGACGCCCTGACGAGTTCGGGCCGCTTCTCCGCGCCCGATCGCGACGCCTCCGGGCTCTCGCTCGAGGCGCTCTATCGTGACCTCCAATCCCGCTACCGCGGGTTGATCGATCGTCTCCCGGCGGTGATCTATCTCGACAGCATCGCAGGCGAAGGCACGATGGTCGATATCAGCCCGACGATCGAGCAGCTCCTCGGCATCACGCGCGACGAATGGCTCAGCCGCTTCGCGGTATGGCAAGAAGCCGTCCACGCCGACGATCTCGAGCGGGTCCTCGCCGAGAGCGAGCGGTCGGTCGCGACCGGTGAGCCCTTCCGCATCGAATACCGGGCGTTCCATCGCGACGGTCGTCTCCGCTGGATCCGCGAGGACTCCGTCTTGATCTCGGACGATCGCGGCGTGCCGTTGTACTGGCTCGGCCTGATGCTCGACGTCACCGACCTGAGGAACGCCCGGCGAGAGCTCGAGGAGACCCAGTCCAGGTACGGCGCGCTGGTGGAACAGATCCCTGCGGTCGTCTACGTGGACCTCGTCGACGAGCACATGACCACGAGCTACGTGAGCCCCCAGATCCAGGACCTCCTGGGCGTCTCGCCCGAGGAGTACATCGAGGACTCGGACCTCTGGGCGAACATGCTGCACCCCGAGGACCGTGACGAGGCCGTATCCACCTACCTCCGAGGCCGGGCGTCGGGGGAGCCGTTCGTCTTCGAATACCGTCTGATCGGCAGGGACGGACGCGTCGTCTGGTTCCGCGACTCCGCGATCGTCCTCCCCGACGCGGACGGACGCCCGCAGCTGATCCAGGGGGTGATGCTCGACATCACCGAGCGCAAGGCAGCCGAGGCGCAGATCGCGTACCTCGCCTATCACGACAAGCTCACCGGTCTACCGAACCGCGCGATGTTCGACGAGCTGCTCGGGCTCTCGCTCGCCCGCGCGCGGCGCAACGACCTCGGCGTCGCGGTCGTCTCGGTCGACCTCGACAACTTCAAGCTCGTGAACGATTCGCTCGGTCACGAAGCGGGCGACGATCTGATCGTGCAACTCGCGGAACGTCTGCGGTATGCGATCCGCGATACCGACCTCGTGTCGCGGCCCGGAGGAGACGAGTTCCTGCTGCTGCTCGCGGACATCGACCGCACGCCGCCGATGCCCGGGGGACAGGACGGGGCCACGATCGTCGCCGAATCGGTCGCGATGCGCGTGCAGGAATCGCTGAACGAGGCATTCGAGGTCGGTGGGACAGAGCTCTACCTCACCGCGAGCCTCGGGATCAGTGTCTTCCCCCTGGACGCCGACGGCGCGGTCGACCTGGTGAAGAACGCGGATGCCGCGATGTTCAAGAGTAAGAAGGCGGCGCCCGGCGGCTACATCGTGCACACCGCCGACGATGCCGACGCGATGACCCAGCTCTCGCTCTCAACTCGATTGCGTAAGGCGGTCGAGCAGAAGCAGTGGACCCTGCACTACCAACCGCTGATCGAGCTCGCGACCGGCTCGATGTATGGCGTGGAGGCGCTGATCCGTTGGCCGGAGCCCAACGGAGGGCTCGTTCCGCCGGGAGAGTTCATCCCGCTCGCCGAGGAGATGGGCTTGATCGAGGCGATCGGCGACTGGGTCCTTGAGGAGATCTGCCGCCAAGACGCGATGTGGCGGGCAGAAGGGCTGACGCTCGAGGTGGGCTTCAACCTGTCGCCGCGGCAGCTGTGGCTGCCCGAGCTCGTCGACAAGATCGTCTCGCCGATCGTCATCGCCGGCCTGGACCCGACGCGAGTCACGGTCGAGATCACTGAATCGACGGCGATGACTGACCCCGACCGGACCGTCGAGATCCTTCGCAAGATGAAGGACCGAGGACTGCGACTCGCGATCGACGACTTCGGCACCGGCTATTCCTCGCTGTCACGACTGCGTGACATGCCGGTCGACATCTTGAAGATCGACCGCGGTTTCGTCCGAGAAGTCGATCTGGACCAGAACGCGGGAAGCATGGTCTCGGCGATGATCACCCTCGCCTCGAACCTCGGGATGACTCCGCTCGCGGAGGGGATCGAGACCGAGGCGGAGTGGCGATTCCTCGCCGACCGCGGGTGCGAGCTCGGCCAGGGATACTTCTTCTCGCGGCCCGTGCCACCCGAGGAGATCCTGGCGATCTATCGCCGTACCACGTTGACCGTCATCGAAGGTGAGCGCCCCGCCTAGCGTCGCCGCTTCGGTCGGCTCAGTCCGCTGCGACGTCCGCGCGTGCTGCCGCTGAACACCGTTCGAGGAGGAGACACCTTCATCCCTTCCAGTTCGAACTCCTCGTGGAGGTCGAGTCTGGCCGCCATCCGGCTCACGTCGCCGAGCTGATCTGGGGTCACGAAGGTCACGCTGGTCCCGGCCCGTCCTGCTCGAGCCGTGCGACCCACACGGTGGACATAGCCCTTGTCGTCCTGCGGGGGGTCGTAGTTCACGACGAGCGTGATGTCGTCGAGGTCGAGACCGCGTGCCGCGACGTCGGTGGCGATCAGCACGCCGACGTGCTTGTCCTCGAAACGCTGCAGGGCATGTTCGCGCGCCTGTTGGGTCATGTCACCATGCATCGTCACGGTCGGAACCCCTTCGTTGCGGAGCTGGCGCGCGAGAGTCTCTACGTGCCGTTTCGTGTTGACGAAGACGAGCGTCAGCCCGGTCTTCTCCTCCGATCGGGCGAGCTCGATCAGCATCGCGAGCTTGCCGTGTGCATCGACGGGTACGAACCGATGGTCGGCTTCCTCGACGGTCTGTCCGTCGGACTCGATCTCGTGGCGAACCGGGTCGCGGGTGTACACCTGCGCGATCCGTCCGACCGCGCCGTCGAGCGTCGCCGAGAAGAACATCGTCTGTCGGTCCTTGGGGAGGTGGCGCACGATCCGGTCAACCTGTGGCTGGAAACCCATGTCGAGCATCCGGTCTGCCTCGTCGAGCACGAAGATGCGGACGGCCCCCAGGTCCACGAGCCGCCGATCGACGAGATCATCGAGACGGCCGGGTGTCGCGATCAGGATGTGCGCCTTGTCGGCACCCTTGGCCTGTTCCTTCACGTTCGTGCCGCCGTACACAGCCTTCACGCGCAGCCTCATCGCCTTGGCGATCCCGGTGAAGTCGTCCTTGACCTGGGTGGCGAGCTCGCGCGTCGGCACGAGCACGAGCGCCTCTGGATGGCGCCGCGCGTCGGGATCGAGCTGCTCGACGATCGGGATCGCGAACCCGAGGGTCTTGCCCGACCCGGTCTTGGATTTCGCGAGCGTGTCGCGGCCCTCGGTCGCGTCCTCGATCACCATCGCTTGGATCGGGAAGGGTTCCTCGATGCCCCGCGCGGCAAGCTCCTCGATGACGGCATCGGACACGCCGAGATCACGGAACGAGGGGAGCTTCGAGGTCATGGTCTATCGAGACTACAGGTCGTACGCCCCGTCGAACGAGCCGACGAGGTAGGCAACGATCAAGAGCTGCGAGAGCGCGAGGGCCTCGGAGCGGCGCTCCCCGTGCTCGGGGTGCCGCACGATCCCGATCCGTTCCCGCTGCATCCGGTCATCGGGACGAAGGTACGACCACATCACATCCTCGATCTCTTCACCGAGGTCTGGCGGGCAGTTCCCATCGATGTCGAGCACGCTCATGGGGCCACGGCGATCCGTCGCCGTCGACCAGCGGATCGGCTCGAGGCCCCTGCCTCGCAGCGAGCCGATCAACTCGCGCAATCCCGGGTACGGCAGCGTGGGACGGACCGTCAGCCTCGCCGAGAGATGCTCGTCGTCCTCGGCGCTGGGACGTCGATGGAACCGCACCACCATGTCCGCATGCTCGCGTTGGGGCCTGACGTGTTCAGCGGCATCGGCTTCACGACGCGCCAGCTCGGCCACGACCTCGTTCGGCGAGTGGGCCCGTTCGAAGACGTCGCGCTCGAGCTTCCACCGCCTGCGCAGCTTCTCCTCCGGTTCGAGGTACACGCTTACATCGACGGTGTCGCGGGTAGCGCGGTCCGCGAGCGACAGGAGGCCCTCCACGATCACGATCTCGTGCGGTCGGACGACCTCCTTCGGGCCGAAGGTGCCCGTGAGGTGGTCGTACGTCGGCTTCGTCACGGCGTGCCCGTCCGCCAGAGAGCGTAGATGAGCGGCCAGCAGGTCCATCCGATTCGCCTCAGGGGCCAGAGGAGTGGTTCCCAGGGCCGCGCGTTGCTCCCGATCGTGGCGGTGGTAATCGTCGGTGCAGACCCGGCCCACGCGTTCGACACCGAGGATGTACTCGATGCCCCGCGAGAGCGTGCTCTTGCCCGATGCGCTGTCGCCCGCGAGCCCCAAGAACACCGGCCGGCGCCGTCGCCCTGCGGCATGGCGGTCCATGGGACTCGGGTCTGGGTTCATCGTCTCGCGACGGTACCGCAGACGCGGCCGGCCCCGGTAGGGGCTCGGCGTCGGCGGTAGGCTGAGACGCCGTCACCGAGCCACGACACGGGGAGAACGATGAACGACCGAATCCAGCTCTGGACCGACCTCGCCGCCCAGATCGGGGTCGACAGCGTCCGCTGCACGACCGCAGCCGGGTCGGGACACCCGACGTCCTCCCTGTCATGCGCCCACCTCATGGCCGTGCTGTACGCGGACCATCTGCGCACCGATATCGCGGATCCCCACCACATCGCCAACGATCGATTCGTGATGTCGAAGGGGCACGCTGCCCCTGCCCTATACGCCACGCTGAAGGCGGTCGGCGCGATCGACGACGACCAACTCCTCTCCCTGCGCACGATGGGGTCACCGATCCAAGGCCACCCCGCGCCGGTCCCCGAGCTTCCGTGGATCGACGTGGCCAGCGGATCCCTGGGACAAGGGCTCGCCGTGGGCCTCGGGATGGCGTTCGCCATGCGACTCGACGGCGCACCCGGCCGCGTCTGGGTCCTGCTTGGCGACTCCGAGATGGCGGAGGGGTCGGTCTGGGAGGCGATGGAGGCGGCGTCCTATCACGAGGTCGGCGCGCTCACCGCGATCCTCGACCTGAACCGCCTGGGCCAGCGTGGCCCCACGATGCACGAGTGGCAGGCGGACCTGTTCGCCCGCCGGGCGGGGGCGTTCGGCTGGTCATCGCTCGAGATCGACGGCCACGACGTCGCGGCGATCGACCAGGCCTACACCGCGGCCGTTGCCGACGACCGCCCGACACTCATCATCGCCCGCACCGAGAAAGGGCACGGTGTGTCGTTCCTCGCGAACGAAGAGGGGTGGCACGGCAAGCCCGTCCCGGCCGAGCGAGCCGGGGCGGCGATCGAGGAATTGGGCGGGATCCGCTCGATCGTCGTCACGCCGCCGAGCCACGAGGAATACAAGCCGGTGCAGACCGGAGAGATCCGCGCGACGCCTGCGCCGACCTACCCCGACGGCATCCCGACCAGGAAGGCGTTCGGCGAGACCCTCGCGTGGCTCGCGGGTCACCGGCCCGAGCTGGTGGTGCTCGACGGCGAGGTCGGCAATTCGACCCACACCGAGGACGTCGAAGCCGTGGCGCCTGAACGCTACCTCGAGCTCTATATCGCGGAGCAATGCATGATCGGGGTCCAGACCGGCTTGCAAGCCCTGGGGAAGACCGCGTTCGCGGCGACGTTCGGTGCCTTCCTCACGCGCGCGGCCGACACGATCCGGATGGGCGCGATCAGCCGCGCGGACCTGCGGATCTGCGGCTCGCACGCCGGCGTGTCGATCGGGGAGGACGGCCCGTCGCAGATGGCCGTGGAGGACCTCGCGTTCTTCCGTGCGCTCAATGGCTCCACGGTCCTGTACCCGGCGGACGGTCACGCGACGGTCAAGCTCGTGACCGCGATGTGCGACCTGGACGGGATCTCCTACATCCGGACGACGCGTGAGAAGACTCCCTGCCTCTACGGACCGGACGAGGAGTTCCCGATCGGCGGCAGCAAGACCCTGCGGTCCTCCGAGGCCGATATTGCCACCCTCGTGGGCGCGGGCGTCACGCTCGTGCAATGCATCGAGGCTGCCGACCGGCTTGCGGGCGAAGGCGTCCGGGTGCGCGTGATCGACGCGTACTCGGTCAAGCCGATCGACGCGGAGGCGCTCCGTCAGGCGATCGATGCGACCGGTCATCTCGTCGTCGTCGAAGACCACCGCGTGGAAGGCGGTTTGGGCGACGCCGTGTTGGACGCGCTGGCCTCGACGGGCGACCTCAGCGGCCGCGTGACCAAGCTGGCCGTGCGCGAGATGCCCGGGTCGGGCGCGCCGCAGGAACTCCGAGCGTGGGCAGGGATCGACGCCGATGCGATCGTGGAGGCGGTACGAGCAAACCGGAGCGGGCGGTAACCTGCCGGGTCAGCCGGCCCCGGCGCGCATGAGCGCCGGCAACGGCACACCCCCGAAGGCATAGGCGATGATCTCCTCCGGGGGCACAGGCCGGGCGAACAGGAACCCTTGACCCAGCTTGCAGCCGCGCGAACGCAGGAACGAGAGCTCCCCCTCGGTTTCGATCCCCTCGGCGAGGGTCTCCATCTCGAGACCACGCGACAGCTCGAGGAACGCGGAGACGATGCTCGCCGCCTGCGGGTCCTGATCGACCCCGCTCACGAAGGAGCGGTCGATCTTCAAGATGTCGACCGGCATCTCACGGAGGCGTGAGAGCGAGGAGTACCCGGTGCCGAAGTCATCGATCGCGATGCGGAGCCCTCCTTCGTGCAGATCCCACAGCACTTGCTGCGCGCGATCGGGGTCCATCATGGCCGAGGTCTCGGTGATCTCGACCAGCACCGTTGACGGGTCGATCCCGCCGGCGTTGATCTGTCCGAGGATCCGCTGGGCGAGGTCGGGCTGCCAGAACTGACGCGGCGAGAGATTGAATCCGATCTCGAGGTCCATATCGAGCTCCCGCCACGCCTTCGCTTGATACACGAGCTCGCGCACGACCCAGTCACCGATCAATTCGATCAGACCGAGCTCCTCCGCGAGCGGGATGAACTCGTTGGGCGGCACCATGGTCCCGTCGGGCTCGACCCACCGGATCAATGCTTCGACGCCGCGCATGGCGCCGGTCTCGAGCTCGACGATCGGCTGGTAGTGCAGGGTCCACCGCTGGCTCTCCACCGCTTTGCGGAGACGGGTGACGAACTGGAGCTTCGCCCCTGAGTCCAACGTGCCGCGCGAGGAGACCACGTAGCCTGCGGGGCCCGACTTCTTGCTCTCGTACATCGCCGCTTCGGCGTTGCGCTGCAGCGATGCTGCGTCGTCGGCATCCTGCGGGAAGAGACTGATCCCCATGCTGACGGACACGTAGAGCTCGGTCCCGGCCACGATGAACGGCGCCGCGAGCGACTCCTGCACCCGCTGCGCGGCGCCCTCGGCTCGCACGACACCGGCTTCCACCGTGCCGGACGCCTCCCGCTCGAGATCCGAGAGCAGCAGCAGGAACTGGTCACCGCCCCGGCGCGCCACGAGGTCGGTCTCCCGCGTCGCCTCGCGAAGTCGGTCGGCGACCATCTTCAAGAGAGCGTCGCCTTGGTGGTGTCCCAGCGAGTCGTTTACGAGCCTGAAGTCGTCGAGATCCACGCACAGCACGGCGACGGCGGCCTCGTGGCGTCTGGCCCGCGCGATCGAGAGCTCGAGCAGCTCCTCGAACATCGAGCGACTCGGCAACCCGGTGAGCGAGTCGTGGTAGGCGAGGAAGGCGACCTGTTCCTCCGACTGCTTGCGCTCGGAGATGTCCATCATCACGCCGTGCGAGAAGCGGGGGAGGCCACGATCGTCGCGCACGATCGTGGCTTCGTCGTGCACCCACACGATGTGGCCGTCCTTATGGAACATCCGATACTCGAGCCTGAACGGCTCGCCGGTGCCGTTGTGACGTTCGTTCTCGGCCATCGCGCGGGGCTTGTCATCGGGATGGAGGAGACGCGGCCACAAGCCGGCATCGGCGACCCATTCCTCCGGAGTGAACCCGAGCAACGCCTCGACCTGCGAGCTGATGAAGATCGTCGACGCGGTCTCGTCGGGTCCGTCGATGTAGGTGACGGCCGGGCCTCGCTCGACCATCGAGCGGAACTGCTCCTCCGAGAACCTGCGCGTCTGTTCGGCGAGCTCACGCACGAACACGGAGCCCAGCGCTTCGGCGACGGCACGCAGCGCCTCGATCTCGGCATCGCTCCACCGACGCTCTTGGTGGCAGTCGTCGAGGGCCAGGAACCCCCACCACTCTGTCCCGCTGTGGACGGGGACCGCCAGCACGGACGTGACCCGTTCACCGACCAGCACGACCCGCTCGGCCTCGGGCAGCTCCGCGACCGCACCGGCGATCGGCTCACCTCGAGCCAGGATCTCGATCCATCGCCCGAAGTCCGGGGCGTAGGGGTGCAACTGGTTCCCGGGATTCTCGAACACCGGCGGCACGCCGGGGGCGTTCCACTCCTCGCAAAGCTCCATCCACAGCCGGCCCGCGGGATCGCGCACATTGCGGTAGCAGCACAACCGGTCTGCCCCCGCGGCGGCGCCAAGGCGCGCGAGCACCTCCCCGAGCCGCTCGGACCAGACGCCGTCACCGAGCAACCGCTCGGTCGCAAACGCAACGGCCGCCAGCACGGCGTCACCACCGCGAGTCGGAACCTCCATGTTGCCCTCGGTATCGGCGGCCCTCCCGTGCCCCTGAAGGGCTTCAGGACCGCCGGGCGCCGCCGTGACCCTGCTACCCTGTTCCGACGATGGCCGACTACAAAGAGATCACTCACGAACGCCTCTACGTCCGGGTCCCGGGCACCGACAAGCTCCGGAAGACCGCGGCGAACCGGCTCAAGCACCTGGTCGCGGCCGGCTGGCGAGAGACTGACCGGGAACGGTTCCCCGACCACGTGATGGTTCGGTTCGAGCGCACCGGGCACGCCCCGATGCGTGCGCGTCTGCCCAAGCAAGGCCCCGAGGTCCGGATCGAGCGCCGTCCCCGGCGCGACAACAATCAGCAGGGTGGCCGCGGCCGCGGCCGGCGCTAGCCACCGGCCGCCGAATCTCATCCGGTCAGCACCCGCTTCAACCGGACGTTCTCCGGGTATGATGCGATCTCACCGTTGAACGTCCGTTCCGCGCGCCATGGCCCCTCAGGGACCTGCCGTGCGCGGCCGATCACCACCGTGGAGGTGTGCCATGAGCGTTGAGTCCTTGCCGACGGCCCCAACCGACCGACCGGCGCACCGCGCGTCACACGCGCATGCGGCCGAGGACCAGCCCTTCCGATACCCGCTCGATCGGGCGTACGAAGAGCCTGACTGGACCCGGCTTCCCGGCTATCGAGACGTGACGAAGGAACAGTGGGAGAGCGCGCAGTGGCAACGGGCCCACTCGGTGAAGAACCTCAAGGAGTTCAAAGAGACGCTCGGGGATCTCCTTTCCGAGGAGCTCCTCGCCGACATCGAGCGCGACCAGCAGGAGCGCGCGACGATGTCGATGCTGCTCCCGCCCCAGATGATCAACACGATGCAGGAAGGCGATCTGCGAGCCGACCGCGTTCGCCGGTACATGGCGCCCGCATTCTCAGAGCGAGAGACCGAGTGGGCGAGCCATCCGATGGCATCCCGCGACTCGCTGCACGAAGCAGACATGTGGGCAGTCGAGGGCCTCACGCATCGGTACCCGACGAAGGTGCTCGCCGAGCTGATCCCCACGTGCCCCCAGTACTGCGGACACTGCACGCGGATGGACCTCGTGGGCAACGACACGCTCCAGGTGCTCAAGTACAAGTTCGAGATCAAGCAGAACGAGCGCTGGGACCTGATGCTGGAGTACCTGCGGAAGACCCCGCAGGTCCGCGACGTCGTGGTCTCGGGCGGCGACATGGCCAACGTCCCGATCAAGCGGCTGGAGGACTTCGTGATGAAGCTCCTCGACATCGAGAACATCCGCGACATCCGCCTGGCCACCAAGGGGCTGATGGGGATCCCGCAGCACTTCTTGCAGGACGACGTCAAGGCCGCGTTCGCTCGGATGGGAGCGACGGCCGTCGAGCGCGGCGTCGACATCGCGGTCCACACGCACGTGAACTGCGCGCAGCAGGTGACGCCGCTCGTGGGTCGGGCCGCGCGCATGGTGCTCGATTCCGGGTTCCGCGACGTCCGTAACCAAGGGGTACTGCTGCGGGGGGTCAACACCTCCCCCGGCGACCTGTTGGAGCTGTGTTTCATGCTCCTCGATCACGCGAAGATCATGCCGTACTACTTCTACATGTGCGACATGATCCCGAGCGCCGAGCACTGGCGCACCTCGGTGGCCGAGGCACAGGATCTCCAATACGCGCTGCTCGGATACATGCCCGGGTTCGCCACACCGCGCGTGATCTGCGACGTGCCATTCGTGGGCAAGCGCTGGGTCCACATGCTGAAGGACTACGACCGAACCCGGGGCATCTCCACCTGGACGAAGAATTATCGGACCGGGATCGAGTTCGACGACCCCGAGGCCCTCGGTCGCGAGTACGTGTACTTCGACCCGATCTACACGCTGCCGGAGGAGGGGCAGGCGTTCTGGCGTGATCAGGTCGCGGCCGGCCTGCCCGACGTGGCTTGGGTGGAGCCGGCGGCCAGCTGAGCCGGACGGCAGCTACGACGACGGACAGTCGCGCGGCTTCAAGATCAACGGGTCGAGCCGTGGCTCCTGCGTGAAGTCGAACGCTCCTCGCAGTGGGTTCGCCTGGGCGTCGCGTTCGGTGAGGGGCTTGAGGCCGTGCAGGTCCTCCATGAACTTCAAGACCGACGAGAACTCGTACGTCGTGTGGTCGATGTAGCCGCCGTCGGGATTGTCGCCCTGCCGTCCCCAGGGAGAGATGATGAGCGCCGGGGTACGCGGTCCCAGGCCCATGATGTCGTAGTGCGGCGGCTTCACGTGATCGTAGAACCCCCCGAAGTCGTCCCAGATCAGCACGATCGCCGTGGACTCCCAGACGTCGCTCTGCATCACCGCGTTGATCTGCTCAACGGTCCAGTTCTCACCCGAGCAGACGTTCACGCCCTCACCCGGATGCTCGTTCAGGCCCTCCGGTGGGATCAACCAGGAAACGGCGGGGAGGTCCCCCGACCCGACGTCGGAGATGAACGTGTCGGGGTCCACGACCTTGTCCCACATCGGTCCGTAGCGGACGTGCCTGATCGACTGCAGCCCGTTCATCCAAACGTCGGGCTTCGCGTAGTACTTCCAGCTGACCCCGGCGGCCTCGAGCTTGTCCGGAAGCACCTTGATGTTGAAGCAGGTCCGGGTGTCCTCCCAATAGTTCGCGATGCGGATCAGCTGATCCGGGATCTCGGCCGTGATGTCGTCCTCGAGCTTCATGATCCGGGAGATGTCGTCGCCCGACAGCTGGCTCATCGGGAAGCGCTTCGTGTACTCGAGGGGGTCGTCGCAGTAGTTGCCGGTCGTATCGGCGTTCGTCTTGTTGTCGACGACCCCGTTCGACTGTGCCGCCACGGTGTACAGGTGCTCGGGGAAGGTGGGTCCGTACATCGACGTGAAGAAGCGGTCGGCGAGCACGAAGCGGTCCGCGTAGGCCCAGTAGTTCGGCAGGGACTTCCGCGAATGTTGCACGTAGCCCGAGAGGTCCTGGCCTTCGCCGATGATGTTGAACCCGTTCATCGCCCCGCCGTTGATGGCATACAACCCTGACGCGAACCCGTGCGTGATGTCGTGCGGTTGGATGTAGGGGGCAGGCTTGAGCGGGACATCATCGCCGGGAACGCAGACGTTGTCGGTGCACGACAGGGTCTTGCCAACGGTCGCCCCGTCAGCGCCGGGGTAGGACCCGAAGTAGTGGTCGAACGTGCGGTTCTCCTTGACGATGAAGATGACGTGCTCGATCGGGTTGTCGCCCGGCACGATCAGCCCGAGCTTGCCGCTCCCGTTGCCCTGGCCACTGCCGTGGCCCTTGCTCGGCGAGCGGCTTGCGACGTCGATCCCCGTCCCGCTCGACGGCCAGAGCTGCCAGACGAGGAACAGCACGACCACGACCACGATCGCGACGAAGGCACGCCGTCTCGCGATCTGCTGACGGGTCGGTCGACGAGGTGAGGCTGGTCGGATGATGGATCCGGGTCGTTGGTCCACGACGCAGGAGTCTACCTTTGCCCGGTTTCTCCGAGCAGCACCTCGAGCCGCGCCGCCAGCTCGGCGCGGACCCGCGAGTATCGCGGGTCCGCGGCTCGGTTGTTGAGCTCCCAAGGGTCCGCGGAGCCGATCGCGCCCCCCACGTCATACAGCTCGACCGATCCACCTTCGGTCTCGATGTAGGCGAAGTTCGCGGTTCGAACACCCTGCCAGGCAGGCACGTCAGCATCGCCCGCCCATTCGATCAAGATCCCATCGCGCGGAAGTGCGGTCGCCTGGGTCGTCTCTCCCCTCAGCAGCGGTGCAAGGCTGACGCCATCGTCGATCGGAGCGGTGGTGCCGGCGAGCGCGGCGATCGTCGGGGCGATGTCGACGTTCGAAACCAGCTGGTCCAGCGTGGCGGCGTCGATCCACGGCGACCTGATCGCGAGTGGTGTCCGGATACAAGGGTCGTACGCACAGCGCTTGCCCACCCAGCGATGCTGGCCGAACGACCACCCATTGTCGGTCATGAAGATGAACACGGTTCGGCCGAGCTCGCCGCGGGCACGCACCTCCTGCACGATCCGGCGGACCACGTCGTCTAGCGAGAGGAGAGTCTCGGCCTCCCGGCGGCGCCAGCGCACGAGCTGCGCCGCGGTACGGCCGTCGATCGGATGCAGCGCCTCCACCCAGGGGGGGGCTCCCTCGACCGAGTTCATCGCGCGGCGGGGAACCACCGGAACGGCAGTATCAGCGAAGCTGCCACGGTCACGACGAGCGGGGATCCACGGGGCATGGGGTGCGCTCGGCGCGAAGTAGAGGAAGTACGGCCGGTCGCGCGGCTGACTCTTCAGGAAGTCGAGCGCGTAATCACCGAGCCGGTCCGTCGCGTAGCCATCGGGGTAGTCGCCCACGAAGAGCGGCACGCCCTGGTCGATCAGGTTGTAGCTTTCGTACGTCGTGCCCTTGTCGGTATTGCGCTTGCCCACCCATCGGTCCCAGCCGCGAGGGATGTAGGGACCCCGCGCCCAGGGGTACTCGTTCAGATACTTGCCGATCAGCGCCGTCTCGTAGCCGAGGTCGTCGAGACGGGTCGCGAGGGTGTCGGTCTCATCGAAGTGCACGCCGTCGCCGTTGCCCTCAACGCCGGTGTGGTGCGCGTATCCACCGGACAAGATCGTGGCCCGGGAGGGACAGCACAGCGGCGTGCTGAGGAACGCGTTCGGGAACCACAGCCATCTCCCGGTCGTGTCGGCGATCTGCGCCTGCAGCCACGGCATCGATGCCGGCCGGGAGGGGAGGCTGTCGTACGTTTGGTCGTCACTGACGATCAGGACCACGTTCGGCGGGAGGCCGGTGGGGTCGATCGGGGGTGGCGGTGGTCGCGTACCGGCCACGGTGAGCGCGCTGATCGATGCGGCGAACGCGATGAACACCGTGAAGGCGCTGCGACGTGCCAGCGGTGGCGCGTCTCGCGTCATCTATGCCTCGCGCAAGGCGGCGGGTACGACGCTCATCGATCCAGCCAACCGCCCTCGCGCCCATGGGCGTCAGCGACGATTCCGGCAGCGATCGAGATCGCGATCTCCTGGGGCTTTCGACCACCCAGATCGAGCCCCAGCGGTGAACGGATCCGCGCCAGGTCATCGTCACCGAACCCCATCGCGCGAAGCTCCGACACATAGGGACCGACGTGGCGCCGGGAGCCCATCACACCGATGAACCGGACATCGGTCGCGAGCGCCGCAGCGAGGGTCGCGGTCACGCCGGGCGCGTCGTGATCCGTGAGGACCACCACGTCGTCGCCCGTCAAGGCGGCCGCGTCGAGTGCCTCGATCGCGTGCTCCCCCCTCAGCAGACGCTCAGTTCGCGGCTCGACCAGCTCGGGCTGGAACCCGAGGGCACGGAGATGCCCCATCAGCAGACGCGCCACCTCGGTGGCCGACACGATCACTGCCCGCGAGGCCGTGTTGAGCGGCTCGAAGAACACTTCGATGTCACCGAGCTCATGGGTGAGCACCCGTGTCTGTGGCTCACCTGCGGCACCCACTTCTGCCGCCGCCAACACCGCAGCGGCGTCGAATTCCGCGCACCCCAGCGTGCCGTGAACCGGACCGGCCGCTTCGACCGTCATCCGGGCTCCCACGCGACACGGTGGTTCGCCCGTCACCCTCACCGCGGTGGCCTCGACCCGGCGCCCTCGGACACGGCGCGGATCGGGCGCGGTCACGGGCGGTTGCACCGGCTCCGGGTGCCGGTGGGCATGACCCGTCGGATGCGCCCCGGTGCCGCCGCCGAGCAGCTCCACCGCGTGCGGGACGACGGGAAGGATCGCGGCGAGGGACTCCCGCACGCCTTTGGGCGAGCCCGGAAGGTTGACGATCAGCGTCGACCCTCTGCTGCCGACCACCGCCCGGGAGAGCGCCGCCATCGGCGTCGCCGCAAGACCCGCGGAGCGCATCAGCTCGGCGAGCCCCGGCGCCTCGCGGTCGAGCACCGCGCGAGTCGCCTCCGGCGTGACGTCGCGGGGACCGAACCCCGTGCCGCCGGTCGTCACGATCAGTCGGTGCGTCCCGGCCAAGGACTGGAGCGTGGTTTCGATATCGGGACGTTCGTCGGGCACGACGACCCGGCGGCGCACGTCGAACCCCGACTCGGCGAGCATGGCCTCGACGAGATCGCCAGAGGCGTCTTCACGGGTCCCGTGCGTCACCCCGTCCGAGATCGTGACCACGGCTGCGGCGGGCTCGTCCATGTGCCTATCGTGCCAGATACGGCTCCGTCCATGGGGACGCGCCACGGCGGGACGCGGGCCTCGTGCGAATGCGGCGCGGCGGGTAGGCTAGGCGTCTGATGCCATGGCAGCCACCCACTGAGCCGGCCCCCTCCGAAGGCCCGCTCGTCGACACGTTCGGCCGGGTCGCGAACGATCTGCGGATCTCGGTGACCGACCGGTGCAACTTCCGCTGCACCTACTGTATGCCCGCCGAGGGGATGGCCTGGCTGCCGAAGAACGAGATCTTGTCGTTCGAAGAGCTCACGAGATTGCTGGCGATCTTCGTGGAACTCGGGGTTGGGTCGATCAAGGTCACTGGCGGCGAGCCGCTCGTCCGCGCCGACCTTCCGACGTTGGTGAAGATGTTCCGCGAGGTGGGACCCGATCTGGACATCTCCCTCACGACGAACGGCGTGCTCCTCGACACGCTCGCCGCCCCGCTGGCCGACGCGGGCGTCGATCGCGCCACCGTGTCCTGCGACTCGTTGCTGCGGCATCGGTTCAAGGAGATGACACGCCGCGACGCGCTCGACAAGGTGCTGGCCGGTCTGAAGGCGGCAGAGGCCGCCGGGCTCACACCGATCAAGATCAACGTCGTCGTGATCGGCGGTACGAACGATAACGAGGTCGTCGACTTCGCCCGCTGGTCCCGTGCCACGGGCTACGAGGTACGGTTCATCGAATACATGCCGCTGGACGCCCAGCACGCCTGGGAGCGCGCGAAGGTGGTTCCGGCGGCCCGCATCCTCGAAGCGATCGATGCCACGTATCCGCTCGAGACGACCGCCCATGGGTCGGAGCCCGCCACGGTATATCGGTTCGCCGACGGCGAGCCGGGCGGGATCGGCGTCATCGGCGCGGTCACCGAGCCGTTCTGCGAAACGTGCAATCGGCTGCGGCTCACGGCCGAGGGCCAAGTTCGCTCGTGTCTGTTCGCGCTGGAGGAGACCGACCTGCGGGCACCCATGCGTGCGGGTGCTACCGACGCCGAGTTGATCGCCTTGATCCGTGGCGACATCTGGCGGAAGTGGTCCGGGCACCGCATCGACCACGCCGACTTCGTGCAGCCGGCTCGCAGCATGTCGATGATCGGCGGCTGAGGACGCTTAGTAGCGGCCGCTCCCTGACGTAACGAACGGGGGGCGGTCGCCCGCCCCCCGTTCGTGTGAACCCCTGTTCGTTCGGTCCGTGCCCTATGCGCTGTTCGTGGTCGCGAAACGATCGAGCGCCGCAAACCCGCCGAACTCGTCGTAGCTGAAGTTGGCGATGTTCGATGACACGATCTCGGTGGAGTTCGAGAACGTCCTCGGCACCCACGGGACGACCTCTTCCATCAGGTACTTGTCGAGGTCGGCCCAGCACTGCGTGCGCTCGTCGCCGACGGCCAACGCGGAACACGCGGACAGCTTGTCGTCGACGGTCGCCACCGACGTGACCGAGTAGTTCCACTCCGCCAGCTCGCCCGAGGTGGCACCCAGTGCGCTGTAGTTGCAGCACCCGGGGTAGAGCGCCCCGTAGTCCGAACCGCCGAACAACGGCGGGCCGAACGTGTAGGCGTCGGGGTAGTCCTGGATCCAGCCGACCGAAAGGCAGATCGGCACGGCCTCGGGCAGGTTGTTGCACTTCGCGTACATCGTGGTCGTCGAAAGAGCCTTGACCTCGATCTGCAGCCCGATCGCGGCGAGGGTCTCCTTGACCAGCGCGGCGATCTTTGGAGCGGGCTGCGTCGTCGACGTGATCGCGAGGATCCCGCTGCACTCGGGTGCGTCGCAGACGCCGTCCTGGTTCGTGTCGTACTTGGACAGCGCCATCTCGGTCTTGGCCTTCTCGACGTCGCCCGAGTCATCGGGCGTCGAGTATGGGTTGTAGTCCTTGAGCAGGTTGTTGAGCAGCCCGTCGGGGAAGATGTGCCCGGCGTTCACGCCGACCAGAGGACCGCCCGCGATCTGGCGTCCACCAGCCTTGTTCCAGGCCCAGTTGACCGCCTTTCGCACGTGCACGTCGTCGAACGGCGCGACGCCCAGGTTCATCGAGGTGTAGCTGACCGCGTTCTGCGGGTGGATGAACAGCAGGCTCTGGAGGTCCGGGTTCGTGCTGTAGTCCTTCAGGACGTTCGCGGGTGGCGCGGCATCCAGGACGTAGTCCAGGTCGCCGGTGCTCACCTGCGCGTAGAGGTCCTCGACGTCACCGCCGATCGTGGCCTCGAGACGATCCGCGTAGGCGGCGCGGAGCTCGTCGGTGGCCGGATCCCATGAGGGGTTGCGGACCAGGACGATCGAACGGCCGGGGATGTACCCCGAGGCCGGCTTCTGATCCTTGGCCGGCACCGAGTAGTCGATCTTGTCAGCGCCCTCGAACATGTACGGACCCGAGGCCACCAGGTAACGGCCGTAGTCCTTGGTGTGGCCCTCGGCTGCGCCCAGCGGGCCGGCGTCGCTCGGCGGGATCGGCGATGCCGAAGCCATGGCCATGCGCCACCCGAGGTCGCCCGTCGGCTCGGTCACCTTGATCTCGAGCGTGTAGTCGTCGATCGCGGTCATGCCCGAGATCGACTTGGCCTTGCCGGCACCGAAGTCGTCGAACCCTTCGATCGCCGAGTAGTAGAAGCTGTAACCGCCGGAGCTCGCGGCCGGATCGGCCTCACGCTCCATCGCGCGGACGAAGTCGCCTGCCGTGATCTCGACGTTCTCGAAGGGCGGTGCGTAGTGGATGCCCTGCTTGATGGTCATCGTCCACGTCAAACCGTCTTCGGAGATCGAGGGCATGTCGGTAGCGAGGTCGGGGCGCAGTTCGGACCCGCCTTGCGCGACCTCTTGGCCGTTCGTGCTGTACAGGTTGCGGAGCAAGCAGCAACGGAAGTACTCGAAGGAAAGCTGGTAGTACTCCTTCGCCGGGTCGAACGCGGCGCTCACGTCGCCGACGGCCGCCATGTTGATCGTGCCGCCCGTCGGGATGTCGGTCCCGGTCGGCGCCGCCGATGTCGGCTCGTTCGACGTGCCGTTTCCGCCACACGCCGCCGCGAGCACACCCAGCACCGCCACGACGGCGATCCAGCGCATCGCGTTCTTCATGCGCAAAGCCCCCTCTCTCTCCACTCTCCACACGTTGGTGCTCCGGGCGCTGAGCCCGGATACTCCGAATATACGCAGGGAGCAGGGTACGCGGGTTGTGGGCACGCTGTCTCGTCGGTTCGTTCGCGAACCCATCCGGGGCCTACGGGCCTCCCGGAGCCAGATCGTCGAGTATCCGTCCGAGTTGATCGGGCGGCACCTCACCGACGGTGATGTCCACGACCGTTCCCGTTTCGTCGACATAGTAGGTGGTCGGGAAACTCTCCACACCCATCCCGTGGAGGATCGTCCCGCTCCCGTCATCGAGCCCGACCGGGAAGGTCAGCCCCTCCGAGGCGAGGTATTCCTCGGGCGTGGGACCCGGGTTCAGCCCGATCGCGGTCGCGACGGAGACCATCTGGATCCCCGGGTGTGCGTCGACCCCGGCGGACAGTCGCGGAAGCTCCACCTGACAGTGCGGGCACCACGGCGCCCAGATCGAGAGCACGGTGGGGGTGCCCGCGTAGGCGTCCCAGGTCATTGTGCCCCCGCCCAGCATGGGGGCCGTGTAGGCGGGGATCTTGTCGCCGACCTGGAGCTGTGGCCCCGCGGCTCGATCGATCGTCACGTCGCCCGACGCTGCCGGTCCGGTACCGCCGGTTCCATCATCGCCGCCGCTCAGCAACGCGGCGCCGATCACGACGGCGGCCGCGAGGGCGACGAGCGCACCGGCGGCCACCCTCCGCTGGCGGCCGCGGCGCTCCTTCTCCTGGCGCGCCGCCTTCGATACCTGCGATGCCTTCGTCTTCGTCGCGCTCGTCACGGCTCACACACCCTTCGATGGCGTCCTGCCATATTCGGCGGAGCCGGCATCAGGGCGGCGGGCCGGAAGGCCCTTCGCGCAGGGGACCGAGGACCTAGGAGCGCGTGATCTCGACCGGCTCGATCGTGTCGCCGAGCTCGAATCCCAGGATCTGGGCGTAGAACGACAGTTCCGCTTCAGCGGCGCGGCGGATCGTCTCGGCCTTGCGGAACCCGTGCTGCTCCCCCTGGAAGAGCAGATACGCGTGGGGCAACCCCTTCGCCGCGAGGGCCGCGACCATGACTTCGGACTGCGACGGCGGAACCACCTTGTCCTCGTCGCCCTGCAACAAGATCATGGGACACGAGATCAGGTCCACGAAGTGGATCGGTGAGCGCGCCCGGTAGAGATCGATCGACTCGGGGAACGGCCCCACCAGCGTGTGCTCGTACCTGGACTCGAACTTATGCGTATCGCCGGTCGCGAACGGCTCGAGGTCGGAGATGCCGTAGTAGCTGGCGCCTGCGGCGAAGACGTCGTGGAAGGTCAGCGCGCACAGCGTCGTGTAGCCGCCGGCGCTCCCCCCGCGGATCAGGAGCCGCTCGCCGTCGGCCTCGCCCGCCTCGACGAGGGATCGGGCCGCGTTGATGCAATCCATCGTGTCGACGACGCCCCAGTTCCCGTTGAGACGCCGGCGATAGGCCCGGCCGTACCCCGTGCTTCCGCCGTAGTTGACGTCGACGACCCCGAAGCCCCGGCTCGTGAAGAACTGTTTGCTCAGGTCGAACTCGGCGTTCGCTTCACTCGTGGGGCCCCCGTGGCTCATCACGATCAACGGAGGGAGCTCCCCTTCGGGCGCCCTGAACCCAGGATGATGCGGCGGGTAGAAGTGCGCGAAGGCGGTCAAACCGCCCTCGGTGGGGAACTCGATCGTTCTGGGCGACGAGAAGATCTCCGGGTCGAGGTCGAGGGCCATGCTTTCGCGCAGCACCTCGACGCCGCGCGAGACGAAGTCCAGCGAGACGACCTGCATCGGCATCGACGCGGCGCCCCCGACGAAGACGAGTTGCGATCCCTCGGCGTGGAGCCAGGGGTAGTCGAAGGCCGTGTACGGCAGATCGAGGTCGAGCAGCTCGCCCGAGGCAGGATCGAGCACGGCGAGGTGGGACACGCCCTCACTCGCGTACTGGCAGGCGATCCGCCCATCGCCGAGGAAGGCGTAGTTCGAGGCACCGAAGAGCCAGAGCGGACCCCCGAACTCCTTGTCCGCTCGATGCAGGGCCGCGGCCCCGCCGTCTTCATCGCGATAGAGGTTCCACCAGCCGGACCGGTCGCTCACGAAATGCAGCTCGCCGGAGGGACCCCACTCCGGCTGCACGATGGCTTCCTGACCGTCGGCACCGGCCACGCGACGCGCGTTCGTCACCGCGCCATCGGCCCCCAGGTCGCCCACCCAGAGCTCGCATCCGTCCCACGGCATCCAGGGAAGGTCCCACGAGAGCCAGGCCAGCTTCGATCCGTCGGGTGCGACCCTGGGGGCCGAGAAGAAGTCGCGCCCGCCGACGATCGTGCGCACGTCGCCGCCGGTCGTCGGGACCGCCACGAGCTCGTTCACCACCCCGTCATCCTCGTGGCGCTCTCGTACGCACACCAAGAGGGAACCGTCGGGCGTGACCCTGCAGTCGGCGTAGCGGTGCCGGCCGCTCGAATCGGACGTGATCGGCGTGGGGGCGCCACCCTCGGGTTGCGCGTAGAGGCGCTGATCGGCGAAGTTCGAGAAGTACACGGTTCCGCGATGGACGACGTAGGAACCGCCGCCGTACTCGTGCACCGTCGTCCGCGCGTTGAACCCTTGCGGCGTGATGTCCGTCGGGGATGACCAGGCGTCGCCCCGCACCACGACCTGCCGGCCCCCTTCAGCGGGGCGACCCTCCAGCCAGTAGACGGACCCGTCCTCCAGCCACGGCTCCATCAGGTCGACCCCGGCGGTCGCGAGCATCGACGCGCCGATCGGCGAGGGCCATGTCCCGTAGGGAGCCGCGCGGGGCTCGGACGCCCCGGTCTCTTGCGTCACGTCCGTCAAGCCGGCCGCCTGCCGACGACCACGCGCGTGACCCTCAGGTCTCCGCCCTTCGTGCGCTCGACATCGCGGAACCCGGCCTTCGTCAGCACGCGCGCGACTGCCTTCGCTCGGTCGGGACTCACCTCGACGAGCAGCCATCCCTTGCGAGCGAGCCAGGCCGGGGCCTCGTCGGTGGCCCGCTGGAGCAACCCGAGCCCATCGACGCTCCGGTCGGTGAGCGTGTGCGCGGGCTCCCATTCGCGGATCTCATCGGGGAGGTCCTTCATCTCGCCGCGCGCGACGTACGGCGGGTGCAGGGTGATCACGTGGACCTCCGCCCACAGGCGCGGCGGGAGTGGCTCGAAGAGGTCGCCCTTGACGAAGGTTGCGGCGAGCCCGAGGCGCTTCGCGTTCCTGCGCGCGAGCTTGACGGCGTCGCCCGCGACATCCGTTCCGTAGACATCGGCCTTGGGGACCTCGTCGGCCACGGCGAGCGCGATCGTGCCGCCGCCCGTGGCCAGATCGACCAGGACCGGGCGCTTGCGACCGCGCAGACGGCGGACCGCCTGCTCGGCGAGCCACTCGGACGAGTCGCGGGGAACGAAGACCCCGGGCTTCACGATGAGCTCGATGTCGCGGAACGTCGAATACCCCTTGATGTAGGGGATCGGCTCGCCGCCGGCCCGACGTGCCACGAGCGCCTCGAACCGCTCGCGCGCCTTCGGTGGGATCTCCCCGTCGGGGTCGAGATCGTCCCCCAGCACGTGCAGGAGCAGTTCCTCCGCCTCCATCGATTCACGATCCTTCTGCCAGTGGTCGATCGCGGGCGACGCCTTCAGGGTCGCCTCGGCGCGCGAGAGCAGCTTCGTCGTCTTCACGGGGCGCATGGTACCCGGTGCCGCTCGTTACACTCTGGCCGACATGGCCCCAGCCGACGGTTCGAAACCTCCCGCGAAGAAGACCTCTCCAAAACCACGTCGGGCTCGCGGTATCAGGTCCGGCGACCCTGCGGAGTTACGGCTCACCGGCGACCGGCTCGTCGTGCGCGTTCCGGGCGCGGGGGAACGCACGTCCTCGGGAGGGCTGTTGATCCCGGCGACCGCGATGCCCGCCCCCAAGCGCCTCCAGTGGGCCGACGTCACGCTCGTGGGCCCCGACGTGCGGGTGGCGGTTCCAGGTGATCACGTGCTGTTCCTTCCGGCGTCCGGTCTCGAGGTCGATCTCGATGGAGAGGACCTCGTGCTCCTGCGGGAGCGCGACGTGCAGGCTGTGCGTTCGGCCACGGGACGCGATCGCACGCCTGGGCAATACCTCTAGGCGCCGAGGAAGCTCAGCCGCACGGTGCGCGTATCGTTCTCGTGGTTCGGATCGACGACCACGACCGACTGCCAGATCCCCAGCAGGACCTCGCCCCCGACGACGGGGAGCACCAAGCTGGGCGAGATCAAGGCCGGCATCACGTGGTCGCCGCCGTGGCCGAGCGAGCCGTGCCGATGGCGATAGCGATCGTCGCGGGGAAGGACCCGCCCGAGGGTTTTCCTCGAGATCGGCCTCGGTGCCCGAGCCGGTCTCGATCAGGGCAACGCCAGCGGTGGCGTGGGGGAGGAACACGTGCAGGAGTCCAGCGCCTCCCGCCTCCGCCGCGAACCGAGTGACGCGGTCTGTGACGTCGACGATGCGACGGCCCCCTGTGC